>DAMDHZ010000045.1:0-25317 GCA_032101665.1 Brachybacterium sp. | reverse complement strand
CCTGCTCGGGGGTGACGACGTCCATGATGACGCCGCCCTTGAGCATGTCGGCCAACCCTCGCTTGACGAGCGGGGAGCCGGTGGTGGGTGCGTCGGTGCCGGGGGTGTTCTGTGCCATGAGGACCATGCTCACCCGCCACAGTGGTCCACGACCAGTTCCAGTTCTCGCGTGTTCCGATGGACCACTCGGTGGGTGAAGGGCGAAGATGTGCCCATGTCGCGCTCCGCACGCCCCGTGGACTTGCCGCTCGATCCGGCGGCGGGCCCGGAAGGGTCCGTGCCCGAGCGCCTCGCCGCGCAGATCCGTGCGCTCGTCGCCGAGGGCACCCTGCGTCCCGGCGATCCCCTGCCGTCCTCACGCGCGCTCGCCGAGCGGCTGGGCATCTCGCGCGGGAGCGTCGTCGGTGCCTACCTGCAGCTGAGCGCGGAGGGGTACCTCACGGCCGTGCGCGGCAGCGGCACGGTCGTCGATCCCGTCCTCGCCCTCCTGCCCCGCCACGCCGCGTCGCCTGCGCGCGTCGTGCCGCCGGCGCCTGGCCGGGCGTCGTCGGCACCGGCGGCCATCGACCTGCGGCCGGGGTCCTCCCGCGGTCTCCTCTCGCTGCCCTCCCCTGCCTGGCGGCGGGCCTGGCGGGACGCGGCGGCGAGTGCGCACGGGACACGGGCTGAGCCGCTCGGATCCCGCGCTCTGCGCGAGGTGCTCGCCGAGCGGCTGCGGCGGGTGCGTGCCGTGCGCGCGTCGGCCGAGCAGGTCGCGGTCACCGCGGGGACGCGCGACGGCCTGATGCTCGTGCTGACGGCGCTGCAGCAGCGGCACGGACGCCCTCTCACGGTCGGTTTCGAGTCGCCCGGGTACCCGAGCCTACGGCGCATCCCCGATGTCCGCGGTGATCGCGTCGTCGATGTTCCGGTCGACGGGCTGGGGCTCGATCCCGAACGCCTGCCGCGGGGCCTCGACGTGCTCGTCGTGACTCCCTCGCACCAGCACCCGCTCGGCGGGTCGCTCCCCGTCGGGCGGCGCCTGGCGATCCTCGAGCGGGCCCGGGCCGAGGGCTTCGTCGTGGTCGAGGACGAGCACACCGCCGAATGGCGGTGGGAGGGCGCGCCGCTGCCGGCTCTCGCCGGGCTCGACGATCCGGCCGATCCCCGCACCGTGCTGCTGGGCAGCCTGTCCTCGCTCGCGGATCCCGGCATCGTCGCCGGCCATCTCCTCGCGCCCGCCTGGCTCGTCGAGTCGCTCGTGACCGTGCGCGGCGCGGTCGGGACGCCGCTCGGCGCGGTGCCGCAGGCGGCCATGGCGGCGTTCGTGGGCTCGGGTGCCCTGGACCGGCAGCTGCAAGGTGCACGGCCGGGGCATCGTCGGCGCCTCCAACAGCTTCGTGACCGGCTCGGCGAGGCGCCCGGGCTCGCCGTGCAGGACGTGCCCGGCGGGCTGGCCGCGATCGTGCTCGCCGATGCGCCCGTCGGCCCGCTGCTCGAGCGTGCGGCCCGAGAGGGGGTCCGCCTGGAGTCCCTCGACCGTTACTGGGCGGACAGGGCGCCCCGACCAGGCATCGTCGTGGGATTCGGCGTGCCCAACGATGAGCTCGACGAGGGACTACGGCGACTCGTCACGGCGGTGTGAGCGCAGCGGTGTCGACGCGGCGGTGTGCCCACGGCGCGCGATACGGAGGCCCCGGCGCCCCCTCACACCTGAGGCAGGACCGCCGCCCACATCGACAGGCACAAAGACGTCGCCATTCAGCAGAATAACGACGACAACGCATCACTCGATTTAGGATAGCGACAACAACGTACCACTCGATTCGGGATAGCGACGGCAATGTACCGCTCGCTCTCGTCCACACCCAAGGCATGACCCCCGCGCATCGACAGGCACAAGCGGGACCCCGCACACATCGACAGGCACAAGAACGTCGCTATTCAGCGGATGAACGACGACAACGTGCGCCTCGCTCCCGGAGAACGACGACGACGTACCCCTCGATGGGCACCGCAGTCATCCTCGTCTGACAGCGCATGCGTCGAAGGGCACCGCAGAGCACGCACGCCGCGGTGAGCCTCGGATGCCGAGAAGGACGGCGTTGCCCTCATCCAGATCTGCGCAAGAGTCGCCACACGTGCGACATAGCGCTACGGACGCAGAGGTCGATGCAAGTTGGCACCCGGAACGCAGAGATCGATGTCGGATGGCACCCGGAACGCAGAAGACAATGCAAGATGGCACCGCGAACGCAGAAGTCGATGTGAGGTAGCGGCCCGCACGCAGAAGTGGAGACGGGATAGCGACCCGAATGCAGAGGTGGATCGCGGGACAGCGCCTCGCCCGCAGACGTCGACACGGCACTGCTCACGCACCGACCGGGCGCAACTCACTCACCCACCGACCGGGCACAACTCCCTCACCCACCGAGCGGGCGCTACTCCCCCGCCCGCCGCTCCTCTGCCCGCCCCGTCAGGCGGCCCGCAGGGACGGCTGTGCGCCGGGCGCGTCGGGGCGGGCGGCGGCCCACGCCGCCTCTCCCCGCGCTTGTGCGGTCGCGAGCTCGAAGCCGTCGAGCGGGGAGCGCACGTCCACCGTGAGCGTGCCGCGGTGCACCGTGAGCGCGTTGCCCTGGGGGATCGAGACGAAAGCGTCCTGCGGGTAGCCCGAGGAGCTCACGATCACGCGGTGCTCCTCGACCAGGCAGCGCAGGTCGTAGGTGTCCCAGGTCGAGTCCTCGAGCAGCTGGGCGGGATCCGACTGGGCGTACGCGACGAGCTCGTGCGGCGTCATCACCAGGCAGTTGAGCCCCTCGGGGTAGCGCCCGCCGAGCTCCTGGACCCACTGCGTGACGTCCTGGGCCGCACGCTGGACGGCGAGCGCCCAGCCCCCCTCGCGGGCGTGCGCGGTGACGAGCGAGAAGTAGAGCTCGGAGTCCGTGGTGCCCTGCACCGGGCGGCCGCCACGGGCCAGCACCCGCTCGCGGAATCCCGCGGGCATGTCGAACTGGCCGTTGTGGGCGAAGGCCACGTCGCCCACGACGAAGGGATGGGTGTTGTCGAGGGCGAGTCCGAGGCCCACGCTCGCCCGGCGCAGGTGCACGATCACGAGCTCCCCGTCGGCGTCCGCGACGGCTCGCCCGTACTCGTTCGAGGCGCGGGCGGTGTCGATCCCCTTGCGCACCTCGAGCACGGGAGCGGACTCCGACGAGTTCGAGGAGTACCAGGCGACGCCCCACCCGTCCTTGTGCCGCTCCGAGAGGGCGGTGAACAGGGGCAGCTCGTCGGGGACGGCCTCCCTGAGGGGCGTGTGCTCACGGGTGACGACGCCGAGGAGACGGCACATGGGGCAAGACCTGCTTCCGAGGACGGACGGGGGAGAACTCACGGGCGGGCCGGTCAGTCGACCAGCGAGCCCGTGTTCGAGGCGGCGCGCCGCTGCATACGACGGTCCAGCCAATGCGCGAACTGGGTCAGCACGAAGTTCAGCGCGACGTAGAGGAAGGCGACGATCAGGTACGTCTGGATCAGGAAGTGCGTGTAGGCGACGAGCGACTTGCCCTGGTACTGCAGCTCGTTGTAGCTGACCACGAAGCCGAGCGTCGAGTCCTTGAGGAGGGAGACGAGGGCCAGGATCAGGCTCGGCAGCACGAGGCGGATCGCCTGCGGGATCACGATGTAGCGCAGCGTCTGGGCGTGCGTCAGCCCGATCGACGCCGCCGCCTCGGACTGTCCGCGGTCCACGGCACGGATGCCGGCCCGGAACACCTCGGCGGTCGTGGCGGAGGACACCAGGATCATGGGGATCACGAGCATCCAGAACCGCGGGAACGTGACGTTGAAGGGTGCTCCCGGCAGGGCGAGCAGGAAGAAGTAGACGACCAGCAGCATCGGGATCGAGCGGAAGACCTCGATCCAGGCGGTCGTGACCCAGCGCAGCGGGAGAAATGAGCTCAGGCGCCCGAGGGCCAGCAGGAGCGCGATGGGGAACGCGAACACGGCGGCGACGGCCGTGGCCAGGAACGTGCCCTTGGCGCCCTGCCCGAGGAAGGCGATGTAGTCCGGGCGCAGGAACGGCGCCCAGCGGTCGGCCGCGAGCTGCCCGTTGATCCCGAACTGGTACAGGCCCAGGGCGATGACGCCGAGGATCAGCATCGCGCTCAGGACCGACAGCAGGAGGATCCGGCGGCGCCCGCGGGGTCCCGGCTCGTCGAACAGGACTCGGGTCGCGCTCGCGCTCATGCTCCACTTCCGATCCGCGTGGTGCGGCGACTCAGCAGGCGGGTCGGGGACAGGCGGCGCTCGAGCAGCCAGCCGACGAGACCGCCCGCGAAGGCCAGGCACAGGTAGACGACCCCGACGAACAGGAACATGAGCACGGCCTGCGCGTACTGGTTGTTGATCGCCTGGGTCTGGTAGGTCAGCTCGGGCACCGCGACCGCCGCGCACAGGGACGAGCCGATCACGGTGCCGATGAAGATGTTGACGAGCGGCTGGATCATCGTGCGGAACGCCTGGGGCAGCACGACGAAGCGGAGGACGCCGAAGAACCCCAGACCGATCGAGCGCGCGGCCTCGGCGTGGCCGATGGGGACCGTGTTGATCCCCGAGCGCACGGTCTCGCACACGAACGCCGACCCCGACAGCACGAGCGCGAGCACGCCGGTCCAGAACAGCGGGAGCAGCAGACCGGCGTCGGGCATCCCGAACGCGAGCAGCACGAGCAGGGACAGCATCGGCATGTTGCGGAAGATCTCGACGTAGACCGTCGCCGCCCAGCGCAGCGGCGGGATCGGGCTGACGCGGCACACGGCCAGGAGGGTGCCGAAGAGGAGCGAGAACGCGTATCCCAGGATCGTGAGCAGGCAGGTCGTGCCGATCCCGTGCAGCAGGGCCGGGATGTTGTCGGTGATCGCGTCCATCGACTCGTCCTCCTCTCATCGAACGGCCCGTCGTGCGCGCGCCGGGACGCGCGCACGACGGGCGCCGGGTGTCACTCGGTGGCGGCGGTATCGCCGATCGTGGGCGGCGCCGGGGTCTCGCCCTCGACGACCTGGCCGATGGTGGCCTTCCACAGCTTGGCCCAGGTGCCGTCGTCGTAGATCTTCTGCAGGAAGCCGTTGACGAAGTCGAGGGAGTCCTCGTGGTCCTTGGACAGGCCGATGCCGTACGGGTCCTTCGTGAAGGGCTCGCCGACCACCTTGAGAGAGTCGTCGGCGACGGCGTTGGACAGCAGGATCGACTGGTCGAGCACGTAGGCGTCGACGCGCTTCTGCTTGAGCGCGGCGATGCACTGGTCGTTCTCCGCGAACTGCTGGATGTCGGAGTCCTGGGCATCCGGGACGTGCTTCATGATGGCGTCGTACCCGGTCGAGGCGGACTCCGTCGTGATCTTCTTGCCCGTGAGGTCGTCGACCGAGGTGATCGAGTCGTCGTCCGAGCGCACCTGGATGGCCGCGCCCGAGGAGTAGTACGGGCCCGCGAAGTTGACCTTCTCCATGCGCGGCGCCGTGATCGAGTAGGTCGCGACGACGACGTCGACCGTGCCGTTCTGGAGCATGGTCTCGCGGGTCTCGACGGTCGTGTCGAGGTATTCGATCTTCTCCGCCGAGTCCTTGCCCATGACGTACTGCGCGAGCAGCTGGGTGATGCCGGCGTCGAAGCCGGTCACCTTGCCCGTGGACGGGTCCTTGAGCGAGAAGATCTGGCCGGTGGTGATGCCGCCGCGCTTGAGCTTGCCGGCCTCCTTGATGGCCTGGGCCCATTCGCTCCCCGAGACCGTCGCGTCATCGGCGATGGGGCCGCCCGCGATGATCGAGTCGTAGTCGGAGCCGACGTTGGAGCCGCCGCCTCCGTCCGAGCCGCCGGAGCCTCCACCGATGGCGGGGGCGTCGGAGCCGCTCGAGGAGCAGGCCGCGAGCGCGGCGCCGACGGGCAGGAGGGCAGCGGCGCCCAGCAGAGCGCGGCGCGAGGGGCGGGTCGAGGGATTCATCGGGCTTCTCCGTTCGAGAGGGACTACGGACTGCGGTGGCGCACGAACGCCGGGATCAATGGGCCAGGATCTTGGACAGGAACGCCTGGGCGCGCTCGGAGCGGGGAGCGGTGAAGAACTGCTCGGGCTCGGACTCCTCGACGATCTCGCCGGAGTCCATGAAGACGACGCGATCGCACACGTGGCGCGCGAAGCCCATCTCGTGGGTGACCACGAGCATCGTCATGCCGGCCTCGGCGAGCTCCTGCATGACGTCGAGCACTTCCTTGATGACCTCGGGATCGAGGGCGGAGGTGGGCTCGTCGAACAGGAGGGCCTTGGGCTGCATGGCGAGCGCGCGGGCGATCGCGACGCGCTGCTGCTGACCGCCCGAGAGCGCCGCGGGCAGGTTGTGCTCCTTGCCCTGCAGGCCGACGCGCGCGAGCAGCTCCATCGCCTGCTTCTGGGCCTCGGCCTTGGAGACCCCCTTGACCTTGATGGGACCGAGGGTCACGTTCTCCACGGCCCGCATGTGCGGGAAGAGATTGAAGGACTGGAAGACCATGCCCACCTCGGAGCGCAGCTTCGCGAGATCCTTGCCCTCCTCGGGCAGCGGCTTGCCGTCGATCGTGATGGTGCCCGAGGTGATGGTCTCGAGCCGGTTGATGCAGCGGCACAGGGTGGACTTGCCGGAGCCCGATGCGCCGATCAGCGCGACCACCTCGCCACGGTGGATGTCGAGGTCGATGTCCCGGAGAGCCTGGAAGTCGCCGAAGTACTTGTCGACGCCGCGCACGGAGATGACGGCCTCACCGCTCGAGCTCGCATCGTTCCTCATAGGTCGAGAATGGGCCCCGGCCCCCGACGTGTCCACCCGGCGAAACGGGAATTCACATATCGAGACCTCTTCGTGACCGGCGACCTGCCGAACCGGGCGAGCGCCGCGCCCGCCTGCCGTCCTACCGTGGGGTCGCGGCCCTCGCCTCGACCCCGACCCCGACCCCGACCCCAACCCGACCCCGAGGAGACTCCATGACCCCCGCCCTGCGCACCCTCACCGCACCCCTCGACGAGCGCGGCTTCGCGCTCGTGCTGCACGGCGGCGCGGGCGGCCGGGTCGAGGAGCTCTCGCTCGAGGCGAAGGCGGACTACGACGCAGCCCTCGCCGCGGCGCACCGCGTGGGCGAGGAGGTCCTCGTCGCAGGCGGCGCCGCGCTCGACGCAGTGTGCGCCACGGTCGCCGCGCTCGAGGACGATCCGCTGTTCAACGCGGGCCGGGGCGCCGCGCTCACCGCGAGCGGGCGGGCCGAGCTCGACGCGTCGGTGATGACCGGTGACGGCGCGGCCGGCGCCGTCGCCGCCTCGCGCTGGGCGCGCAATCCCGTGCGGGCGGCACGCGCCGTCATGGAGCGCTCCGATCACGTGCTGCTGGTCGCGCCGACGGCCGAGCTGGTCCGCTCGTGGGGGCTCGAGACGGTCGAGCCCGAGCACTTCGTGACCGAGGCGCGGCTCGCGCAGCTCGAGCGTGTCCTCGCGGCGCGGCAGGAGGCCTCGCGCCACGGCACCGTGGGCGCGGTCGCGATCGACGCCGACGGGCGCATCGCCGCAGCGACCTCGACGGGCGGCATGGTCGGCCAGGCCGACGGCCGGGTCGGGGACACTCCGATCATCGGCGCCGGCACCTTCGCGCGCGACGACGTCATCGGGGTGTCCTGCACGGGCGAGGGCGAGGCCTTCATCCGCGGCGCGGTCGCCCATGACGTCACGGCGCGCGTCGCCTACGCCGGTCTCGAACCGCTCGCGGCGATCGAGGCGACCATCGCCGCGGAGCTCACGGCGCGCGGCGCCTCGGGCGGCCTGATCGCGGCGGGGCCCACCGGCGTCGTGGTGGCCCACAACTCCCCCGCCATGTTCGCGGCCTACCGCGAGGGCGAGCGGCTCGTGACGCTCACCTGATCAGCCCGGGTAGGCGCCCTGGTAGACGGCCTCGAAGGGAGCGTGCCCGCCCTGACGATGCGCGATCGCGCTGTCCACGACCGCCTTGGCGGTCCGGGCCGCCTCGAGCGGCGACGCCCCCTTGGCGAGCTCGGCGGTCACGGCCGCGGCGAGCGTGCAGCCCGCCCCCGAGACCCGTTCCTGACCCACCTTGGGGCTCGCGAGCTCGACCATCTGCTCGCCGTCGTAGAACACGTCGACCGCGTCGTCGCCCGGCAGCTCGACGCCGCCCTTGGCGAGCACGACGGCACCCGAGGCGTCATGGATACGGCGTGCGGCCTCCTTCAGGTCCTCGATCGACTCGATCGCGTCCATCCCGGACAGGGAGAGCGACTCGAAGAGATTGGGAGTCACGAAGGTCGCGAGCGGGAGGATCGTCTCCTTGAGCGCGTTGTCCGTGTCGAGCGCAGCCCCGGGCTCCTGCCCCTTGCAGATGAGGACGGGGTCGAGCACCACGTTCTTCCACTCCTGGCGGCCGAGCGCCGCGGCGACCGCGTCGATCGTCGCGGGGGTGCCGAGCATGCCGATCTTGACAGTGTCGATGTCGTGGAGCGCGGTCGTCGCCTCGATCTGGTCCTGGATCACCTGCGGGTCGACCGGCACGAAGCGGTGCGCCCAACCACTGTTCGGGTCGAAGGAGACGATGCAGGTCAGGGCCACGGTGCCGAAGGTGCCGAGCTGGTGGAAGGTCTTCAGGTCGGTCTGCGCGCCGGCGCCGCCGGTGGCCTCCGAGCCGGCGATGGCAAGGGCGACGGGAATCATGTGTTCCTCCTGGCGGGTGGGTGTGGGATCGCCCAGCATGCTACGCGCTCGCGCGGAGGACGCTGGAGTACAGTGCCACGCGTGCCGACCTCCTCGCCTGCCGCTCCCTCGGCCGACGCGCCGTCGGCCGGCGCACCCCCTCAGGGCGCCCCGCGGGTCGAGAACCCGCACCGCGGAGGGCGCCTGCGCCGCCTGGTCGCCCGCCACCTGGGCTCGAGCCTGAAGTTCCTGGTCGTCGGCGGGGTCGTCTTCGTCATCGACGCCGCGATGTACAACGTGCTCGTGTTCCTCGATCCCGTCCACGGGTGGGGCCACGGCGTCCTGTTCGCCCATCCCGTGACGGCCAAGGTGCTCACGATCGCGTTCGCGAGCGTCCTGACCTATCTCGGCAACCGGCTGTGGACGTTCGCGGACCGGCCGACTCCCCGCACCACGCGCTCGATCGTCGCCTTCGTGGTCGTGAACCTGATCGCCTCGGCCCTGCAGCTGGGCTGCCTCGCCTTCTCGCGCTACGTGCTCGGGCTCGACTCCCCGCTCGCCGACAACATCTCGGGGACCCTCATCGGCCAGATCGTCTCCACGTCCTTCCGATACGTCACCTACGGGCGCTTCGTGTTCCCGGCCTCGCGATCCGAACGCTCCTGAGCACCCCCGCCAGGTGGCCGCCGAGCGGCCGTCGAGTGGCCGCCGCACGGCCCGATCCCCAGCACACGGCGCCCTGTGCCCGTCGGGACCTTCGGCCCCCTGCTGTGGCCGAATCGTGACGGTCACCAGGACCTCTGGGCACGAAAGCCCCGGGTCATGGGACGAGGCCGACCTAGACTGTCCGCATCGGCTCTCCGCCGTGTCGACTCGTCCCTGCGCAGCGGCAGGGAGCCGTCGACGGCCCGCCCGGGCCGCTCCTGCTATCACCCCGTGGTCGCGACATCGTCGTCGCCCGGGCCTCCGCTAAGGACACACATGAGCACCACCACCGAGACCCGGACGGGATTGAGCCCCCGGGTCGCCCTCCAGAAGGTCGGCACCTCGCTGTCGAACATGGTCATGCCGAACATCCCCGCGCTGATCGCGTGGGGCATCTTCACGGCCTTCTTCATCGCCGACGGCTGGACCCCGAATGCGGCCCTGTCCTCGATCGTCGGCCCCACGATCCACTATCTGCTGCCGCTGCTGATCGCCAACACCGGCGGCCGGATGGTCTACGAGGCGCGCGGTGCCGTCGTGGGCGTCGTCGCGACCATGGGCGTGATCGCGGGCTCCGACTGGTTGATCGCCCAGGAGAACGCTCCTGCTCTCGCGAAGTGGATGGCCGAGGGCAACGACTCCTCGACCTTCTCGGGCCTCGGCCAGGTCCACATGTTCATCGGCGCCATGATCATGGCGCCGCTCGCCGCGTGGCTCATGAAGAAGTTCGACGAGATCGTGCAGCCGCGCATCCCCGCCGGCTTCGAGATGCTCGTCAACATGTTCTCGGCCGGCATCCTCGCCTTCGTGATGGCGGTGGTGGGCTTCTTCGGCCTCGCCCCGATCGTCAACTGGGTCATGCACCTCCTGTCGGACGGCGTGCAGGGGCTCATCCACCTCGATCTGCTGCCGCTCGTCTCGATCCTCATCGAGCCGGCCAAGGTGTTCTTCCTCAACAACGCCATCAACCACGGCGTGCTGACCCCGCTCGGCATCTCCGAGGCCGCCGGCTCCGCCGGCAAGTCCGTGCTGTTCCTGCTCGAGGCCAACCCCGGCCCCGGCCTGGGCATCCTGCTGGCCTACACGGTCTTCGGACGCGGTGCCGCGCGCGCCTCGGCGCCGGGCGCCGCGATCATCCAGTTCATCGGCGGCATCCACGAGATCTACTTCCCCTACGTGCTCATGAAGCCGATCCTCATCATCGCCGCGATCGGCGGCGGCATGACGGGCGTGTTCCTCAACGTCGCGTTCGGCAACGGGCTCATCGCTCCCGCCTCGCCGGGCTCGATCCTCGCCGTCATGGGCGTCGCCGCCCGCGGCGACCATCTGACGATCCTCGTGGCCGTGTTCGGCGCGGCGCTCGTCAGCTTCGTGCTCGCCTCGCTGTTCCTCCGGATCGGCAAGCAGGACGACGGCGACATCGCGGCGGCCACCGCCAAGATGGAGCAGATGAAGGGCAAGAAGTCCTCCGTCGCGGGCGCGCTCACCGGTGCCGCCGGCGGCGCCGTCACGGACTCGGACGCCGATGCCCACACCGGTCCGATCCACAGGATCGTGTTCGCGTGCGACGCCGGCATGGGCTCCTCCGCCATGGGCGCGACCGTCCTGCGCAAGAAGATCCGCGCTGCGGGCTTCGACGACGTCGAGGTGACCAACAAGGCGATCTCGAGCCTCTCGAACGAGTGGGACCTGGTCGTCACCCAGAAGGAGCTCGCGGACCGTGCCGCGCAGCGCACCGGCTCGGCCGTGCACGTCGCGGTCGACCAGTTCATGAACTCGCCGCGCTACGACGAGGTCGTCGAACTGGTCCGCGAGCGCAACACCGCGGGCGACGCCCCCGCCGAGACCGCACCGGCGGCTGCCGGCGGGACCCACCGCGCGGACACGCCCGCCGAGGCACCGGCCGATGCGAGGAGCGACGAGGTCATGCCGGCCTCGAGCGTCGTGCTCCACGGGACGGCCTCCTCGGCCGCCTCTGCCATCGACGAAGCAGGCCAGCTGCTCGTCGGCGCGGGCGCCGTGGACGAGGGCTACGTCGCGGCGATGCACGACCGCGAGCGCTCGGTGTCCACGTTCATGGGCAACGGCCTGGCGATCCCCCACGGGACCAACGACGCCAAGTCCTCGATCCTGCGCTCCGGCATGTCCTTCATCCGGTACGACGACCCGATCGACTGGAACGGCAACGAGGTCCGCTTCGTGGTCGGGATCGCCGGCCAGGGCAACGAGCACCTGGCCCTGCTGCAGAATGTCGCCATGACGTTCTCGGATCCGGCGCAGGTCGCCAGGCTCGAGCAGGCGTCCTCCGCCGACGAGATCCTGTCCATCTTCGACGAGGAGTGATCACAGATGAAGGCAGTCCACTTCGGAGCCGGCAACATCGGCCGCGGGTTCATCGGGCTCCTCCTGCACGAGGCGGGCATCGAGCTGGTCTTCGCGGACGTCGCGGAGGCCCTCATCGACCAGCTTCGGCAGGCGGACGCGTACACCGTCCACGTCGTGGGCGAAGAGCCCCAGGACATCGAGGTCGCAGGCTTCTCCGCCGTGAACTCGGGGTCCGAGGTCGACGCTCTCGTCGAGCAGATCGCGAGCGCTGACATCGTCACCACAGCCGTCGGCGCCCACATCCTCAAGTTCGTCGCACCCGCGATCGCCCAGGGCATCGCGGCGCGCGAGGCGGGCGCCCCGAGGATCGCGGTCATGGCGTGCGAGAACGCGATCAACGCGACCGACATCCTGGCCGCCGAGATCGCCACGAGTTACGAGGGCGACGAGCTCGCCGAGCGGGCGATCTTCGCGAACACGGCGGTCGACCGGATCGTCCCCGCCCAGGCGCCCGACGCGGGCCTCGACGTGACCGTCGAGACCTTCTGCGAGTGGGTCGTCGAGCGCACCCCCTTCGAGGGGTCCGAGCCCGACATCCCCGGTGCCACCTACGTGGACGATCTCGCCCCGTACATCGAGCGCAAGCTGTTCACGCTCAACACGGGGCACGCCACCACCGCGTGGTACGGCTGGGCGAAGGGCATCGAGAAGATCTCCGACGCGATCGCCGACCAGGAGATCCGGGCGAAGGTCTCCGACGTGCTCGACGAGACGTCGGCGCTGCTCGTGGCCAAGCACGGGTTCGAACCCGAGGTGCAGGCGGCCTACAAGGCCAAGATCCTCACCCGCTTCGCGAACCCGTACCTGCCCGACACCCCGGAACGGGTGGGTCGCAGCCCGCTGCGCAAGCTCTCCCGCCACGACCGGATCGTCGGGCCCGCGGCCGAGCTCGCCGAGCGCGGGCTCGAGCACGATGCCCTCATGGGATCGTTCTCGGCGGCCCTCGCGTTCACGCCCGAGGGCGACGACGAGGTGACGCAGCTGCAGGGCATCCTGAGCGGTGACGACGCCGACGCGGCGACCGTCGAGATCACCGGTCTCGACCAGACCCACCCGCTGTACCCCGCGGCCCTCGCAGCCGTGGCCGAGCGGATGAAGGCCCTCTGAGACCCCTCAGGGACCGCCATCGTGGGACGGGGCGCTCGATCCGTCGGATGCCCCGTCCCACCAGGACCTCGATCCTCCATGAATCGGTCGGGCCCCTGTAGCCTGACCCCACGACGCAGGACCTTCCGAAAGGCATTCCCATGGCAGAGCGCACCGTCAAGATCGCCAGCTCGTCCGGGCTCCACGCCCGCCCCGCCGCGATCTTCTCCAAGGCCGCCGGCGAGCAGCCGGCCCAGGTCACGATCGAGAAGGCCGGCGGCAACCCCGTGCAGGCCTCGAGCATCCTCATGCTCATGACGCTCGGCGCCGGCCACGGCGACGAGGTCACTCTGCGTGCCGAGGGCGACGGGGCCGAGGAGTCGGTCAACGCCCTCGCGGATCTGCTCGAGAAGGATCTCGACGCGGACTCCTGAGCCCTCTGGCTGCGGACCTTCCGCACGAACGCCCCGTCCCGCATCGCGCGGGCCGGGGCGTTGTGCATGAGGGGCCGCAGCCCCGGGTCTCAGAGACCCAGCTGCTCCAGGATCGGCAGGGACGCCCGGACCGCGTCGCGGCCCTCGTCGGCCGTGCGGGCCGAGACGGCGATCTGCGCGAGGCGCCGGGCCTCCTCGAGCGAGACGGTCGCGAGCACGGTCGCCACGGCGGGCAGCGAGCGGGGGGTCATCGACAGCGAGTTCACGCCCAGGCCCACGAGGACCACGGCGAGCGCAGGGTCCCCCGCGGCCTCCCCGCACACGCCCACCGGCTTGTTGGCGACCTCGCCGAACGCCTCGGGGTCGCCCCCGGCAGCGCGGGCGCCGGTGCACGTGGCACCGACCAGCGCGAGCACCGCGGGCTGCCATGGGTTGTTCAGGTGGGCGAGGGATCCGAGCATGCGATCGGCCGCCATCGTGTACTGGGTGAGATCATTGGTGCCGATCGACGCGAAATCGCACTCGGCCAGGCAGCGGTCGGCGGTGACGGCCGCCGAGGGCGTCTCGACCATGATCCCGGCGGGCGAGATGCCTCGCTCGCGACACATGCCGATGAAGTCCTGCACGTCCTCGACGGTCGAGATCATGGGGGCCATGACCCACGCCTTCGCGTCGGACTCGGCGGCCGCGGCGGCGATCGCGTCGAGCTGGTTGGTCAGCACGGAGCGCTTCTCCCACGAGGTGCGGTAGGCGCGCACGCCGAGCGCGGGGTTGGGCTCGTCGGCGTCGGTCAGGAAGGGCAGCGGCTTGTCGGCGCCCGCGTCGATCGTGCGGACCACGACCTTCTTGCCGCCGAAGTGCGAGAACACGGCGGCGTACGCCTTCTGCTGTTCGGCCACGCTCGGCTCGTCCTCGCGATCGAGGAACAGGAACTCCGTGCGGAACAGGCCCACCCCGTCGGCGTGCGCCGCGGCCGCCTTCTCGGCGTCCTTGGCGTTGCCGATGTTGGCGAGCAGCTGCATGCGGGTGCCGTCGGTGAGGGTGACCCCGCCGCCGGAGTAGGTGAGCGGGTTCTTCTGCAGCTCGGCCCACGCGGCGGCGAGCTGACGCTCGCGATCGCCGACCTCGTCGCTGATGGTGCCGCGGGCACCGTCGACGAACACCTCGGAGCCGTCGGCGATCGCATCGATGCCCTTGGCGGCGACGATCGCCGGCAGGCCCAGCTGGCGCGCCAGGATCGCGGTGTGCGACTGCGGGCCGCCGTCAGAGGTGACGAGCGCGATCACCTTGGTGGGGTCGAGGGTCGCGGTGTCGGCCGGGGCGAGGTCGATCGCGAGCAGCACGAACGGCTCGGCCACGTCGGGGATGCCCGGCGCCTGCTCGCCGCGCAGCTCGGCGACGATGCGGGCCCGCACGTCCTTGACGTCGGCGGCGCGCTCGGCCATGTAGCCGCCGAGGTTCTCGAGCATCGCGGCGACCTGGTCGCCGGCGTCCCACACGGCGCGCTCGGGGGTCACGCGGGTGGAGCTGATGAGCCCCTCCGCGGTCTGGACGAGGGTGGGATCCGCGGCCATCTGGGCGGTCGCCTCGAGGACGGCCCTGGCGTTGCCCTCGGCGCGCTCGGCGCGCCGGGTCAGGGCCTCCTGCACCGCGGCGGCGGCCTCCTTGATGCGTGCGGCCTCCTGCGCGACATCGGCGTCCTCGGCGACCTTGGCATCGGCGGCGGGCTCCGCGACCGGCGGCGCCATCGATCGGACCGTGCCGATCACTCGACCGGCGCTGACTGCAACACCTGCGTATTCGGACATCTGTGTCCACCCTCCGGGAAGTCGTTGTCGTGCGCGGACCCGCGGTGCGGCGCGATGGCGCGCGATCGGTCCCTGTCATGGTACGTGGGCCGCGCGGGGCCTCCGTCGGGACGGTCGGGGTCCGGAAGGCGACGGGGATCACGTCACGAGGCGGTCACGGTCTCACTATTGCTCACGAGAGCGCTCTCGGGTGAGCCTAGACTGCTGCGCACCCGGGTATCGCCGCCGGGGCCGTGCATCGTTCAAAGGAGAACCGACCATGCTCAACCGCAGGAACTTCCTCGCCCTGTCGTCCGCGGGCATCGCCGTCGGCACGCTCGCCGCGTGCGGCGACGACTCCGGTGGCGGAGGGGGCGACAAGAGCAAGGAGGTCGAGGTCTTCACGTGGTGGGCCCAGGGCTCCGAGAAGGCCGGCCTCGACGCCCTCGTCGAGGTGTTCACGAAGCAGCACTCCGACTTCACCTTCGTCAACGGCGCCGTCGCCGGCGGCGCGGGCTCGGCCGCCAAGGACATGCTGCAGTCGCGCCTCCAGGCGGGCGATCCGCCCGACACCTTCCAGGCGCACGCGGGTGCCGAGCTCGCCGACTACATCGACGCGGCCCAGATCCAGGACGTCTCGTCGCTCTACGACGACTACGGCCTGACCGACGCGTTCCCCCAGGACCTCGTGGACCGCCTCACCGTCGACGGCAAGATCTACTCGATCCCGTCGAACATCCACCGCTCGAACATGGTGTGGGGGTCGACCGAGGTGCTCACCAAGGCGGGGATCGACCCGGCGACGCCGCCCGCCGACGTCGACGCGTTCATCGCCAACCTCGACAAGGCCAAGGCCGCCGGGGTGACCCCGCTGTCCATCGCGACCACGTGGACCCAGATCAACCTGCTCGAGGCGATCCTCATGGCCGACCTCGGCGCCGACGGCTACAACGGCCTGTTCGACGGGTCCACCGCGTGGGACTCGGCCGACGTGACGACGGCCCTGCAGCAGTTCGAGAAGATGATGGGCTACACCAACACCGATCGCGACGGACTCGACTGGCCCGACGCAACCCAGCAGCTCATCGACAACACGGCCGCCTACAACGTGATGGGCGACTGGGCCGTGGCCGCCTTCCAGGAGGCCGAGCTCGCCGAGAACGACCAGTACGTCTACTTCCCGCTCCCGGGCAAGGACAAGATCTTCGGCTTCCTCGCCGACTCCTTCACCCTGCCCGAGGGGGCCCCGAACGAGGACGGCGCCAAGGCGTGGCTCGAGACGATCAGCTCGACGGACGGCCAGCTCGCCTTCAACCTCGCCAAGGGCTCCATCCCGGCGCGCACCGACACCGACAACTCGAAGTTCGGCCCGTACCAGCAGACGGCTCTGACGTCGTTCAAGGAGGACACGATCTGCCCCTCGATCGCGCACGGTGCCGCCGTCCCGATCGCGTGGCTCAACGACATCTCGGACGCCACGAGCCAGTTCACCTCGGGCGCGAGCGATCTCGCGGCCTACCAGAAGGCGCTGGTCGACGCGGCGGACAAGCACGCCGCCTGATCGGGCACCACGGCAGGGAGCGGCTGGAGGGCCGCTCCCTGCTCCTCCTCGGACGAAAGGCTCCTCGTGCGCTCCTTCCTGCGCCGCTTCGGTCCTCCCCTCCTGCTGATCTCCCCCTCGCTGATCCTCGTTGCGGTCTTCGTGTACGTGCTGATCGGCCGGAACCTGTGGACCTCACTCACCGACAACCACACCGCCGGGCAGGCCAACGGCCGTCGTCCCGTGTCGTTCGTCGGCCTGCAGAACTACATGGACCTGCTGGGCACGCCCCAGTTCCGCCACTCCCTGGTGAATCTCGTGCTGTTCACGGCGGTGTTCCTCGCGGGCGCCCTCGGCATCGGCTTCGTGTGGGCGTGGCTGCTCGAGCGGCCGATCCGCGGCGGGCAGATCTTCCAGACCGTCTATCTGTTCCCGATGGCGATCTCGTTCGTGGCATCGGGCGTGGTCTGGCGATGGCTGCTGAACTCCAACCAGGGCGACGCGGCATCCGGGCTGAACCGCCTGTTCCAGATGGTGCATCTGGACTTCCTGCAGAACCCGTGGTGGAACCACATCACGCTCGGCATCATCGCGATCGCCCTACCCGCGGTGTGGCAGCTCTCGGGGTACGTGATGGCGCTGTTCCTGGCCGGCTTCCGCGGCGTGCCCGATGATCTGCGGGAGGCGGCCCGCGTGGACGGGGCGAGCGAGTTCCAGGTCTACCGCCACGTGATCTTCCCGCAGCTGACGCCGGTGCTCATGAGCGCGCTCGTGATCATCGCGCACATGTCGCTCAAGTCGTTCGACCTCATCATGTCCATCTCCAAGCCCGCGAACTACCAGACGAAGGTGCCGGCGGTCGACATGTTCGTGTTCAAGTCCGGCTACGACTACGCGAACGCGGCCGCGGTGGGCACCCTGCTGCTCGTGTTCGTCGCTGTCCTCGCCGTCCCCTACCTGATCCAGCAGCACCGGGAGCGCACCCGATGAGCACCGAGGCCCTCTCCATCCCCGCGTCCACGGCACCCGCCGCGCCGCCCCGGCCGACGGGGCGCCGGGCGACCCTGCGGACCCTGCGCTATGCCACGCTGCTGATCGGGATCCTGTTCGTCCTGATCCCGGTGTACGTGCTCGTGGTGACGAGCTTCAAGGGACAGGGCGATGCGACGCCCGCGCGCGCCTGGGCGCTGCCCACGGCGTGGACCACCGAGAACTGGGCCCAGGCCTGGCAGACGCTCGCTCCCTCCATCGGCCGCACGGTCGCGCTCGTGGTGCCCTCGACGATCATCTCCTCGATCCTGGGCTGCATGAACGGCTTCGTGCTGTCGCGGTGGCGCTTCCCCGGGGCCGACATCGTGTTCACGCTGATCCTGTTCGGCATGTTCCTGCCGTACCAGGCCGTCATGATCCCGCTGCTCGAGCTCGTGCTGTCCACGGGCATCCCCAACGGGATCCCCTCGCTGATCCTGCTGCACGTCGTGTTCGGCATCCCGATCACGACGCTCATCTTCCGCAACTACTTCGAGACGGTGCCGCACGAGCTGATCGAGGCCGCGACCGTCGACGGCGCCGGGATGCTGCGCACCTTTGCGTCGGTCGCGCTGCCCATCGCCGTGCCCGGCTTCGTGGTCGTGATGATCTGGCAGTTCACGAGCGCGTGGAACGACTTCCTGTTCGCGGTGTTCTTCTCGACCCCGCGCAACGGCCCCGTCACGCTCGCGCTCAACAACCTGGCCAACGGTGCCCTGCTGACCAACTACGGGGTGTCGATGGCCGGTGCGCTGCTCGCCTCCCTGCCCACGCTCGTGGTGTACGTGCTGCTGTCGCGCTACTTCATCGCCGGGCTCATGTCGGGCTCCGTCAAGGGGTAGGCGGGGTCACGGGACGGGCGTGCTACGAGAAGAGGTAGTCATATGGACGAGCGCGGCCCCCACAGGACGCGTCCGTCCATATGACTACCTCTTCTCGTGGCGCTCCTCCGCACACATGACGATGATGCCGCTCGGGCCACGCTGAGGGGTCGACGGAAGACGTCCTCGGAGATCGCGACGCCCCGGAGCGGACGGCAGCCGTGCGCTGATGCCACTCCGCTCCTGGCGCATGCTCGAGGGCTCCCCTGAGCTTCCTCACCATCCCTCGGTGGAGTGGACGAGGGTGCCGATCTCCTCGCGCATCCACCACTGGCCCGTCGCACGCCGCTCGGCCCGTGTCGCATAGCGGTAGTCGAAGACCCGCACCCGGATCCGGCGGGGCGGACGGCCCTCGAAGGGGTCGATGCGCAGCAGGCGGCGGATCGGGGCGCCACCGTCGAGGATCGCATCGAGCAGCCGGGCGAACCAGGTCGCGTTCCACGAACCGAGCGCGAGGAACCACATCATCCAGTCCAGGCGCAGGTGGTACGGCGCGAACTGGCGGGAGCGCCGACGCACGTCACCAGGCTTGCCCTTGAACTCGTACGGCCTCCAGTCCTCCTCGTCGGGGTCCTCGGCGAGCGTGCCCTCGATGATCACCTCCCGCCGCTCCCGCGTCATCGAACCGAATGCGCCGTAGGCGTTGACGAGGTGCCAGCGGTTGAAGCTCGCGTTCATGAGCTGGTGAGGGGAGAAGAGGTTCTTCAGCGGCTTCCAGGACAGGACGAGAAGGCCGGCCACCACGAGCATGATCAGCACGTGCCACCACACGGGGGACGCCGCAGCGCCGCTCGAGACCGCATCGGCGCCCTGCCATCCCGGCCCCCATCCCGGCCACGGGCCGCCGGCGATCCAGCGCCAGAAGCCGTCGCTGATGCCACAGCAGGCGATGACGATCGTGAGCCAGTTCAGCCACGCGTAGTTGCCGGTGACCACGAGCGCGAGCTGGGTGATGATGATGCAGCACGCCGCGATGGAGGCGATGGGCTGCGGGGCCAGCAGGAGCAGCCAGGGCGCGACGAGTTGGACGACATGGCTGCCCAGGGTCTCGCTCTGGTGCCACCAGTGCGGCTTGAGATGGGCCCAGCGGCTGAGCGGGCCGGGCATCGGCTGGGTCTGGTGGTGGTAGTCCATCGCGGTGAGGTCACGCCACGCGGGATCGCCCCGCATCTTGATCATCCCGGCGCCGAACTCCAGACGCAGCATGAGCCAGCGCAGGAAGAGGATCATGAGCAGCGGCGGGGCGACCGCATGCGACCCCAGGAAGCCGACGAGGAAGCCCGCCTCGAGCAGCATCGACTCCCAGCCGAAGCCGTAGAAGGTCTGCCCGACCGCGACGATCGACAGGTACAGGCCCCACATCGCGAGGAACACCGGGATCGGCACCCACGCCGGCCCCAGCTGCGGCAGCCCCACCACGACGCTCGCCCCGAGCACCACCCCCACCACACACAGGACGCGGAGCCGGCGATCGGTGTAGCCGACGGAACGGACGCGGAAGAGAGTGGGCGTCCCGCGCGATCCCATGCGCACGAGGTAGGCGGGGACGGGCAGCAGGCCCCGCTCCCCCAGCAGGGCGGGGAACTGGTGGAAGGTGGAGAGGAAGGCGACCACGAACAGCGCGGCCGTGCCTCGCTGGATGATCTCGCGCGCGATCGTGTAATCGGTCGCGTCCAGATGCCCGAGCCACTCCATCGTCGTCACCTCACAGGAAGTCCAGGGGATCGAACTCGTCGATGTCGATGACCCGCAGCCGCGGCAGCTCGGCGGTGAACGCGTGCACGTCGTACTCGAGGTCGAAGAACTCGACACCGGGAATGCGGCGCAGCTCCGAGGAGAGGAACTCGTTGAAGCCGACGATGCCGGTGCGGCGGCCGGGAGTCTGCGCGAGCACGTCGAGCTGCGGCGCGAAATCGCGGTCGTGGCTGACGAGGGCGACATCGGCCTCGCGAGAGGCGAGGGCCTCGGCGGTGCGCTGGATCGCGATGTCCACGACCTTGCCCTCGCCGCGCAGCATGATCGGCTGATAGCCGATCGCGACGAGTGCCTGCACGAAGGACGCCGGCAGGTCCCCCTCGACCGCGAGGAAGAACAGCCCGCGGACGCTCTGGCGCCACTGGCGCTCGATGAACTGCAGGAGCTTGTTCCAGCGCGGCCGTTCGTCCGGGTGGGGACGGCGCCCGAGGATCGACATGCCGAGCGTGGCGTCGATGTTCTCGCCGTCGATCAGCAGGTAGGTGAGGCGGTCGTCCGTGGAGGCCATGGGGCCAGCGTATGCCGTCGGCCCGTGGTGGGGCGGCGCAGGTCGCGGCGGGACGGCGCAGGGCGGGGCGGGACGGCGCAGGGCGGCGGGAGGGGACGGTCTCCTGGGCATCTGGTCGCGGACGGGACGCAGGTGACGTGCTGTGGCGATATAGCCAGTGCACATCACCAGCGTCCCTTCCAGAACACGCGCTCCCCGCATACGGCACCCCGCGGAGGCGACCACGGCTCCGGATCGACGCCGCTGCGGTCCCGTCAGGGCTGCGGGTCGAGCGCGTCGTAGGTGCGGAAGGACGGCAGCACGCGCAGGATCACGGCCACCAGCGCGATGATCACGAACCCGCCCAGGAGCGGCGGGAACCAGGCGGCGACGAGGGTGGCGAGGATGCCCGCATACAGGTCGCCAATGCGGGGGCCCCCGGTCACGACCACCGTGTACACGCCCTGGAGCCGGCCTCGCATCTCGTCGGGCGCCGCCGTGAGCAGCATCGAGGAGCGGAAGATCGCGCTGACCTCGTCGGAGGCGCCGGTTCCGGCGAGCGCGAAGCACGCGAGCACGAGGGCGGGCCAGCTCACCGCGCCCCATGAGGGGCCGGTCGGCCCGAACACGCCGAGCGCGCCGAGCAGCAGGACCAGTCCGAACATGCCGATGCACGCACCGTAGACGATGACGGCGCCGCTGATCGCGACGCCGTACCGGCGCACGCTGCCGACCCGGCCGGAGAGCAGACCCGTCAGGAACGTCCCGATCGCGGCGGAGGCCGTGAGGATGCCGACGGTGGTCGGGCCGCCGCCGATCACCGCGGCGCCCACCGCGGGGAACAGCACATAGGTGCGCCCGAAGCTCATCGCGATGATGTCGACCAGGAAGCCCGCGCGGATGTTGGTGGCGGTGCGGAGGAACGCGAAGCCGTCGCGGAGCGCGGCCAGGCCGGGTCGCGCGACCTCGGTGAGCGGGGGCAGGGCGGGCAGCCCCAGGATGCCGAGGAACCCGGCCGTGAACAGCACGGCATCGACCGCGAACGTGAGCGGCAGGCCGATCGCGGCGGCGAGCACGCCCGCGAGCGCGGGACCCACCGTGAGCTGGATGCCCATCGAGATCCCGCCGAGGGCCGAGGCAGCGGGCACGTACTGGGCGGGCAGGATGCGCGGGAAGACCGCCGTGCGGGTCGCACCGCTGATGGTGGCGGCGACCGTGTTGACGGTCGTGGCCATGTAGAAGGGCCACACCTCGCTCAGACCGCCGGTCGTGCCGAGATGGGAGTGCACGGCGGACAGGGCCACGATCGACAGCGTCGAGAGCCAGCCCACGAGGCTCGAGACGATGAGCACGCGGCGGCGGTCGAAGGCGTCGGCGAGCATGCCGCCCCAGAGACCGGCGACCACCATCGGGGCGAGCGCGATGCCGCCGACGAGCGAGACGGCGAACGTCGAGGAGGTGATGTCGTAGATCTGGATGCCGACCGCGACGGTCGTGAGCTGCGCGCCGATGCCCGAGACCGCGGCGCCGATCCACAGCCGTCCGAAGGCGGGCGAGACGCGGAGCGGGGTGAGGTCGACGAAACGGCGCGGGCGACGGCCTGCGTCGGGCGCCGGGACTGCATCGGCGGCAGGACCGATGGCGGCCGCCGCGTCCATGTCGGCCGGCCGGGAGGTCGCACGCAGCACGGCATCGGCTGGGGGCATGGCGTCGGCAGATGCCACGGCACCGGTGGGTGACGGGGCGCTGGTGGGCAGCACGGCATCGGTAGGTGGCACGGCGCCGTCTGGCGCCACGGCATCGGCCGGCGGGACCGGGTCGGCGGGGAGGCCCGTGTCCTGGTTCTCGGACTCGGACACCTGCGGCTCCTCGGGATGATGTGCGGCCCGTCGGGCGGGCACGGGGTCGGAGGGCCCGGGCGACGCGCCACAGGCACTCCACATCAAGAAGCTCCCCGGATCGAGGACCCGGGGAGCTTCTCGGTGGTCCGTACGGACCTTGAGCGGTAGCGGCGGGATTTGAACCCGCGGTACGGGGTTACCGTACACGACATTTCGAGTGTCGCACCTTCGGCCGCTCGGACACGCTACCGCCGACGATCCTAGCCTCGGCCCGCAGGTGGGGCCAAACCGCCCGGTGCACCTGCGACACAGGTCACCGCGGCGGTGTCACTCGTCCCGCCCGACGCGCGCGAGCGCGGTCTCGGCGACGGGCGGCATCGCCATCAGCACCGCAGCCGTCTCCGTGTCCGTCACAAGAGAGCTGATCAGGCCCGACCGGGCGACGGCCATGATGGCGGGTGCCTTCTCCGTCGTACCCGCCACGGCGAGCACGCGCCGAGCGTGGAGGAGCTCATCGACCGACACCGAGATGCGTCGCCGGGCGACGGAGGCGTCGACGATCGATCCGTCGTCCCGCACGAAGATCCCCGCCATCTCGGCCCGCGCGCCGGCCGTGTTCAGCTCCTCCCGCTCCGGCTCGCTGAAGAACTCGGCGAGCTGCGTGATCGGCGGCTCCCATGAGCCCACAGAGAGCACAGCGAGGTCGAGGTCGCGGTACATGCGGATCGTCGCGGCGTTGGCCGGGTCGGATCGCATCGCCGTGGCGCCGTCCTCCGTGCCGGCGAACAGCGGCGCGAAGACGGCCATCGTCCGAACCCTCGTGCGTTCGGCGATGCGACGGATCACCTCGACCGGCGACTGCGCGACATCATTGCCCACCGTGCCGGTCAGTTGCACGAGCGTCGCCGGGGGCAGCGCGGCCATGTGCTCGCCGATCGCGACCAGGGTGCGACCCCACGAGAAGCCGATGACGTCCCGGTCCCGCGCCCGCGCGATGACGAATGCGGCCGCGGCGCGCGCAAGGGCACGACGGTTGTCGACCTCGGTCCGGGCGGCGGGCACGACGATGCAATCCTGCAGCCCGAGATGCCGCTGCAGAGCGACGGCCTCGCTGCGATGCGTCAGCCCCGCATCGTCGATCTCGATCCGCACGACACCTTCCGTGCGGGCCTGCTCGAGGAGCCGCGCGATCTTGAACCGCGAGAGCCCGTGCTCGGCCGCGAGCTCCGTCTTCGACTTGTCCTCCAAGTAGAACTGGCGCGCTACCTCGACGACCAGAATCCGTTCGGCATCGTCCATGCGCCTCGACCCTCTCGCTGTCCACACCGACCCGCAGGCACGCCACCTGGGCATCGGCGCGCCCACTGTACCGGGGAACATCCCCCTCCCTTGGCGGGCATCACCCCCTTGACTCCCACTCCGAGAGCGGTCAAGATTTACATATGAGCATTACTCGCTCATATGAGCACCAGTGACCGCGTGCTCTCGACTCGATGAGGAGCTTCATGGACCCCCTGCTGACCCGATCCCGCATCCGACTCGGCGCCACGGCGACCGACTGGACCCTCGCCCTGCGCGAGAGCGCGGCCCTGCTCGAGGCCGACGACATCGTCGGCCCCGAGTACACCGAGGCGATCCTCGAGAGCTTCGCCAAGAACGGGGACTACATGATCGTCGTCCCGGAGGTGGTCCTCTCGCACGCACGACCCGAGCACGGCGCCCGTCGAAGCGGCATGAGCCTGCTGACCCTCGCCGACCCCGTCGTGTACACGCCCCGGCCCGACAAGACCATCACCGCGGTGTTCACGCTCGCCGCAACGGACGAAGAACAGCACCTCGAGGTCATGCAAGCCCTCGCGGAGATCCTGATCGACGACGACTCTCTGCACACGGTGCTCACCTCTCGCGCCCCCGCGGAGCTCCTCGCCCTCTTCGGCCAGGACGGCTGAGACGCATCGTGCGCGTCATCGTCAACGGCTTCGAGGTCGATGCCGTGGTGGACCCGCTGCTGGTCGACCGGGTCCTCACGGATGCCGTGATTCCACTCCTCGACGGCCCGTCCTCGAGGCACTACGTCCTCCTCGCCGCGCCGCCCGGCGTCGGGAAATCCACGCTGGCCGCCGTCCTCGAGGCCGCTGCCCGAGAGCAGGGCCTCGACGTGCAGAGCATCGGGTTGGACGGCTTCCATCTCCCCAACGCGGAACTGGACGCGACGACGACCCTCCATGAGGGAAAGGAGATCCGCCTGCGCGAGATCAAGGGGGCGCCCGAGACCTTCGACCCCGCCTCCCTGCTCGACCACCTGCGCCGCGGGCGCACCACGGACCTCCGCTGGCCGGTCTACGACCGGCTCGCTCACGACGTGCGCCCCGCGACCAAGCCACTCACCGCTCCCGTGGTCCTCGTCGAGGGGAACTGGCTTCTGCTCGACGACCCGGCGTGGAGAGAAGTCGCCGACGAGGGCGCCTATCGCATCTTCATCGACGCCCGCCCGGAGGACCTGCGTGAGCGCCTCATCTCCCGCAAGATCCGCGGCGGCTCGTCTCCCGAGGAGGCAACCGCGTTCTTCGCCTCCAGCGACTCCCCCAACATCACCCGTGCCCTCGTCGGCACCGACAGGAAGAAGGTCGACTTGATGCTCCACCTCACCCCCGAGGGCTCTCTCGCGACGGGAGCCCTCTCATGAACGACACCGCCA
>DAMDHZ010000044.1:0-26264 GCA_032101665.1 Brachybacterium sp. | reverse complement strand
GCGCGTGTCTTGAGCGTCCATGCGGGCCCGGTCATCCACGAGCGCGGCGGACAGCCGGATGATCTCCCGGTCATGCGCCGCCGCCAACTTCTCGAAGCCGGCCACGGCGTCGGCGCGCTCCTGGAGGTGCTGGGCGTCCTCCTGCACGTCAGCGGCGCGTACGCCCTCGCGGTGAGACCGCCACGCGCTGATACCGGACCAGATGCCACCACCCCCGAATGCGATGGTGAGGAGGGGGACGATGAGATCTGCGAACTTCATTCGTCCCGCTCCCGGTTGGCCACCCGCTTCCGGTCGCGGGCCATGCCGTCGATGCGGGACAGCAGCAGCGCGCGCGCCACCACGACGCCCGTGAACGCGGTCAGCACCAGCGCCCTTGTCCCCGACGCGGGACTGTGGGGGATCGTGGACCACGAGATCACGGCATAGATTGCGACCCCGAGGCCGAGGCCCCATGAGGCGATCCACTCCGCCCGGTACTGGGACGCGGCCACACCGGCCGCGCACACCAGTCCGCCTCCGATGAGCGACACCGACCACAGGAGCGTGATCCACAGGGGGACCGTCGCGACATAGGTTGCGGGCGGGATGATCAGCGACCATGCCCCTGCGGCGGATGCCGCCAGGTATGACCAGATCGTCGCTACCCGCCACCCCCTCACCGGGGGTAGGGGGTACGGGGACGAGAGCATCAGATCCCCGCCGCCTTCTTGCGGGCCAGGGCGATGCCCCGGTCGGCGGCGGTGAAGCCGGCGTCGAACGTGTTGATGAACCGCTGGATGCCGCGGGACAGCTCAGGCCCCCAGATCCCGCGGTCCACGGTCACCCCGACGTACGCCTCGAGGCACCGCACGAGCTTCGACGCGTTGCCCTTGTGGTCCGGGTCGTGATCCCAGATGCGCGGGACGATCGCGTTGCCGATCTGGGCGGCGGTGCGCACCTGGTCGGAGATCTCGTCATCCACCGGCAGATCGAAGTAGGCGTAGAGCGCCTGGAGATCGCCGAGCCCGAGACGGCCATCCTGCGGGCGACCCTGACGGATCTGCACCTTCGTGTGCGTCGCGACACCGTACCGGCCATCGACGGCCAGGGGGATCGCCGTGTTGATCTCCTCGACCACCTCGTTGACCTCAGAGCCCACGAGCCGCGCGAACGTCGTCACGCCGGGGAAGCCGTCGACGACCAGGCCCTGCGACCGCTGGAAGTCCTTGGTGCGGGCGACGGTCTTGGCCGTGATGTACCGCACCGAGCCCACGCCGAGGGCCTTGTTGATCTGGAACGCGTCGTCGGCGGAGATCCCGAAGAACGGCACGTGGAAGCCATCGAGCCGCCACGAGCTCCCGCCGATCATGTAGCCGCGGCGGTTGGAGTAGTAGCCGCCACCGTCCGCCGTGCTGCCGCCCCGGTTGCTCGTGTTGCCGCCGGCGAGCGCCGGGTTGGACGAGGACACGATGAGCACGCACGCGTCGGTGTGGGCGGTCGCGCCGTTGTGCAGGACGATGCCGGCAGCGCCGAGCGTCGCCGAGCGGGGCCCGCGGTACCGGCCGACCTCGCGGGAGTAGTTGCGCAGGACGCCGGTCGAGGCCGTGTCGAGGGTGCCGCCGGCCTGGCCGGTCTCGATCATGCCTGCCGCGTGGGCGTCGACGCACCACGGCTCGGGGCCGCGGCCGCAGCGCTTGGAGTACCAGTTGCGGTTCGAGCCGGGCGGGACCTCCCACGGCCCCTGCTTGAGCTGGGCACGGTTGAAGTCGAGGTAGAGCGCGCGGCCGTCGGCGTAGGTCTTCATCAGGCGACCTCCCCGTCGTTGTCGGTGCCGAGGTCGGGGGCCTCGGTCAGGTCGATGTCGTCGTCGCCGACCTCGACCGGGTCGGCGGGGATCTCGGCCGGGTCGATGTTCAGTTCCTCGGGCGAGAGGTCCGGGTCGACGGGCAGGTCATCGGGATTGGTGGTCACGGGGTGCCTCCTCAGGGCATGCGAAAGGCCCCGACCGTGTGGGCGGGGCCTCGGTTGTTCGAGTAGTTCGGTCAGGCGGTGGGTGCGGGCGGGTAGAGCGCGTCGGCGACCGTCGTCCACGCCTCGGCGACGACGTACGTGATCGCCCCGTCATCGACCGCGGCGTGCCCGCAGTCCGAGCACGTGGCATCCGCGACCGTTGGGTTCGTCGCGACGTGTGCGAGGAAGTGCGCGACCACGGACGAGGGGTCGATCAGGGCCTGCGCGGCTAAGCGACCGGACGGCCCCTCCTCCTGAGCCTTCGCCGAGGCGGCCTGACGGATCGCGGCCTCAGTGCGGGCCCGCATCGTCGCGTTCTGGGTGGTTCGAGAGACACCGATGAGAGACATGAGACCTACTTTCGATAAGTGATGTCGATGGATGCGTTCTGCCCGCGGATGTAGTGGTCGAGGTTCGTGGAGTCGGTAGACAGCCCGAATCCGCGGTACGCACCCGAGCGGAAGCCCGCGCACATCGCGGCATCGGTGATCGTCACCGAGTACGCTCCACCGGCCCTGACCTTCACTCCCGATACCACCGTGTTCAGCCCCGCAGCACCGGACGGGAACGAGCTGTTGCCGTGGAGGCGGACCTCAGCGATACCGCCGGCCGACGCGTAGGTGTGGGAGATCGTGAAGTTCAAGATCACCTTCTCGACCGTGGACCCCGACAGGGCCCCGGTCATGTCCGCGAACAGCCACAGGCCCTCGCGGTTGCCGTACGAGGAGTACTGGCCCTGCACGGCGTCGCCGCTGGACTTCAGGCCGTTCTGGCCTCGCCGGTACGTGCCGACAGCCGTGTGGTTGCGGTGAAGGGAGTACCGCTGAACCGTGGCCGGCGGCGACGTGCTACCCGAGGACGACCCCGCCTCTGCGCCGTCCTGCCAGTTCGCCCCCGTGTAGCTGATCGCGGGACCGAGATCCTCGACGACGAGCTCGACCGGTGAGCCACCGCCCACGGCGATCTGGTGGTACGTGGTGGCACACGATGTACGGATGATGAACGAGTAGTCCTTCGGCGCGGTGATGTCCGACGTCGTGACGATCCTGCTCATCGGCGGCAGCAGGCTCGTGGCCGAATCCACTGCCGCGCTCTTAGAAAGCGTCGAGAACTGGTTCACATCCGTCACGGGCATCGGGGCCCATTGCAGGTTCCCAATGACCCAGGCCGCGCCTGTATCTGTCACGAACGGGATCGGCGACGACGACACCCGGTACGTGCGACCCGGCTGCAACGTCACCGGCAGCTCAACGACGCGCGTCAACGACTTGCGGCGCTCCGTCCACGGCACCGACCGGTAGCCGCGCCCGATGATGCCCTGGGGCAGCGCCGCCAGACGGTCCTCGAGCGACGTCCCGTCGACCGACAGGGACCGCGCCTCTACGTCCTGGAGCACGGCATTGCCGTCACCGTCGATGGTGGCCCCACCGATCGTGAGCAGCTGCGTGCCAGAGGGTCCGATGCGGACCATCTCGTACTCCGCGCCATCCGGGTCGACGCCCCACAGCACGAGCCCATCGGAGGTGAGCTCGAGCCGCTGACCGGCCTCGGCCGTACGGAACATGCCGCTCGTGATCAGGTTTGCGGCGAGGTCCGCGATCACCGCGGTGTCGATCACCGCGCCGTTGGTGCGCAGGTTCTGGATGTACGCCTCCTGAATGGAGGCGGTCGCTGCCGCGATCTTTTGCGCCACGAGCTCGTTGAGGTCCGCGGCCGTCGCCACCAGCTGGGAGACGTTGATCTTCACGAACGAGCCGACCGCCGCGGCGATCGACTCGGCATCGATCTGCCCAGCGGCGATCTTCTTCGCCGAGAAGATGTTCGTGAACAGCTTGTCGACCACGGCGGTCGCGAGGTTCGCGGTGCCGGCGGTGAGCTTGGCGACGTCGAGCGCCGCGATGACCTCGGAGCGGATCAGCACGGGCTTCCACGTGCTTCCGTCCCAGGTCCACTGGCCCTTGACGTTCCGGGTCGCGAGCGCGTCGACCTGCATCCACGTGTCGCCAGCCACGACACCCGGCACGGACGCCGACGCCGCACTGGTCGACCAGCGAGTCGCGTTCTTCCCGTTGGCCGACGCCGTGATCTCCGACGTGATCTGACCACGCGCGGTAGCGAGGGCATCCGCGGCAGCCTGCTTCGCGGCGTTGGCCTGGTCCGCGGCGTTCTGCGCGGCCCTCTGCTCGACCAGCGCGTCCGCGGCGTCCGCAGCCGCCCTGGCGGCGTCCACGGCCGCCTGACGAGCGGCCTCGGCCTTCACAGCGGCATCCGACCCGGACGCGGCGATCGCGTCGGCCTTGGCCTGGTCGGCCTTGGTCTTCGCATCGGCGGCCGCCGCGTTCTTGGCGGCGGTCTCCGCGGCCGCGGCCTTCGCCGTAGCATCGGCAGCCGCCGCAGTGATCGCGGCCTGCTTCGCCGCATCAGCCTTGGTAGTCGCGTCCGCCTTCGCGTCCGCGAGCGCCTGGTCCGCCTTGGCCTTCGCATCCGCGGCAGCGGCAGCCAGCGCCGCGGCCTTCGCCGCGTCGGCCTTGGCCTGAGCATCCGCGGACGCCGCGGTGATCGCGGCCTGCTTGGCGGCATCGGCCTTCTGCTGGGCGTCCGTGGCCGCCGATGCCTTCGCGGCATCGGCCTTCTGCTGGGCATCGGCCGCCGCGGCGGCGAGCGCATCGGCCTTAGCCTGGGACGACTTCGCGGTCGCGTCGGCCGACGCTGCCGTGGTGGCCGCGGCCTTCGCGGCATCCGCCATAGCCTGCGCCTGAGCCGGGGTCGCCTTGGAATCCGCGGTCTGCTGGGCCTTGGTCGCATCCGCCTGCGCCTTGGCGGCGGCGTTCTGTGCCGCGAGTGCATCGGTCACGTCGAAGAACCCGACGTTCGCGACCCGGTGACGTGACTCGGTCTGCCTCGAGTAGTTGAGCAGGAAGCCGATCTGCACAGCGGCAGTCGGAGCTGGAAACGAAAGAACCGCTACAGAGCCCTCGGTGGTGTGCACGCCGCTCATCACCCTCGACGTGTACGCCGTCCACTCGTGCGGAATATTAGTCGGCGTGATCGGGTACATGTACGAGCCGCCCGAGAACGTGTTTCCCACCGATGTTCCGGCAGGAACTACCGGCCCCTCGTACTTGGCAGCAAGAGTGATGACGTTTCCGCTCTTGGACGTGTACGAGTAGGTTTTCCGGGTGTACTCCGTCTTCCAGTTCTTGCCGGACTTGTCGACGTAGTTCCAGATCGCGAGGTACTGGTAGGTTGCGGTGCTCCAGTTCGTTGCATCCGTCAGGGTTGCGGTGGTGTCGCCCGGGTTCAGGTCCTTCGCGAGGGTTGTGGTCGTGCCAGGATTCCGCGCGTACTGGTAGGGGGCGATACCCAATCCGTCGGCGTCGTAGGGCTGGACCGCGAAGTAGAGACGATCGTTTCCGCTGTAATCGGGATTGGCCTGGCGAGCCGTGGCAGTCATGACGTACGCCCGAGACGGATCCACCGCGATCAGGGCATTGGTGATCTTGCTGGTTGGAGTAGTGGCACCGAACGAACGGAATGCGCCAGCGGGGCTATCCTCAGGGAACTGATCGAAGGTAGTGAAATTCGCGTCCCCGAAGCGCCCGTTGCCGTTGTAGACCATGTTCGCGGTCGGGGCCATCGCCGTCTGCATCGCCGCGTCCGCCGACGTCTGCGCCGACACCGCGGCATTGAATGCGTCGCGGGCGTCGAGAACGCCCTTGTCCGCGGTGCGCTGCGCGGCCTCGGCCGTGGACTGAGCAGTCGCCGCGGCCGCCTTCGCAGCATCGGCAGTGGACTGGGCGGCGACGGCCTTCGTGTTCGCGGCCGCGGCAGACTGCGCGGCGGCCTTGATGTCGGAGTCCTCGACCTCGACCCACTGCGACTGGCCAGGCACCCACACACGCGTGGACGCGTCACTCGGCTTGACCCAGAGGTTCGACGACGAGCGGTCCGCCGCCGGCGGCTCCGTCTCGGAGTAGATCACGCGGCCCTTGGAGTCCGCGATACCCGCGGCCTGCAACGCGGCCTGCGACGCCGCCGACGCGGCCAGCACCGCGGCATCCGCGGTCTGCTGCGCCGACACCGCCTGATCCCGCGCGGCCGCGAGATCACTCACGAGCCCCGACAAGTCACCCGAGACACCACCGAGACCATCGGCGAGCGCCTGGTCCAGGTCAGCGAGATCCTCCTCGAGCGCGGGCAGGCGCACGTCCCGGAGGTCCGCGACCGCGGTCTCGCCCGCGGTGATCCGCTCGACGGAGGATGCGAGGTCGGTCTCGAGCTGCTCGGCACGCTCGGTCGTGTCGTCGAGCTCCACGACGAAGTGCCGCACCGACCGCTTCTCGCCCGCCGCGTCGATGAACGTCGAGTCACCCGTCGGGCCCATGTCCTTCACACCGTGAGGAACGGTGTCACGCTCACGCACCTGCTCGAGCTGCTTATGGCGCAGGTCGGCGAGCGCGCGCTCGGGCGAGGGGCGCAGGTTGATGCGCTTCACCATGTGAGCTCCTCTCCGAGCTGGTCCTCCTGGCACTCGACCGTGACCGTGCTGTTCGTGAGGTCGTACTTCGCGGAGATGATGCGGAGGGTGTAGGTCCCGTCGGGGATGTTGAGCCAGCCGGTGAGGGTGGCGTCGACGGCGTCTCCGACGTTCCAAGACCCGATCGGGGACTCGGCGGTGGACTCGACGGTGAACGTGACCTGGTCAATGCCCTGGGATGCGAGGGTCGAGGTGGCCTTGGAGCGGAGCAGGTCGAGGTTCTCCGTGTCGGTGTCGCTGATCGTGGTCTCGAGCAGCGGCATGTACTCGGGGATCGTCTTGGCCTCGGCGATCTGCAGGGCGATGCCAGCTCCCTCACCGGCGCCCGTGGCGTACACGCGGTGCGCGAGGCGGGTGGCGTTCGAGGTGACCTCGACGTTGGCGATGGGGGACTGCTGGGCGGTGGAGTCCCAGAGCACCTGGGCGGTCTGAGGGATGGTGGGTTGCGCCTCGGTGCCGGTGTAGAGCACCCACTCGAAGCGGGTGCGGTTGGAGCCTGCGACGAAGCGGGGGCGGAGCATGACGTCGGGGCCGTCGATGACCTCGGTGATCTCGGTGATCCGTTTCCACGCGAGGTTGTTCGCGACGTTCCATCCCTCGTAGGTGCGCTGACGGACGGCGGGCTCCTCCGGCGGGATCACGATCGGCAGCCAGCCGGCGCGCTTCGACGTGGCGGCCGTGATGATCCGTCCGACGATCGAGCCGAGGGACACGCCCGACCAGTCGAGGACGGAGAGCTTGAGCGCCTCCTCCTGCCCAGGACGGAAGTCGCCTGCGAGGACCTCGCGATGCGAGAGCAGGGCACCGATGCCACCGGCCGAGATCTCGAGCTTCCCGGTCTTCGGAGTGTCCTTGACGGGCTTGTCGATCGGGCCGGCCGCGATCAGGGTCTCCTCGATGTACTCGTCCTCGTAGGACACGAGGAGAGCGCCAGCCCAGGGCGACCACCAGGAGCGCTCCACGCCGACGAGCTCGGACCGGTTGAAGGTGGCCGACATCGACTCGATGTCGTTGAGTGGGATCTCGGCGTTGCCGGTGCTGTGCGCGATCGAAGGGCCGACGATCCCGGTCATGGTCTGGCCGAGGTAGACGCGCCAGGTCACCAGATCATCCCGATGTCGACGACCTCGAAGCGGTTGCCCGGGCGGCGCTCCGTGCCACCGCCGACGTGGATGATGGGCTTGCCACCGTTGACCGCGAGGCGACGCTTCACGCTGATCGTGTGCGTCCCCTCGAGCACCCACTCCGACGCGGTGTAGGTCTTCGTGTCGCCGATCGTGTCGACCACCATCTCCGGGGCGAAGAACAGCGTGGAGTCCAGCCAGATCTCCCACACGAACGACGACTTCGCGTCGGAGGCTGCTGTCTGGGACAGCCGGAAGTCGAGCAGCCGGTCGGTGGGGAGGCTGATGTTCCCGGAGTACACGACCTGAGCGGTCGTGCTCGAGGAGAGCACGCCCCGGTAGGCCGTGGAGTCGACCCAGCGGAGCAGGCGACCCATGGACGCGCCGAACAGCATCGCGTAGCCCCGGTCCAGGACCGAAGCGGGAGCGGCTGTCGTCGCGGTGATGCCCGCCGGGACCGTGCGCTTGCCGATCAGCGCCGACCCCGCCGGGACCGACGCGCCGACGCGGACAGCACCATCGACCCCGACGTACAGGAAGTCGGTGCGGGATCCGGTGGACGGGGCCGGACTGGTCGGCACGGTCGTCGCGTCGACGGGCACGAGCACGGCCCGCGCGTCACCCGTCGGGATGTAGACGACGCCCGCGGCGACCGCCCACTTCATCGACGACGTGCCAGTGACCTCACAGCCACGCACGATCAACGGAGCCTGCGCCCGGTACAGAGACCAGATCACACGCTGCAGGCCCTCGGGAGTGGTGCCATCACCCTCGGCGTCAGGGGCCAGGCCGAACGGGTAGCCCATCGGGGCCTCCTCACATGTAGGTGTCTCGGTGGTGCACCTCGCACCACCCGTCCCCGCCCTGCAGCGGAGAGAAGTCAGGGGAGACGGATCCGCCCGGCGGGATCGACGACCACTGCCGCACCGTCGCGCGGTGCGTGACGTTGGTGCCGCCGATCCAGACGGACCCAGCCATCCGCACCTCGAGCGGAGCGCCCCGGTTGATCGGCCACGGCCACTCGACCGTGCGCCCGGCGACGGTGATCCGAGCGCCACCCGGGAAGTCGCCGACGACGAGGTACGTCGGCCAGGCCTCGACGTTGCCGCCGTTGAAGACCGGGTCGTTCGACGTGATGCCCGTCCCGTAGTTCAGGACCCCAGCCGGGGAGAACAGCGGGTAGCGCAGGCCGATGCCCGTCCCCATCGGATGGAGGAACGTCACCCGTTCGTCGCCGTACAGCACAGGGTCAGGTGCCGTCAGCGGCACGGACAGACCGAACGTCGACGGCGACACCCGGGACGGCAGGATCTCGCCCGTCCGCTCCACGACCGCCTCGAGCGCCGGCACACCCGACTCCTCGACACGGAGCGTCGCCGACTCTCCATCAGCGAGCAGCGCCGACAGGCGCCGCTTCTCCACGTTCGCCGCCGCCCACGACTCCGCGTGGACCCGCAGAGGCAGCTCCAGCGTCCTCGGCGAGCGTGTGCGTGTCGTCGGAAACGAGCCGTGGCCGGCCCGCTCCTGGTTCTCACCGCGCATCGTGTAGCCGCCGACCCAGCCCTTGATTTCCCCGTTGAGCCAGTACTCGCGGTTCGGATCAAGCTCCCGCGACGACGCCGTGAGGACGACGTCGCCGCGGGAGTCGGTCAGCATGAGCGACTGCACGATCAGTCTCCGATCTCAGATAGCTGGGCGTGCAGACGGCGCAGGATCTCGTCAGCCAGGCGGTCGACGTCGGCCTCGGACAGCTGCGTGGCGGTGATCGGGATCGTGATGTCCCGGCCACCCTTCCCACCTGCCTCGAGCATCTGGATGATCGACGCACCCTGCTTGCCCGGGAAGATCGGCTCAGGCGTGCCCGACGCGTTGTTCACGAGCGTGACGCCGGGCTTGAGCCAGCCACCCTTGTCATAGAGCATCGGCTTGACCGAGCGCCCGATCCCTCGCTGCGGCGGCGCGGCCGGGACGATGCCACCGGACGCGAAGCCCACGTGGACATGCGAGTAGTGGTTCCTCAGCGTGGCTCCCGTGTTCGGTCCACGCCGGCCCGACCGGTGCTTGTTGCGAGCACCGGCGGGCGAGTACAGCAGCTCCGTCGGCGAGAACTGCGCGTCGACGGCGTTGAAGAACCGCATCATCGTGCCCGACGCGCCCGCGTAGTCGTGAGCACGCCCCAGGGCGTGCAACGACACGAGGCCGTTCTGCGCCGTCCGGGCACCTCGGCGCCCAGACGATGTCAGAACGAGGCCCATCGACCGGGCGAGCGCCAGGGTCTGTCCCAGCGAGCCCCCGCGGCCACCGCCGATCGGGACGGCGCCGGCGTCACCGCCGCCGCTCGTGAAGGAGCCGAACAGGATGTCACCGATGGCGCGGGCGATGTTCCGTGGCACGGCCTTGACCATGTCGGTGAACACGCCGGCATCGGGGATGTTCTCGAGGAAACCGTCGACCAGCTTCGTGAGCGCGCCCTTGGGATCGGTGAGGATATCGGCCGCGAACCCGGCCGTGTCCTTCAGCCAGTCGATCGCATCGCCACCCACGCCCTTGACGAAATCGACCCCCCTGTCGACGAGGCCCCCGCCCGCGAACCCACCACCGGCCACAGCCTGCGCGAATGACACTCCGCGCTTGGCGAGCTCGTTGGTCCGGAGGAACGCCGCGCGGGACGCCGGGTCCCGGAGGCCCTCGGAGACGAGGATCCCCTCGCCGCGGCGCGCAGCGATCAGCTGATCGTCGCCATCCTGCATCCGGGACGACCCGGGCAGGATCCCGCTGAACAGACCACCACCGGCGAACCCGGGTGGCAGGCTCACCGCCGGCAGGCGGACACTGGCCGGCAGCTTCATCGTGTCCGCGACCTTGTTGAAGTTCGCCCGCAGACCCGAGTTGTATACCGTGTCGATCACGAACTTCACCGGCGCGCGAGCGGCGTCGCGGACCTTGTCCCAGGCGCTCTTGATGCCGTCCTTCATGACGGTGAAGGCATCCGAGATGCCGCCGGTCACCCGGTCGATGGTCGGCTTCACGGTCTGCAGGAACCACACGACAACGGGGTTGATGATCTCGGTGCGGACCTTGTGCCACACCATCTGGACCGCGTCCCGCATGGTGTTGAACCCGGCCTTGATCTTGTCGATCACGCCGGAGATCAGCGGCCACGCAGTATCCCGGAACCACGAGATCACGGGCTTGATGATGCTGTTCTGGATGAACGCCCAGATGACCCCGAGCCCGGCCTTGAGGTCCTCGAAGCGCTGACGGAGCCACCCGATGACGGTCGAGATGATCGGCCATGCCGTCCCCTGCCACCAGGACACGACCGCCGCGATCGCCACCTTGATGGCGGTCCACACGGGGACGATCACGTTCGAGTACAGCCACCGGAAGACCGGCGCGACGACGTTCTGGAACAGCCACATCCAGGCCTGCACCGCGGTCATCACGACCGCGATCACCACCGCGATCGCCACCTTGATGGCGGTCCACACGGGGACGATCACGTTCGTGTACAGCCACGTCGTGACCGACGCGATCGCGTTCCAGACCCCGGAGATGACGCCCCACAGGAACTGGGCGGCCGCGGGCACCGCGACCGTCAGCACCCACTTCAGGCCGTCCAGGATCGGGAACACCACGTTGTTGAACACGAACGTCACGACGGCGCCGATCGCGGTGATCACCGGCGAGATGACGTTGCCGTACAGCCACGTGAACGCGGGCCCGACGACATTGGACAGCAGCCACCCGATGCCCGTCAGAGCAGGCCCCAGGACGTTGCCGTACAGCCACAGACCGGCCGCACCGATCGCGGCGAGCGCTGGTCCGACGTAGTCGGTCCACAGGCGCATGAAGATCGGCGCGAGGGTGTTCGCGACGAATCCCCAGAGGTCGGACAGTGCGGGGAGGATCACGCCGGTTACGACCTGAGCGATGAAGCTGCCGACGCCCTTGAGGAGGTTCCAGACGCCGGTGAGGTAGCCGCCGACCTGCTCGGCGACCCATCCGAGGGTGTCGAAGAACTGGGTCAGGCCCGACCCGCCGGAGCCGCCGAGACTCGACAGGGCGCCCTTGACCTTCTCGACGGCGCCGACGATGCCGTCCCAGACACCGGTCCCGATGTCCTTGAGCTTGACCAGCAGCCGCAGGATCGGGTTGTCGCCTGCGTCACCGGTCTCCCAGGCCGTGACGACGGCTTTCCAGCCGTCCACGAGGTGGTCCTTCACGGCCGCTCCGACGTCCACGATCATGTCGTGGATCGAGATGAGGGCCCCGATGATCGGGGAGTCCTCGGCGAGGCCGAAGATGCCACCGTGGAAGTCGCCGGTCGCGACGACCTTCACGGCCTCCCAGACGCCACCGAGCACACCGATCAAGCCGTCGAGGACGGCCTTCCCTGTCTCGGTCTTCGTGAAGAACCACGTCAGAGCGGAGACGGCCGCGCCGATCGCCAGGGGGATCCAGCCGATCGCGCCGACTGCGGAGCCGATGACCCCGATAAGGGCGCCGATCGCGCCGACGACCGCGGTCCCGCCGAGGTATGCCAGGGCGGCGCCGACGCCGGACAGGATCGGGACGAGGTTGTCTCCGATCCAGGAACCCACGGACTGGAGCACGGGCCAGAGGTGGTCCTGGAACCACTCGGCGACGGAGATCGCGGCATCCCGCAGGCTCAGCAGCACGCCGACGGCCGGGGAGTCCTCCTCCCAGCCGAACGCGGACGTCAGCGCCCCGGTGAAGTCCCCGTTGACGAGGAGGTCGTACAGGCCCCGCGCGCCGTCGGTCATCTTCTTGAAGAACGGCTCGGCGGCCGCGGTCGCGGCGTCCAGGACACCGATGACCTTCTGCAGCGCCGGAGCGATCAGCGGGAAGACGCCCTCGAGCATCGCGGCGCCGAACCGGGAGACCGCGGCCTTCATGTTCGCGAAGGACCCGCGGACCGTCTCGCCCGACTTGAGTGCGGCACCACCGAGGTTCTTCTCCATGGCGTCGCGGAAGACCTCGAACGACACCTGGCCCTTGGAGCCGAGCTCCTGGGCTTCACCGGCGGTGATTCCCATCTGCTCGCCGACCATCTGCCAGATGGGGATGCCGGACTCGAGCAGCTGCATCGCGTCGTCGCCCTGGAGCTGCCCCTTGGAGGCGACGGACGACCAGATCAGGCCCATGTCTCCGATGTCGCGCTTGGCGATCGTCGCGGAGTCCGCGACCAGCGACAGGGTCCGGGTGAGGTCCTTGCCGGGCTTGATGCCGGCGGCGGTCATCGTGGCCGCGACCGATGCGGCGTCGCCCATCGCGTATGCCGTGCCCTTGACCGAATCCAGGGCCGAGGCCATGACGCTGTCGACGTCCTGCGCGGACATCTTGAGGCCGAGCAGAGACGCGCGTGCGTCCTCGATGTCGGCCAGGCGCTTGAAGCCGCCCGTGGCCGCTGCACCGAGCCCACCGGCGATGCCGGCGCCCAGCCCCACCGCACCCCACTTGAGGCCCTTCCCGAGGCCACCCAGGAGCGCCTCACCGCGGGACTGGATCCGCGCGCCCTCCTTAGAGATCTCCTCGCGGACGCCCGCGAGCGTCGACTTCACGCGCTCCTTGACACCCGCGGTGTCGCCCACGCCGTCCCAGAGCCGCCGCCACAGCGGCACCGCCTTGGTGGCCTCCTGGCCGGCGTCCTCGACGGCGGCGCCCAGCTCGGCCTGCGCGCGCGCATGCTCCTCGGCGGCGGACGCCGCCTGCACCTGCGCGGTCTTCGACTCGTTGATCGCCGCCTTGAGAGCGGTCTCCTCGTTCGACGTCTTCTGCGCCGTAGCGGCCTGCCGGGCACGGGCGGCCTCGACCTTCGCGGCCGCCGCGGCGACATCGGCGTCCGCGGACGTGGCCTTGCGGCGCGCGTCGGCGAGGTTGCCCTCGGCCTTGGACAGATCCTCGGCCGACGTCGACACGTCTTCGCGCTTCGCGGCGAGGTTCTGCTCGGCCTTCTGAACGTCGCTCGAGCGCGTCGCCGCGACGGTGCGGCGCTTCTCCAGGTCACCCTCGGCCTTGACGACCTGAGCGGTCGCGTTGGACTCCTGTGCGCGAGCGACCATGATCCGCTGCTTGGCGCGCCCGACCTCGTCGGCCGCCTTCCGCGCGGACGCGGCCTGCTGGTCGGCGCTCGACTTCGCGGCCTTCTCGACCTTCTCGAGCTGCTCGACCAGCGGGTTGAGATTCGTCTTCTTCGCCTCGGCCGACATGGAGTCGGAGAGGGCCTTGCCGCCCTCGATGCCGGCCTCGCGCGCGGCGTCCTTCACGCCCTTGACGAGGGGGGCGGCGAAGTCCTTCATCCGCGGCAGCACGTCCACCCATGCCGCATCGGATCGGGCCATCGCCGCCGCCCCCTATTCAGTTGATATTCAGTTGTCGGCCGGCGCGGCTGGGTTCCCCCAGAGGCGCTCCATGTTCGAGCGGATCTCTCGGGTCTCGGCCTCGTCGACCACGTCACCGTCGGAGAACGTGCCTTCGGCGGCGGCGGGTGAGGGGAAGAACTCCGGCTCGATCGCCGGGGCCCCCTTCTCGCGGAACAGGTTCGCGAGGTTGGTGTTCAGCACGCGGAGCTGGGACGAGATGTCGTGCATCAGCACGTGCTCGTCACGCCAGGCATGCCCCCGCTCGGCGCGGTACGCGGGCGCGTCCAGGGGCAGGTGCTCGACCATGACCCGGAGCTGTCGGAGCGAGGTGCGCCCCTGGAAGTACTCGCGCAAGGGATCCCGTGGCGCGTACGCCTGCAGGAGCGACGCCTCGACAGCCTCCGGGTGCTCCCCCAGGAGGCTCAGGACCGAGAGATGCGCACCTTGTCCGCTTTTCCCCGGTACTCGGCGCCGACGTTCTGGAACAGCAGCATCAGGTCCTCGACGTCGTTGCCGCCCTTGATGAACTTCTCGTACTGCTCGCCGAGGAGGATCCGGGCGATCTCGTCCTCGTCATCGGCGTCGTCGAGCTCGGCGCGGAGCTCCTTGGGCATGAACGCGGGGTGGGGGAACGAGTACTCGATGTCGTCGTTGCCGACGAACGGGTACTGGCCGCCCTTGGTTCCGACGGCCTCCTCGTAGGCGGGGCGGACCTGGTTGAGGCGCACGAGACGGCGCTTGCTGGACTTCGACATGGTGGTTTCTCTCCTTGTGCTGGTGGTGCTGGTTGGTGAGCCGACGCGCGCCGCACCAGCGGGCGACGCGCGCCGGCGATCAGGGGGAGGGCGGCCGCTCAGCCCTCCGTGATGAGGCCCCGGTAGAACGGGCCGTCGGAGGCGCGGCGCAGCGTCTTCCCGGTCGCCGGGTCCTTGTAGAGCCCGAACGTGAACTCGAAGCCCTCGGCGTCGGTGCGGTTCAGGGTCCGCTCACCGAGGTTCGTGACCTTCACGCGGTACGCCTGCTCGACGCGGTACTTGATCTGGTCGCCCGTGCCGTCCTGCGACAGGAACAGCAGCCGGTAGAACGGCGGGTCCGCGACCTCACCGAACTCGTAGTCCCAGGCGTCGGTCTTCTTCGCCGGCCACTCGGAGACGGGCAGGCCGTGCAGCAGGGCGTTGACCCACGAGTTGGCCTCGCCGAACGTGGCGCCGATCGTGCGGGTGATGGACTCGATGTCGGAGCGGACCGGGTCGAGGTCCTGGACCATGTTCGTGTCGTTGCTCGAGACGTCGTTGCCCTGCTTCACGCCGTCGGTCGTGATGTAGCCCATCTGCCGGAAGTAGGCGGGCAGGGGCGTCGGCTCACCGGCCGCGGTGAACAGCTCGGCGAGCGGCGCCTCGGAGTAGTCCGCGATCGCGAGCATCTGGTTGCCGTGCTTGGTGACCAGGCGGTTGTCGGTCTGCAGGTTGTCGGTGACGTACGGAGACATGTCGGGGTTTCCTTCCACGGGGAGTAGCCCGCCACCGAGCGGTGACGGGCTGGATGCGCGAGAGCGCGGATTACGGGGTGGTCGCCGGCTGCGGGCGGACCGTGATGTCGAACGTGGCCACGGCCCGCTCGATCGCGACATCACCGAGCGGGAACTCGCTGAACTCGGCAGTGCACTGCACGTCGTCGACGTACGCGGTGGTGTCCGACTCCGAGGGCAGCGTGAACATGAAGACCTCGAGGTCCTGTACCAGCGACCCGAGATCCGCGACCGTGCCCGCCATCGCTTCGATGTCGAAGCTGTACGTCTTCGAGAAGCCGTCCGACGGCGGCCCGGGCAGCCGGTCCACGAAGATGCACGGCACGTGGGGCCCCCAACCATCGGCCGGGCGCCGCGTGTACACGTTCAGCCCAGTGCGGCCGGACAGGTACTTGACCAGCAGGCGCGAGGTGTTGGGCCAGACCCCGATGACCTTCATCGGGTGGCCCGCGCGGCACGCGCCAGGATCCGGGACTTCCCGTACCGGCCCCCACCCCGCTCGATCTCGTTCGCCTTGTCGTGCCGGGCGACGACCCGCGAGTATGGGCGGCGGAAGCCGCGCGCCTTCGTGCCAGGGCGGACTCCGTCGACCACGTCGATCGATGCAGCGAAGTCCGGCAAGCCCTCCCGGGCCGCCAGCGCCTTCGCGCGCGACGCGATCCGCGACGCGCGCAGGTGGATGCTGCGCCGCACCGCCGGAGTCTGCGCGGCCTCCTGGATGATGCGCCGAGTGTCCAGATCCATGCCGCTTACCCCTTCGGCTCGTTGATGAAGAACTCGGTATGGTCGAGCACGCCGCCGACGTACGTCTGCGGCTCACCCTCGACCTGGAACGTGGTGCCGTTCCATGTGACCTCGTCGTGCTCGCGCACCAGGGCCGTGACGGGCCCGGACACGCGGAAGCGCGTCGTGATCACCTTCTCCTCACCCGCAGACTCCTGCGAGCCCGCCGGCGTCACCCCGTACCCCTCGAGCTTGTGCTCGACGACGGTCGTCGGCGCCACGCCGTCGGCGTCCGGCTTGCCGACCGTCACCCGCTTGAGGACGAGAGCCTGGGCGTGCATCGAGTCGTCGAACCATCCCCAGCTCATCGGTACGACTCCGGCCAGACGGGGAACAGGCGATCGAACGGCTGCGCTTCGGGGAACGAGCCGATCGGTGCGGCCTGCGCGCGGGCGTTCGGGTCGAGGATGTCGATCATCCACGACGCGTAGTCCCACGGGTTCCGTGGGTTACCCGCCGCGTCGAGCGTGACAGACCGCGACTCCGACCCGGACGTGACCTGCCACGACCGGGCACCCGGGAACGGCGGCCCACCGAGGATCGGCAGCACCATGTAGGTGACGACATCGACGAGGTCCTGCACGGCGAGCTTGCCGCGCTCGAGGCGGTCCGGCACGCTCGGCCACCGACGGATGATGTCGCGCTGCACCGAGGCGATCAACGCCTGCGCACGGCTCTTCTCCGCGACGGTCAGGGGACGCCACGGTGCGGCGATCTGCTCGGGCGTCGCCCAGGACTCATCACTCACCGCGGCATCCCCCTCTCGTCACTTCGCGGTCTTGGCGGCCGCCGTGCGGCCGCTGGCGGCCTTCGCGGCACCCGCGTCGGTCGCACCCTCGGTGTCGGTCGACGCGGCCGCGTCAGCCTTCTCTTGGGCGTCCGCCTCGGCCTTGGCCTTCTCGGCGGCCTCCTGCTCGACCTTGGCCTTCTCGGCGGCGACGTCGGCGACCTCGACGATCAGGCCCGTGTTGGACAGGCGCGTGATGTCGGCGGCCGGCACGCCGTCGGGGAGGACCGCGCCCTTGTACAGGTAGCGGTCCTGGCCGAACAGCTTGACGACGACGCACGCCGCCTTGACCTTCCAGTGCTTCGACTTCGCGGGCATGATCAGATCTCCGTTCCGGTGATGCGGATGGCGGCCTTGGGCTCCATGACGACGGGCACGGTCACGCGGCGAGCGCGCACCGTGTACTTGTCCCGCTTTTCGTCTCGGATCGACTTGACCTCCAGGCCGTCGAGGGAGGAGTAGCCGGGGGACGCGATCTTCTCGTCGGCCATGCCGCCGAGCTGGTCACGGTCCACGAGGATCGGGTCGGTGAACGGCGCGTGGGTCGACGTCGTCCAGGTGAGCCCCATGTAGTCGGGGATGACACCCGTCAGCGCGTAGTTCTGCGACTCGCGCGGCACGAGGTCGCTCTTGATGAGCGACGCGGCGACCTTCGCGAACTGCAGCGGCTTGAGCGCGACCACGGAGTAGTCGTAGCTCTCGGCCTCGTACTTCTCCTCGGCGGTGGCCTTGGCGAGCAGCACGGACTCGATGATCGCGTTGGCCGAGGACCAGGGTGACGACACGTAGGTCTCGGTGACCTTCGAGGCGATGACACCCAGGGCAAGGCTGTCGACCTTGCGGATCATGCCGTTGGCGAGCTTGCGGATCGCCCTATCGACGGGGTTGATCAGCAGGCGCGTGATCGCCTCGTCGGTGACGTCGGAGTCCTCACCCCACTTCTGGACGCGGGCGGTGGCGAGCTCCCCGACGGTCATGACCGTCTTGGGGTACTCGGCGCCGGGTGCGATGGCCTCCGGGGCGTCGGCGGGGAAGATCTCCTCGCCGGTCTCGTAGAGGATCGCGCCGCCGACAGCCTGGTAGCGGCCGGCGAGCAGGTAGTCCGCGATGAAGCGGTGATCGAGGATGGTCTCGAGGCGCTTGCGGAGCAGCGCCGGGGACTTCATCAGGTGGTGGATCTCGGTGGTGGTGAGGTCGGTCCCGACCTTCACCGGGGCGCCGGGGTACGTGTACATGCGGCCCTCCTCAGCGATCGAACTTGGTCTGGACGGGTGCGTCGGCGGCCGCCGCGGCGAGCGCGATGCCGATGGGGTTGGTGTCCCCGGTGGCGGCCTTGCCGTCGGCGGCGGCGGACACGCGGTCACCGGCGTCGATCGCGGACGCGGCGGTGGGCCGCTGCACACCACCGGAGTAGACGGTGACGGGCTCGCCCGCCGCGGCGTCGAACCCGGCGACGCCGACGACCTTCGCGGAGTCCGCGGCGGCGTGCGCGACCGCGCGGTCCCCGACGATCTCGACGAGGCGGCCGCCGATGACGTCCGACTGCGCGGTGTACGTGACCGCGGAGCCGGGGGTGAACAGGGGGACGTACTCGGCCATGTTCAGGCCTCCTTCTCGGTCTGGGGCCAGGCCCGGTTGTAGAGGTCCTCGTCCGTGGCCTCGTTGACCCCGCCCGTGAAGCCCTTCGCGGCGAGGGGGATGGTGCCGGGGGCGAGGGTGTTGAGCACCGCGGCGGCACCCTCCTCGTCGGCGGTGAGCTGCGCGAGCCAGTGCTCCCGGCGGGCGGGCGCGACACGGCCGTCGCTGATCGCGGAGTCCACGATCTGCGCGCGACGGTCGGCGACCTGCTGGTTCCGCGCCTCGACGCCCTGCGCGGCCTGCGAGCGCAGCTCGTCGAGCTGGTCGGCGTCCATGAGCACGGTCCCCGCGGGCGGTGCGAACGCGGCGTTGGTGGGCTGGGCCTCGGCACGCTCGGCGAGCGCCTCGTCGACGGCCGCGAGGATGTCCTCGTCGGTCACCTCGGCGTCGCTGATGCCGAGCCGGTCGATCAGCCCCTTCTTGATGTCCGGCATGATGTCCGGTCCTTCCTTCTGGGTGTGGGTGGGGTCCGCCGGCTCGGCCGGAGGTCTGTGGGCGCCGACGGCGAGCGCGGCCGCGACGGCGTTTCTCTGGTTGTGGCGGGCCACGAGACTGGATGCGTGGCGGCCTACGTCTTCGGGGCTTTCGCCCTGCTCGACGAGGAGGTGGATCGTGTGGGCGGTCTCTCCGACCTGCTTGCTGGTGCGAGGAGCGGGGGCATCGGCGCGGCCGGCGTGGTTGAAGACCGAGAGGTCGATGCTGTTCTTCACCTCGGCCTTGTCGCGGTCGGTGTCGACACGGTCGGCGAGGCCTGCGTCCACGGCTTCCTCGGCCGAATACCAGGTCTCGGCGAGCATCGCTGCACGCCAGGCGGTGACCGTGCCGCCAGCCTTCTCGAGGTAGATCGAGGCGATGTTGCCGCTGATCCGGTCGAGGTCGTCGGACATCTTCTGCATGTCCTCGGCGCGGCCCCAGCAGAGGCCGGAGGCGTCGTGGATCATGAGCTCGGAGTTGCGGCCCATCACGAGCTCGTCGGCGCCCATCGCGATGAAGCTCGCGGCGGATGCGGCGATGCCGTCGACGTGCGCGACGACCTTCGCGTCGGACCGGCGGATCACGTTGAGGATCGCGAGGGCGTCGAAGACGTCACCACCGGGGGAGTTGATGAACAGGTCGACGTGGTCGACGTCGAGCTCGTTCCAGGCGCGCGCGAAGTCCTTGGCGGAGACGCCCCACCAGGGGTCGATGGCGTCGTACAGGTAGACCTGCGCGATGCGCTGGTCGTCGTCGGCGGCCATGCGGAACCACTCGCGCGAGCGGGCCCGGGGCGGCATGCGGGTGTCGGTCATGAGCCCTCCTCGGGATCTGGTGCTGTGGTGGCCCCGCCGGCGGCCGTGGGCGGTGTGCGCGCGGAGGCCGGGTCGGCGGCGGGCAGGGAGTACATGGTCCGGAGGTGCTGCTCGAGCGGGTCGTCCGGGGTAAGTGCCCCGCACTCGACGAGCGCGCGGATTCCTTCGGCCGTCGCGGGGTGTCGGGACCCGATCTCGTCGAACACGAGCCGCGGTGCCGGTTCGGCCTCGCCCCAGTTCAGGTCGACCAGGTCCTCAATCACGTGCTGCGTGGTCGTTGAGGCGATGTCCTCGGCGACGGTCTGCAGCGAGAGGGTGAAGAAGTCCGCGAAGGTCTCGCCGAGCGCGTACGAGCCCTTGGAGTTGTCGCCGCCGAGGTTCAGGAAGTTCGCGAGGACCGCGCGGGCAATCTGCTCGTCGTAGTAGCGGATCGGGACGTCGGCGTCGGGCAGCTCGCCCTGGACGCCCTGCATCGTGAGCTTCGCGCCGTGAGGGATCGAGGCGCCCGCGTTGTTGCCCGAGCGCATGCTCCGGGCGATCTCGAGGCCCCGCTTGATGTCCTCCTGAGCGCGCTTCTCTCGCTCCTCGGCCTGGCCGTACTCGGGCTGCTCGGCGCCCTCGTACACGGGGACGCCCATGCCGTTGCGATCGACTGTCTGTGCCTGGACCCGCAGGAGGCGGTCCTTGAGCACCCAGAACTTGTATGCGGGGCGGAGCAGAGACTGGCCGAGCCAGTTCCCACCCTCCCGCTCGTTCACGTACACGACCAGGCGGTCCACGTCGATCTTCACAGCACGACTGGCACCGATCGGCCCCGCCTGTTCGATCGACTGCAAGCCACCGTCGGACGCGACGTTGACCGCCGAGATCGTCCGCGGGGGCCGCCAACCGAGCTTCCTGAGCCGCGCGTAACCGTGCCCGTCGATCCGGTACACCTGCTCGAACGGGGAGTGGCCGAAGACCAAGGACAGCAGAGCGAGGTGCAGATGGCTGTTCCACGAGAAGCGGTCGCGAGTGCGGATGACTGGCCGCTCGGGCTGCCCTGCGATCGACAGGCCGAGGTCGTCGGCGACGAGCTGCACGACCTCATCCCGGGCGCCGTTGGGGTCGATACGCCATCCCGTGCGGCGGATCGGGAGGGTCACCGCGCGGAGCACCGAGATCACCTGAGCGTCCTGCCGGCGCATCTGGTCGTAGATCTCGATGTTCCTCGGCCAGATCAGCTCCGGTGTCGACTCGATGTCCTCCGTACCGCCCCACCAGGAGCTCGGCCCGGACGCGTAGCCCTTCTCCGACTCGGGGACCGCCATGCACGCACCCCCTAGCTCGTGATCGTCAGAATCCGATGTCGCCCAGGTCGGCGGTCAGGGACTCGGTGGGCATGGACTCGGACGACTGGCCCGGCTCGTCTTCGAGGACGGCCGGGATCGGCGGTGGAAGCTTCACGACTGGGCGCTGCCGCATCAGCCACAGCGCCGCGATCCAGGCGATCAACGGTGCGACGTCCGACGGCGAGCGCTTGCGGTCGATCGCCCAGCCGTCACCAATGTCCTTGCGCTCTGCCGTGTTGGCGGCGGTGTCGAGAGGTGGCTGCTTGTGGTGGCGGACCTTGTGGTCGCGGACGGCCTCGAACGCCTGGCCGAAGGCGCCGAGGAAGTCACCACCCGACCACGGCGTGATCGGGATGTCGAACTCGGGGTCCTCGTCGAGGTCCTTGAGGAGCGACGAAATGGGCGCGCCCTTCGACTGGCCCGCGAGCGCCTGGAACTCGGAGCGGTACTTGTGCTCGAGCAGCCACTGCTTGACCCACTCGTCACCGTGGCGGACCATCTGGACCTCGACCTGTGGGACACCGTCGGCACGGTGCCCGGCAAACGTGATCCATGTGCGCGACCGGTCAGCCGACTTGTCGATGCCGACCCATCGTGGGCCGACGATGCGGTCCGCCTCGGCGACGCGCTCGGTGCCATCGGCGAGGACCTCGGGCTCGTTGGTCGTCTCCTCCCACGAGCCGGGCGGGAAGATCCCGTCGATCGACCCATCGGGCCACTGGCACAGCACCTCGGTCCGGAATACCCACTCGGGGTCGGTCCGGCAGTCCGAGGCGAGCTTCTTCTCGCGGATCAGGTAGCCCAGCAGCGGATTCGCCTGAGCCCAGCCGTCCCGGTCGCGCCGGTCGATGCCGGGGGCCGCCGAGTACTCGGCTATGAACAGCGTGTCCTCGTCCTGCTCCCAGTCCTCGGGCACGTCGTCTTCGTAGAGCTCGTCGTCCTCCTCGAGGGAGGCTTCGATGTCAAGCTCGGTGGGGCCGGCAGCAGGCAGGTCCTTGTTGATGCCGTCCGGGTCCCCCACCGCGGCGTGCGCCATCTTCCGCAGATACGAGAGGACGACCGACAGCGCGTCACCGGCGTTCGACAGGCCGAGCACCAGCGAGAAATCCTGCGCCTGCGTGGTCTTCGTGATCGCGCCCCACGCGCCCCAGTTCTTCTGCTCGCGCAGCTCGTCCAGCATGATCAGGTTGCCGGAGAGACCACGGCCGGCCGCACGGTTCGCGGCCTTCACCTTGTACCGGGTGCCGTTGGTCAGGTGCAGGGTCTTCTTGCCGTTGACCCGGACGACCTTCTCGATGAAGTCCGCGAGGTCGTCCTCGTCATCTGTCTCCTCCTCGAGGAGGGACACGACGCCGTCCCAGATCTCCTCGGCGGTCTCGAGGTCCTGGGCGGTCCCGAGGACGAGCGGCCAGCCCGCCTCGAGCATGAACCACAGCGCCAGGACCTTCGAGATCGTCGACTTGCCGTTCTGACGACCGACGAGCAGCAACGCGGTCTGGAAGCGGAGCGTGCCGTCCGGATTCATCTCGAGCAGGCGGATCACGAACGACCGCTGCCACGGGTACAGCCGGACTCGCAGCACCTCGGTGGCGAACTCGATGACCCGGAAGCCGTACGACGTCGCCGGCGTCAGCAGCCGCAGCGGCGGCGTGACGATCCTCGGCTCGGTGCAGCCGTACCGCTTGCCATCCTCCGGGGGGCCGCCGACCGCACGCCGATACTCCTCGCCGACGTTGACCTCGTGGAGCGCCACCGGCCGGTCGGCGAGCGCTACGGCGCTCACGCTCCGACCTTGACCACGCGCATCTGCGAGGCCCGGCCGCTGCGCTTGCCACGGTCACCCTTCGTCGACTTCTCGGCGACTGGTGGGGCGTCAGCGGGCGTGATCTGCAGCGTTGAGCAGCCCTTGAGATAGGACGGGATCGTTCCGTATGCGGCCGCCTGCAGCGCATGCAGGCCCGAACGCTGTGCCTCGTCGATCAGCCAGGCGAGCGTCTTCACCGCCTCGATGGCGCCCGCGTACTCGTCGTGGCCCTTGAGGTGCTCGGCGGCGGCGACAGCCTTCGCCGTCGCGTCGTACATGGTGCCGCGGCGCCGCTTCGGCATGGACGACGGTGGCGCGAACTCCCCGCCCCAGGTGTTGAGCTGCTTCGTCATGTCACTGAGGGTGGTCACCGAGGGGTTGCGGACCGTCCGCCCTGTGGCGTCCTCGATGCGGACGCCGTTCGCGGCAACGTCCTCGGCGGCACGCCGGAACGCGCTGATCTGCTGGCAGTAGACCTCGAGTCGGTGGGGGTCGATCTTCTTGTCCGACGGCAGTCGGGCGACGACCTCAGCCCAGATCGTCGCCTGCTCCTCGGTGAACGACTCGGGAGGCGTCAGCATCGAGCACCTCCCGGCGGATCTGGTTCACGAACGGCGTGAAGTGGGAGTGGGCGCCGCGGTAGTGCAGGCGCCGAGCGACGCCGGCGGCCGACATATGCGGGTAGGCGGCGAGCACGGTGCGCACATCAGCGCCGAGCGCGTCGAGGTGGGACGCGCGCACGTAGTGGTCGGGGCGCTCGGGGTCGAGCGCGCGTCGCACCGTGTTCCGAGAGATCCCGAGATCCCGAGCGATCGCCCGGATCGGCACGCCACGGGCGGCGAGCGCGCGGATCGGGGCGCGGTCGTGCACCGCTACACCCCCTCGATGGGTCCACTTTCAGTGCATAAATGCAGATCAGAGGGCATACCCCCTCGGTTCGCCCGGGGGAGGGAGGCCGGAGACGGGCGGGCCAGACCGGCGAAGGGGGCGATGGATTTTCTGACACCCCCACCCTGGCGTGCCGCATACCTATGCAGGTTCTGGCCGGGCAGATGATCAGCGAGCAGCGGCCTCGACGGTCAGTCGGTCATGAGGCCGAGCGAGGTGTCGAACGCCGATGTCCACGAGACGAACGGTCGTACGTCGTCCCGGTCATCGAAGGTGGACCACCAGCGTCTGATGCCCGCGAGCGTCCGCACCATGTCGTCTCGGCCTCGAGCGCGGACACGAGCGGCGCTCACGTCAGGCGGTTCGGTCACGAGGAAGGTGTGCGTCGCGCGGATGCGGTCAGCCCATCGCGCTCGAGCGCTCGACGTCGCACCAGAGCGGATGACCACGGCTCGCGCATCGAGCTGGTCGCCGAGCACGTCGAGGGCCGCGAGGAACTGCGCCTCGGTGACCCACTCGGGATCGTCCCTGTCGTAGACGTCCATGCCCGACGCCCGGGCGATGGTGGTCTTGCCCGCACCTGGCGGGCCGCACAGCAGCACGACTGTCCGCACCCTGCACCTCCAACACCAGACCCGGCGACGAGCACGGTGGGCTCGGCGGCGGCAGCGGATGGAGGGTCGCCGCGCCGCCGAGCCCACCGGCCAGAGGAGCACAGTCCGAGGAAGTTCGCCCCGCCCCGACGTGCTCAACCCTGGACCCGAGGCCATCGGCGGCCCCGGGGGTCTCACTCGGTCATCAGCCCGAGGGCTTCACCCCCGCCGACCCCGGCCGACTGGTTGCACTCCAGGTGCGCCGGCTGCCACAGCGAGCTCTCCCACGTGAGGTGAGGGAACAGCTTCCGCGACTTCGTGTGCTGCACCGAGCACGACGCAGGATCCGGGTAGGACAGCGAGTAGTCGATCCGCTGATGGCAGATGCAGCACGGCGTTCCCGCCGCGCGCCCCTTGGCCTTCACGTACCGCAGGGCATCGGCACGACGCCGACCCTCCCACGGTGGGATCGACAGACCCTCGGACATCGCGCTCACCTCACAACGGCACGCGATGGACGGGGCCGCCGGCGGCTCGGGTCCGAGCAGGGGGTCCACAGGGGGTGATGTGGCTGGCCCGGCCGCCGGCAGACATGCGAGAACCCCGGGAGCCAAGGGGCTCGACCGGGGTTCTCAGAGTCGATCAGGGCGCACGAAACGCCCCGTTGACTCAGATCATTGTGGATAACCCGGTCTCATGTCAAGCCACACCCGCGTTGTCCCGGGCGACCCGCTCCCAGATGTCCAGCGGGTAGAAGGTCGCGCACCGGTTGCAGTACGCGTCGCCCGGCTGGAAGTGCTCGGACTCGAGCAGCTTCCTGGCCACATCCTGGCCCGCCCGGTAGATCCAGAGATCGCCGCCGCACACGTGGCACGACACGAACAGCGCGCGGGCTCGACGCTCCTCGGGATGCAGGGCCGCTCGAGCGCGCTTGGTCAGCGATCCGAGCGCATGGAACACCTCGGCGAGCACCTCGGACTCGGGGTCCCGATCATGGAGGGCACGCAGCAGGATTGGTAACCGGTCGAACACCCGCGCGGTCTCCACGTCCGAGCCTCCTCGGTAGACCGCACGATGCTCGAGCGTCAGAGTCAGCGCCGACTCGACACGACGGACCTCGGCATGGATCTCGAAGAACAGGCCGGCCGCCCCCGAGTTCCAGGGAGCCCGGAAGCTCGCACCGCCGCCTCGATTCTTCGTCCCGCCACCGTCGCCGAGGGGAGCCGACGACTCGCTGATGAGCCCCTGCAGCTCGGCCGCGTAGCCCGGCAGGTCCGTCCACCGGTTCATGTTCCGGTTGAACCGGTTCTGCTGCTCGAACTCCATGGCCTCGTGCACGTCGATGATCCCGCTCATTCCCGCTCCTCTTCACACTTCTCGCAGGGCCGATCGCACCCATGCTTCTGACACATCGACTGCTCATCCCTCTCCACCCAGGGCCCGTGGTAGCCCCTGAACGGCGACCCCTCCCTGGCAGGAACCTTGGTGGGGTCCACCGGAGGCACAGCCCCAGCTCTCCCCTGAACGCGTGGCCCAGTCACAGCCGGGGCTCCCGGCTTGGTCTTCCCCCGGCCACGGCGCCGC
>DAMDHZ010000043.1:18025-26435 GCA_032101665.1 Brachybacterium sp. | reverse complement strand
CCTCGACGGCCTCGCGCATGGTCGCGAGATCGACCACGCAGGGCACGCCCGTGAAGTCCTGCATGATCACGCGGGCGGGCGTGAACTGGATCTCGACGCTCGGCTCGGCCTCGGGGTCCCACGAGCCGAGGGCGCGCACGTGATCGGCGGTGATGTTCGCGCCGTCCTCGGTGCGCAGCAGGTTCTCCAGCAGGATCTTCAGGCTGTAGGGAAGCTTCTCGTGGCCCTCGACGGCGTCGAGGGCGTAGATCTCGTAGTCCGTGCCGTCGACGTCGAGCGTCTCCTTGGCACCGAATGAGTTGACCGTGCTCACGGTGATACTCCTTGCATTGGTGGGGCGAATTCCCATCGTAGGACGACGGGGCGGCGTCGTCGGCGTCCGGCGGGGCAGCCGGCGTCGGGGCTCGTGGTCAGAAGGGCGAAATCTCTTGACCTCAAGACAATCTATCACGCGGCGCGTTCGAGGACCGCGACCGACTCGATGTGATGCGTGTGGGGGAACAGATCGAAGGCCCGCAGGTCGGCGATGCGCCATCCCTCCTGCTCGGCGATCGCGAGGTCGCGCGCGAGCGTCGAGGACTCGCACGACACGTAGACGATCCGGGTGCTCACGCACGAGGTCAGCAGGCGCATGAGCTCCGCGCCCGCGCCCGCGCGCGGCGGATCGAGGACGACCCGGTCCGGCCGGGCACCCGCGGCGACGGCCGAGCGCACCCACGCCGTGCAGTCGCCGTGCTCGGCGCGCGCGCCAGGGAGGTCCGCGAGGTTCTCGGCGGCGAGGGCGCTCGCACGCGCCGATCCCTCGACGGAGACCACCTCGGAGCCGGGGCCGGCCGCGAGGGAGGCGCGTGCGGCGAACAGGCCGACGCCGCCGTACAGGTCCCACACGATGTCGCCGTCACGCACCCCGAGGACGGCGTCGACGACGTCGCTCAGGAGAGAGGCCGCGAGGCGGTGGCTCTGCCAGAAGCCGGTCTGGGCGAGGATGAACGCGCGATCGCCGACCCGCTCACGGACGAGACCGTCTCCTCGCACGGGGTGGAGGCCCGAGGCGTTCTGCACACTCACGTCGACGCCGTCCCAGCGCGCCGGCAGCTCGAGGGCCGCGGGGTCGACCCCTCGACCCACGACGACGAGGGCGACAGGTCCGTCCGACGGCGCGATCGCGTCGATCGCCTCGGCGCCCTTCGGCGCCGTCCACGACGGCACGTCGAGCTCGAGGATCTCGCGCACCGCGAGCGGGTCCGCACCGACCGGCCGCACCTGGTGCGAGCGCCAGCCCCGCATGCCGATGCGGCCGTCCGGATCGACCGCGAAGCGCACGCGCGTGCGCCAGCCCAGGCCGTCGACGTCCCCGGGGGCGGGCTCGACCTGGGCCTCCTCGACGGGGAAGGTCGTGACCTTGGCGCGGGACAGGAGGTCCTGGAGCACCTCGGTCGCGATGCGCCGCTGCGCGGGCAGGGCGATGTGCGCCCAGTCGGCGCCGCCGACGCCGTCGGCGCCCGCCTCGGGCCACACCGTCGGCACCCGATCGGGACTCGGCTCGAGCACCTCGACGGTCTCGGCCCGCCAGAAGCGGGCGTCGGCGGCCTCCTGGGGGTCGTCGACGAGCCGCGCGATCACGGTCTCGGCGGGCGCCGCCCCCCGCACGAACACCACGCGGCCCTCGTGACGGGCGATGAAGGTGCCGCCCTGGGCGGGATGGGTGCAGGTGAGGGTGATCATGCGCCCCGTGGGAGCGGGTGCGTCGTCTGGATGGGGAGCGGCCACTGCAGTCACCTTCGTGCGAGCGCCGAGGAGGAGGCCTGGGCGCGGATCTGACCGGCAGCCTCGTGGGCAGAGCCCAGCTGCCACGGGACGGTCGAGACGACCACCCGGGGAAGGTGGGACAGACGTGCACGGAGGCGACGTGCCGAGTGGTTGTGGAGGAACCACTCCCACCAGTGTCCCATCAGGAACTCGGGGATGTAGACGACCACGACATCGCGCGGGTTGCGCGTGGCCAGCACGTGCACGTAGGCGAGCACAGGGGTGGCGAACGCGCGGTACGGGGAGTACACGACGCGCAGCGGCACCTGCATGTCGAGGTCCCGCCACTGCGCGATGAGCGCGGAGACGTCGGCGTCCTGGTCGTCGATGGTCAGCGCCTCGAGCGTCGTGTGCCGGGCGGCGGCCGCGACCGAGAGGGCCTGGACGGTGGGGCGGTCGAGCGTGGAGACGAGCACGACGGCGTGCGAGCGCGAGGGCAGGGCCGCGAGGTCGACGGCGGCCTCCGCGCTCTCCTCCGCGGCGGGCTCGAGGGCCAGCTCGTCGTGCACCTGCCGGTAGTGGGAGCGGACGGCCGTCATGCCGATCCACAGCACCGCCATCATGGTCACCGCGACCCAGGCGCCGTGGGTGAGCTTCGTGACCAGCACGATCGCGAGCACGAGGGTCACGAGCACGAACCCGACGGCGCTGATGGCGCGGCCGATCGCCATCGCGCGCCGATCCGCCCGGCGGGTCGCGACTCGCAGGCGCCGTGTGAAGTGGCGGATCATGCCCAGGCGACTCAGGGAGAACGAGACGAACACGCCGACGATGTACATCTGCACGAGCAGGGTGACGTCGGCGTCGGTGAGCCACACGAGGGCGCCCGCGAGCAGGGTCAGGGCGAGGATGCCGTTGGAGTAGGCCAGGCGGTCCCCGCGCACGCGCAGCTGATGGGGCACGTAGTCGGCGCGCGCGAGAGCGCTCGCGAGGTTGGGGAAGCCGTGGAAGGCGGTGTTGGCGGCGAGGAACTTTAAGGGTGCGGTGACCACCGAGACGACGTAGAACATGAAGGAGTCCGGGGAGAACACCGCCTGGGCGATCTGCCCGATCACCGGGAGCTGCTGGTAATCGGTGACGGGTGCGCCGTCGTGCAGCAGCTGCGCCGACGGGGTCTCGACGTACGTCACGCCCGTGAGGCGGGCCAGCAGCAGGATCCCCATGATCATGGCCGAGGAGATGACGCCCAGCAGCACGAGCGTGATGCCCGCGTTGCGGGACTTGGGCGCCTGGAACGAGGGGACGCCGTTGCCGATCGCCTGGACGCCGGTCAGGGCCGCGCATCCGCTCGAGAACGCGCGCAGCAGGAGCAGGGACGCGCCGAGCGCCGTGAGCCCGTGCTCGAAGGCGGCGGACGGCCTCAGCTCGAAGCCCGCGCTCGGCGCCGAGCCGAGGGTCCCCGCGAGCGCCTCGATCGCGCCGACCAGCACGGTCGCGCCGATCGTGCCCATGAACAGGTACACGGGGATCGCGAGGGTGGCGCCCGAGGCGCGCACGCCGCGCAGGTTGACGAGGGCGAGCAGGCCGATCAGCCCCAGGGCGAAGGGGGTCTCGTGCCCGTGCAGCGACGGGATCACGCCCGAGGAGTAGCGGGCCGCCTGCGAGATCGAGACCGCGACGGTGAGCATGTAGTCCACGAGCAGCGCCGAGCCCACGACGCGCCCGGCCGCGGTGCCGAGGTTCTTCTCGACGACCTCGAAGTCGCCGCCGCCCGAGGGGTACTCGCGCACGATCACGCGATTGGTGAGGACCACGATCGCCATCACGGCCACGACGGCCAGTCCCACCCAGGGGCTGATCGTGTAGGCGCTGTAGCCCGCGACCGCGAGGGTCAGCAGGATCTCGTCGGGCGCGTACGCGACCGAGCTCAGCGCATCGGCCGCGAAGGTCGGCAGCGCGAGGCGGATGGGCAGGCGCTCGTGCGCCAGGCGCTCGCTCGCATACGCACGACCGACGACGACCCGCTTGAGGGAGGAGTAGAGCCCGGGCACGCCCACAGGGTAATCCGGCTCGCTCCCACGGCACGCGTGAACGTCTACAGTGGTGGCGCGCTCGCCGCTCGGCGGGCCGGAAGGCCGCCCGGAGGAGGACCCGTGCACGTCGTGATCATGGGCTGCGGGCGCGTCGGCTCGATGCTCGCCGTCAAGGCGACCGCGATGGGGCACTCGGTGGCCGTCGTCGACCACGACCCCGTCTCCTTCCGTCGGCTCGGCGCCGACTTCTCCGGGCGCTGCGTCGCCGGGGTCGGTTTCGACCGCGCGACGCTCGACGAGGCGGGGACCGCCTCGGCCGTCGCCTTCGCCGCGGTCTCGAGCGGGGACAACTCCAACATCATCGCGGCGCGCATCGCGCGCGAGCGCTACGGCGTGCGCAACGTCGTCGCTCGCATCTACGACCCTCGGCGCGCCGAGGTCTACGAGCGCCTCGGGATCGCGACCGTCGCGACGGTGCGCTGGACCGCGGACCAGGTGATGAGCCGGATGATCCCCGGCAGTCCCAGCCACGAGTACCGTGACGTCTCCGGCACCCTGACCATGATCGCGGTCGACGCCGAGCCGAGCTGGATCGGTTCGCCGCTCACCGAGATCGAGGCGCTCGCGCACGCCCGGGCCGCCTACCTCACCCGTCTGGGCGAGGGCGTGCTGCCCTCGGCCGAGACCCGCCTGCAGGAGGGCGACCGGCTGCACCTGATGGTGCGCACCGATCAGCTCGCGCGGGTCGAGACCATGCTGGCCCATCACAAGGCCGAGGCGGGGGTGGAGGAGCGGTGAGGGTCGTCATCGTCGGCGCCGGCGGCGTGGGCCGCTCGATCGCCGCCGAGCTCATCGACAAGGGCCACGAGATCGTCCTCGTGGACCGCAGCGCCTCCTCCGAGCGCGTCGCCTCGGTGCCGGACGCCCACTGGGTCCAGGGCGACGCGTGCGAGATCGCGGTCCTGTCCGGCTGCGGGCTCGAGGACGCCGAGGTGACGGTCGCCGCGACGGGAGACGACAAGGTCAACCTCGTGGTCTCCCTGCTCGCCAAGACCGAGTTCGGGGTCCCCCGCACCGTCGCCCGCGTCTCCCATCCCTCCAACGAGTGGATGTTCGACTCGACGTGGGGGGTGGACGTGGCCGTGTCGACCCCGCGCACCATGACGGCGCTCGTCGAGGAGGCCGTCTCGGTCGGACGCGTCATCAAGCTGTTCGGGTTCGCGGGCTCGGCGACGCAGATGGTCTCGATCACGGTGCCCGAGGGGAGCCCCAAGGTGGGCCGCACGGTCGGCTCCCTGCGCTGGCCCGCGGGGTCGGTGCTGGTGGGCATCATCCGCGACGGACGTCCGCTCGCGCCCACCCCGCACGACGGGATCGAGGCGGCCGACGAGCTGCTGTTCCTCGCCGAGACCGGCCACCTGGAGCAGATCCAGTCGCTCCTGGTCCCTACCCTCGAGACGTGACCTCGCCCCGGCGGTGCAGGAGCGCCCGGTGCATGAGCCAGATCACCCACACCACGAGGGCGAACAGCGGCAGTCCCATCACGAGCTTGACGATCCCGAGGGCGGCGACGGCACCGCTCTGCCACAGGACCAGCTGGACCGCGCCCTTGACGCCGTAGAGCGCGGCGAGCAGCCAGGTGCCGCGCGTGTAGGTGCGCACCGCGTCGCGGTCGGAGGCCCAGTCGGTGACGCGCGGGTCGACGATCCCGGCGAGGAGCCCGACGAGCGGCCGGCGCACGAGGACCGACAGCACGAGGATCGCGAAGGTCGCGGCGTTGATCAGGATGCCCGGCAGGTAGAAGTCCGAGCCGCTGCCCGAGCGCATCGCCCACACCGCGCCGATCGCGACGCCGACGAGGCCGCCGAGCGCGCTGCCGATGTTCTGGCGCTGGAGAAGTCGGACGAGCACGGCCACGGCGCACACGGCGATCGCGGAGATCGCCGGGATCCGCAGGTCACCCGTCGTGACGAACAGGACGACGAACACGAGGGTGGGCAGCGCCGACTCGAGGATGCCGCGCCAGCCGCCCACGGCGTCGGCCGCGGAGAACTCGGACTCGCGCAGCACGGCGCCCATCCCCGTCCGGGGCTCGGGCTCGGCTCGACGGGCCGGGTCGGGTCGTTCGGTCACTCCTGCTCCTCTCCCGCGCGGGCGATGATCTCGTAGCGCGGGTTGTACATGACACGGTGGTTGCCGCGCTTGGCGGCGAAGCCCGTCACCGAGAGCCGGGTGCCGGGCACGATCCCGGCGATCCGCTCGCGACCCAGCCAGATCAGGGTGATCGTGCCGGTGCCGTCGAACAGGTCCGCCTCGACCGACGCGGCGGCGCTGCGGGGGTGGATCACCATCGAGGAGATGAAGCCCGTGAGCGCGACCTTCTGCCGGCCGCCGATGTCGCGGACGTTGTCGTAGCCGGCGCGCTCGGCCTCCCGGCGGGCGCGTTCGGCGTCGATCTCGTCGGTCGGTGCGAACAGGCGCGCCAGACGCTGCAGGAGCGTCGGCCGCGAGGCGGGGCGCAGGTCCATGCCGAGTGGATCAGCCGCCGATCTGGGTGATCTCGGGTCCACGGGCGAGCGGGTCGAGTCCCGCTCCCTCGGCGGGCACGAGGCCCGGCCGCTGCCCGGGCAGGTGCATCGCGATCAGCTCCTGGGGCGCCATCGCCTCCGAGCCGCGCACGACCACGACCCGGGACAGGATCTGCTCGAAGCGCCGCGAGGCCTCGGCGTCCCCGACGGCGGGACCGGAGAGGATCGCGCGCAGGAACCAGCGGCGGCCGTCGACCCCCAGGAAGCGCGCGGGCCGGTATCCGGTACGGCCGTCGGCGCGCTTGAGCGGGAGACGGCACACGAGCTCGGGGCCGAAGGCGCCCTCACGGCTCTCGGCGGTGCCGCCCTGGGATGAGACGGACTCGCGCAGGGAGGTGCGCACCTCGTCCCACAGCCCGCGCGACGTCGGGGCGGCGAAGGCCTGGATCTGCAGGGAGGAGCCGTCGAGCACGAGGTTGGCGCCGGTCACGGCACGCGTGCGCTGGTCCATCTCGAGGCGCAGCTCCATGCCGTCGACCATCGGTACCCGGAGGCCGCCGAGGTCGATGCGGTCCTCCTCGGGTGCGTCGGCCTCGTCGAAGGGACCGCCGGCGAGGTCGTCGTCGGTCGTCCCGGGACGCTCGCCCGGGTCGGCGCTCGGGGCCTCGTGGGCGGGCTCGTCGGTGTTCGCCGGGCCGGCGACCTCGGAGCTCTCGTCGGCCTTGTTCTTGCTGCGGGAGAACAGTCCCACGCGTCTCATCCCTCTCGTGTGCCGGGCATGCCACCGCCGAAGCCGCCGCTGGATCCGAAGCCGCCGGCGGCACGGGCGGTCGCGTCGAGGTCGTCGACCTCGCACGGCGTCGGAGCGACGAAGGGGACGACGACCAGCTGGGCGATCCGGTCGCCGCGGTGGATCACGAAGGTCTCCTCGGGGTCCGTGTTGTGCAGCGGCACCCGGATCTCGCCGCGGTAGCCGGCGTCCACGATACCGGGACCGTTGAGCACCGTGACCCCGTGGCGCACGGCCATCCCGGATCGTGGGCTGACCATCCCGAACGTCCCCACGGGCAGGGCCACCCGGACGCCGGTCCCCACCAGGGCGCGTCCGAGCGGCTCGATCCGGACGTCCTCGGCCGCGCACAGGTCGAGCCCCGCGTCGTCGGGATGGGCACGGGCGGGCGCCGTCGCGCCCGCGTCGAGGGCGACGGGCATCACGGGAGCGGTGAGGGACGGCTCAGGGGTCGGCATGCGCGCCAGCGTATCGAGTCGACGCTGCGTGAGACGATGGGGCCATGTCCGTCGACGCGTCGCAGACCTCCGCCTCGAGCCCCGCCGTCCCGCTGTACCGGGAGCGGCTGACGCCCAGCCTTCCCGTCTGGATCGTCGCCGCCGTCACGGGCGCGATCTTCGGGGTCATCCTCGTCCCCATCTCCGTGGTGGCCGCGATCGTGGTGGCGATCGCGATGGCGATCGCGGTGTGCGTCGCCCTCGCGGTCACCTCGCCGCTCCTGGAGGTGACCGGTGAGCACGTCGCGGTGGGAAGGGCGCGCATCGAGCCGGAGCTCCTGGGCACTCCCGTGACGCTCGACGCCGACGGCTGGGCCGAGACCATGAGCACGGGCTTCGAGCCGCTCGCGTATCACTGCACGCGAGGCTGGGTGCGCGAGGGCGTCCGGGTGCCGGTGCTCGACGACGAGGACCCCACGACCGCGTGGGTCATCTCCTCCCGCCGTCCCGAGCAGCTCGCACTCGCCGTCCTCGCCGCCCGCGAGCGGGCCTGAGCCGCCGCGCACAGCGACGAGGGGCGCACCGGGAGATCCGGTGCGCCCCTCGCGGAGGCGGAGGTGATGCCGCTCAGGCGGCGGCGCACTCCTTGCAGATGATGAGGGTGCCCTCGACGTGGTCGATCTGGCTGCGGTGCTTGACCAGGAAGCACGAGCCGCACGTGAACTCGTCGGCCTGGCGGGGCAGCACCCGCACCGAGAGCTCCTCGCCCGACAGGTCGGCGCCGGGCAGCTCGTAGCTGTCGGCGGACTCGGCCTCGTCCTCGTCGACGACCGGCGAGGAGGCCTCGCTGCGGCGGCCCTTCAGCTCCTCGAG
>DAMDHZ010000043.1:9361-18015 GCA_032101665.1 Brachybacterium sp. | reverse complement strand
GTTCTCCTCGTCATTCTTGCGGGGAGCGTCGTAATCAGTGGCCATCTACGGTCCGTTCGTGGTGGTGGGATGAGCGGTCGTCCGACCCGCTCAGGTGGCGCCCGATGCGTGTGCCCGGGCGGTACCCGACCGGTGTCGGCACTCCCGGCAACGCCGGACGCGCCGCGATTATTGCACCCGTTCGCAGGACCTGCAACAGAATCTGCGAGGGGTCCTCGACGTGCGGTTATGATCGTCGGACGTGCCCAGCCGGCGGCGATGAGAGGACCCAGGATGCGCGAACTCCAGCTCGACGGGATCCACGACGACGGAGACCATCTCGTCATGACCGATTCCGACGGCGAGCGGTACACGCTCCGGATCGACGAGGCGCTGCGGGCCGCGGTGCGCCGCGACCGGCCAGCTCTGGGCATGATCCAGGCCGCCCAGCACGCGCCCCTGCGGCCGCGTGAGATCCAGGCCATGCTGCGCGCCGGCCGCGACGCCGAGGAGATCGCGCGCATCGCGGACGTCGACGTCGAGCACGTGCGCCGCTTCGAGGGGCCCGTGCTCGCCGAGCGCGAGTACATCGCCGAACGCGCCCGCGCCTTCCACGTGGGCCGCGGCGGCGGCCCGACCCTGGGCGACCTGACGGCGCAGCGCCTGCGCGCCCGTCAGGCCGATCCCGAGGCGCGCTGGGACGCGTGGCGCAACGACGACGGCACCTGGACGATCGAGCTGGCCTTCGAGGCCGGCGGCCGGGCGCGCGAGGCGCACTGGAACGTCGACATGCCGCGCCAGGCCGTGACCGCCGATGACGACGAGGCGCGCTGGCTCACCGACGACGAGGTGCCCGTCGCCGGCGACGGGAGGGGTCGCCCTCGCCTGACCGCGGTCAAGGGCCGGGTCTACGACGTCGAGGCCGATGGCGGCGTCGACCACGAGGAGCTGTCGTCGACGCCGTGGGGGTCGGTGCGCCGCACGCCTCGCGACGAGCATCCCGCCGCGATCGCCGAGGACGACCTCGACGCGCTCAACGCACGGCGGGGCCTGCGCTCGCTGTCCTCGCGCACCGCACCCTCCGACGCGCCCGACTCCGTGTGGTCGCGACTCGACGAGGCCGCCGATCCCGATGCCGAGGCCGTGCGCGAGCATGCCGACGAGGCGCCCGAGGGCGAGGACGTCGAGGTCGAGGACGTCGAGTCCCACGACGCGGCCGACGCGCCCGAGGACGGGGCCGACGCGCTCGAGGACGCCGAGGACCAGGCGCCCTCGACGCCCGAGTCGCATCACGGCGACACCGTCGAGCTGACCCCGCTGCCGGGCTTCGACGGCGAGGGCACGTCCACGACGCCGGCCAGGAAGAAGCCGCGCACCAAGCGCTCGAGCATCCCCAGCTGGGACGAGATCGTCTTCGGGTCCAAGAGCGAGGACTGAGCCCGGCCGGCGTCAGTCGCCGACCCTCGTGCGCACGAGCGGGACGAGCGCCTCGCGTGCGGTGAGGGAGCCGTGGACGCCCACCTCGGGGTGCTTCTGCGGCGGCCGCAGCATCGTGTCCGTCACGATGTGGCGGCCCCGGGCCAGGAGCATCACGTCGGGCAGGCGCTCTGCCACGCGCGCCGAGGGCATGAGGTCGGGAGGCCCGAAGAGACCCGCGGCGAGCACCTCGTCGCGCTCGAGCACGAGCGCCCGCTCCCCCACCACCTCACGCGCGCGCCGCGCCGCGTCCGCGGCGGATCCGCGCGTGCGCAGCAGCAGGCACCGCGATTCCCCCGCGCAGATCTCGATGTCCCGATGGACGTCCGCATGGTCTGCCAGGTCCACCGTGAGCGCCGCCGAGGTGTCGACCATGCCGTGATCGGCGGTCACGTGCACCCGGGTGCCCCGCGGGAGCCGTCGCAGGAGCGTGCCGAGCAGCGCGTCGGCCTCGGCGAGCGCGGCGCGCCACGCGTCGGAGTCCGTGCCGTGCCGGTGCCCGGCGTGGTCGACGTCGTCGACGTGGAGGAACACGAGGCCGCCCTCCCCCGCGCGACGGAGCGCGAGACGCACCGCGTCGACCCGCTCGTCACGCCGGTGATGGCCGACGAAGGTCCAGCCGCGATAGGCCACACGGCTCAGGAACGAGCCTCCGTGCTGGGCGGGGCCGACGTGCACGGCCCGCCGCGCCGACGACTGGGCGGGCGCGACCTCCGGCATCCACGCCTCGGGATCGGCGTCCTCGGCCCCCGTGAGCTGCTGCAGCGGGCCGCGGCGCGCGGGATCGATGACCGTGTATCCGAGCACGCCGTGGACGAGGGGCGCGAGCCCCGTCGTGAGCGACGTGACGGCGGTCGCGGTCGTGGAGGGGGCCACGGTGCGCAGCGTCGTGGTCCGCTCGCGCAGCGAGCGCAGCACCGGGGCGAGGGCCAGGTGCTCGGCGAGCAGCTCGGAGCCGACGCCGTCGAGCAGCACCACCACGTCGCGCCCCGTGCCGTCCGCCTCGGGCCCGAGCAGCGGGGCGAGCACGTCGGTCAGACCGGGATGCGCGCCGTCGGCGTACGGCGGCGGGAGCAGGTCGGCGGGGAACGAGTCGCTCGGGGGGTGGGGCACGGGCTATCGCTCGTCGAGGGCGTCGACCGCGTCGACCAGGAGGGCATGGAAGTCGAGGGCCTGCTCGATCGCCCCCTCGCCGTCCGCGAGAGCGCTCACCCGCAGCGCGATGTCGGAGGGCGCGACGGTGCCCGTCCAGCCGTGGTCGGCCTGGCACTCGGGGTCGTCGCACCAGCCGCGCTCGAGCTCGAGGCGGCGGCTGCCGCCCCACGTGATCCCCAGGGTGATCTCCGCCTCGCGGGCGCGCGCGGACGTCCCCTCGGTGTCGAACACCTGGGACATGCCGGTCGTGGTGATGCGCGACAGCCGCACCCGCTCGGTGGTGACGACGACCTGGCTGGGGTTGAGCTCGTCGGCCTGGTCGTCGTCGAGGTGGGAGACGATGAGATGGCGCTCCGTGAGAGCCAGCACCGTCAGGTGCCGGCGTACCTCGGCCCCGTCGAAGGTGGTCTCGGGCCGCACCAGGTGGCCGGCCACGTGGGCGCCGCGCAGGCTCCGTTCGAGGCAGGCGGCAGCCGTCTGGGGGAAGTAGCCGGCGCGCAGCAGCTCGCGCTCGAGGTCGGCGGGGAGGGACGAGGTCACGTGGTCATCCTCGCACGGCCGTCGGCACCGCCCGGAGCTCGCCGGGGTCGAGCAGCGCCCGTCGGGCGCCGTCGGTGCGGTTGGGCGCGGTCGCGAGGTGGATGCGCGCTCCGACGAGCGCCGCGCCACGGGTCGAGACGACCACGGGATACAGCTCGAGGGTGCGCAGCTCGGGGAGGTCCTCGGCCATCAGCCCCACCCGGATCACGATCTCGACGAGGGCCGCGCGGTCGACGGCGGGCAGGCCCCGGATCCCGTCGAGCTTGACGGCGGTCGCGGGCCGGGAGACGAGGCGGGCGGCTCCCGCCTCGGTGAAGGGCGGGATGTCGTAGGCGACGTCCCCGAGCAGGTCGGCGGCATCGCCCGCGAGCGAGAAGCTCACGACGGGCCCGAGCGAGGGGTCCTCCTCGGAGCGCACGACGACAGCGACACCCGGGGGGGCCATGGGCTGGACCAGGAGGGGTGCGCTCGAGAAGCCGAGCTCGCGACGCATGGCCGTCTGCGCGTGGCGCAGCTGGACCGCGTCGGGGATGTCGAGGCGCACCCCGCCGAGGTCCGCGCGATGGGAGAGCAGCGGATCGGTGGACTTGAGCGCCACGGGGTAGCCGAGCTCGGAGGCGGCGGCGAGCGCCTGCTCCTCGTCCTCGACCACACGCGACTCGAGCAGGTCCAGCCCGTAGCGGGCGAGCAGGTCGCGGGCCTGCGCCGTGTCGAGCTCGAGGCCGCGCGCCGGGTCGTCGCACGTCTCGAGCAGCGTGCGCACCCGGGTGCGGGCGCCCTCCCGGTCGACGTCGGCGCGCTCGGCGGGCTCCGCGTCGTCGGCGAGGGGACGGCGCACGTGGGCGATCGCCCCGGCGGCCGCGCGCATCGCGAGCGCGGGCGTCGTGTGCAGGGGCGGCAGGACGTGGTCCTCGCGCACCTGGGCGCGGAGCGCGTCGTAGCGCTCGGGGTCGGAGACGACGCATACGACGAGCGCGACCGCACTGCCGTCGGCGACGGTCGCGAGCTGGCGGAGGAGGTCGGCGAGGTCGGCCGTCAGCGGGTCGAGGATGCCGAGCACGACCACGTCGACGCCGCCGGGCGCGGCCATGCGGGTGAAGGCCCGCAGGATCAGCCGGGGGTCGTCGCGCAACGGCACCGACCGGTTCTCCGCGGCGACCTCGAGACCGAAGTCGTCGGCCGCTCCCCGGAGCGAGGCGCCGAGCGCGGGGTTGTTCGCGATCAGTCCCACCCGGGTTCCCGGCGGGACGCCCTCGCGATCGAGCATCTCGAGGACGTCGGCGAGGTGGTCGACGCTTCGCGTGGGGACCACGCCCGCGCTCGCGAGCACCTGGTCGAGCGCGCGGCGGGGCAGCACGGAGGTGCGCACCTCGTGGCCGGGGGGAGCCGTCCCGGTGAGGCCGGGCGGGCGCAGCACGACGACCGGCGTGGTGCGCGTGACGCGGCGGGCCAGGCGCGTGAACTTCCGCGGATTGCCCATCGACTCCAGGGCCAGGCCGATCACCGAGACGCCCCGGTCCTCGTCCCAGCGCTGCAGGCAGTCGTTGATCGAGACGTCCGCCCGGTTGCCCGAGCCCACGAACTCGGCGACCCCCACCCCGCGGGCGTCCGCCCCCGCGAGGATCATCGCGGCCAGGGCGCTCGACTGCCCGGCGAGCGCGGTCGAGCCCGGGCGCGGCAGGCGCGGGGAGAGCGAGACGTTGATGGGGTGCTCCCCCGTGCGCAGGAAGCCGAACGCGGCGGGGCCGAGCAGGCGCATCCCGTGGCGCCGGGCCCGCGCGACGAGCTCGCGCTGCAGGCGCGCGCCGTCCTCGCCCACGTCGGCGAAGCCCTCGGAGGGGATCACGAGGGAGCCCACACCGATCGCGGCGCACTGGGAGATCGCGTCGACCGCGTCGGCGGCCCGCAGCGCGAGCACGGCCATGTCGACGGGCCCGGGCACCTCGGAGATACGCGCGTAGGCGCGGCGGCCGCCCACCTCGAAGGCGTCCCGCGTGATCACGTGCACGAGGCCGTCGTATCCGGAGGTCTCGATCGCCCGCAGGATCCGGCCGCCCACGCTGTCCCGGCTCGCGGAGACCCCCACCACGAGCACGGACGCGGGGGTGAGCATGCGCTCCATGGCGCGCGCCTCGGCCCGGTGCTCGCGCTCGGCGCGCACCGCCTCCGAGCGCGCCGTCGGATCGATCGCGAGCTCGACGGCGACCACGCCGTCGTCGAAGCTGCGCCGGATGTCGAAGCCGGCGTCGGTGAACACCGAGATCATCCTGTGGTTCTGCGGCAGCACCTCTGCGATGAAGGTGTGGATCCCCATCTCCCGGGCGGCCGCGGCGAGGTGCTCGAGGAGGACCGATCCGAGACCCTTCCCCTGGTAGTGGTCCGAGACGTTGAAGGCGACCTCGGCCTCCGTCGGCTCGACCCGGTCGTAGCGGCCCACGGCGATGATCTCCTCGCCGTGGAGCACGACGAGCGCCTCCCGGTCGCGGTGGTCGACGACCGTGAAGCGCTCGAGGTCGCGCGGCGAGAGCTCGGGCATGGGCGCGAAGAACCGGAAGTAGCGCGACTGCTCGGACTGGGCCCTGTGGAAGCGCTGCAGGGCCTCCGCGTCGGTCGGCAGGATGGGCCGCAGATGGGCCGCGGCGCCGTCGCGCAGCGCGATGTCCGCCTCCCAGTGGGCGGGGTAGGGCACCGGTGCCGGTCGTCCGGTGCGGCCGGGGGCCTCGTCGCGCCGTGCTGCCATGATCCGACCCTACCCACCCGGGCGGGCGGACGGGCAGCCTCGCGTCATCTGCCCTGCGGGGCCCCGCATGCACGGGAAGGCGGGCGCCATGCGGCAGGATGGAGGCCATGCCAGCACGCAGGACCACCACCAGCAGCACGCCCGAGGGCGAGGAGAACGTCGACGGCACGATCCTCGACGTCGACGTCACGAGCGAGATGGAGACCTCGTTCCTCGAGTACGCGTACTCGGTGATCTACTCGCGCGCCCTGCCGGATGCGCGCGACGGTCTCAAGCCCGTGCAGCGCCGCATCCTCTACACGATGGACACGATGGGGCTGCGCCCCGATCGCGGGCACGTGAAGTCCCAGCGCGTGGTCGGCGACGTGATGGGCAAGCTGCACCCTCACGGCGACTCGGCCATCTACGACGCCCTCGTGCGCATGGCCCAGCCGTTCGCGATGCGTCTGCCGCTCGTGGACGGGCACGGCAACTTCGGCTCCCTCGACAACGGGCCGGCCGCCGCGCGGTACACGGAGGCGCGGCCCTCACGGGCCGCGACGTTGATGACAGACTCGCTCGACGAGGACGTCGTGGACATGGTGCCCAACTACGACAACCAGCTGCTCCAGCCCTCCGTGCTGCCAGCCCAGTTCCCGAACCTGCTGGTCAACGGGGCCTCGGGGATCGCGGTGGGGATGGCCACGAACATGGCGCCCCACAACCTGGTCGAGGTGATCGCGGCCGCTCGCCATCTGCTGGCCCATCCCGACGCGTCGCTCGAGGACCTCATGCGCCTCGTGCCCGGCCCCGACCTGCCCACCGGCGGGCGGATCGTGGGGCTCGACGGGATCCGCGACGCCTACCGGACCGGCCGCGGCTCGTTCCGGATCCGGGCGACCGCGCGCATCGAGAACGTGACGAGTCGCAAGAAGGGCATCGTCGTCACGGAGCTGCCCTACCTGGTGGGCCCCGAGAAGGTGGCCGAGAAGCTCCGCGACGCCGTGCAGGCCAAGAAGGTCCAGGGCATCAGCGACTACCAGGACCTCACGGACCGCCACCACGGTCTGCGCCTGGTGATGACCGTGAAGTCCGGCTTCCACCCGGAGGCCGTGCTCGAGCAGCTCTACAAGCACACGCCGATGGAGGACTCCTTCGGCATCAACAACGTGGCGCTCGTGGAGGGTCAGCCGCGCACGCTCGGTCTGGTGGCGCTGCTCGAGGTGTTCATCGCCCATCGCCTCGAGGTGGTGCGGCGCCGCACCGAGCACCGCCTGGGGCGTCGCCGGCACCGGCTGCACCTGGTCGAGGGCCTGCTCATCGCGATCCTCGACATCGACGAGGTCATCCAGATCATTCGCTCGAGCGACGACGCGGAGACCGCGCGCGCCCGCCTCATGCAGGTGTTCGACCTGTCCGAGGTGCAGGCCGAGTACATCCTCGAGCTGCGGCTGCGGCGCCTCACCAGGTTCTCCCGCATCGAGCTCGAGGGCGAACGGGACGAGCTGCGCGCCGAGATCGAGCGGCTCGAGGAGATCCTCGGCTCCGACGAGGTGCTGCGCGCCCTCGTGTCCGACGAGCTCGCCCAGGTCGCCGCCGAGCACGGCACCCCGCGGCGCACGGTGCTGCTCGAGGCCTCGGCCCAGCCGGTCACGACGGCCGGCGCGGGCCTCGAGGTCGCCGACGAGCCGTGTCGGGTGCTGCTGACGGGCACCGGTCTGGTGGCCCGGCTCGCGGGCGATCAGACGCTCGAGCGCGAGGGCGGCCGCAGCGCCCACGACGTGGTCGTCGCGGACGTCCTGACCTCGACCCGAGCCACCGTCGGCGTGGTCACGAGTGCGGGGCGCCTGCTGCACCTGTCGGTCGTCGACCTGCCCGCGATCGCACCGACCGCGGGTCCGCCCTCCCTCGCGGGCGGGGCCCGTCTCGCCGATCTCGTGACCCTCGAGCGCGGCGAGCGGATCGTCTCGATCGTGCGCGCGGCGCCGGGCGACCTCGAGCGGGGCGGCGGGTTCGCGCTCGGCACCCGCGACGGCGTGGTCAAGCGGGTCACACCGGACGTCCCGCGCGGGGACGGCTTCGAGATCATCGCGCTCAAGGGCGACGACGAGGTGGTGGGCGCCGTGGACCTCGAGTCGGACCAGGACCTCGACCTCGTGTTCGTGACGACCGACGCCCAACTCCTGCATTTCCCGGCCTCCGGCGTGCGCCCGCAGGGTCGCGGCGCGGGCGGTGTCGCGGGCGTCAAGCTCGCCCCCGGCGCCCGGGTCCTCGCCTTCACGGCCATCGACGTGACGGGCGAGGCGGAGGTGGTGACGATCGCGGGCAGTTCGGGCGCGCTCCCGACCACCCAGACCGGCTCCCTCAAGGTCACGGCGCTCACGGAGTACCCCGCCAAGGGGCGGGCCACGGGCGGGGTGCGCTGCCATCGCTTCCTCCGGGGCGAGGACGCGCTCATCGGCGCGTGGGTGGTCGCGTCGCCCGCGCGCGCGTGCTCGGAGGCCGGCCAGCCGATCGATCTGCCGGCCCCGCTGGGACGGCGGGACGGCTCGGGCTCGCCGGTCGCGGTGCCGGTCGCCGCCGTGGGCTGAGCGACACGCCCTGGGCGCCGTGAGGCGATTCACGATCGATATGGGTGCAGGTCAGAGGCGGTTCATTCCCCGCTCCCCGGCTTCACCCAGGGGCCTTGCGTGCGGCCTGGGGAGCACGGCCCGACAATGGCGGCATGTCCGATCCCGGTGCGCGCCCCTCGACCTCGTCCTCACCCCCTCCCCCGGCTCACGAT
>DAMDHZ010000043.1:0-9351 GCA_032101665.1 Brachybacterium sp. | reverse complement strand
GGTCAAGACGCTCAGCCCCGTCGGGCTGGGCGTGGGCGGTGCCGCCGCTGCGACCGCCTCCGTGATCGGCGGTCAGCTGGGCGTGGCCGGCACCGTCATCGGCGCGTTCCTCACCTCGGTGGTCTCGGCGGTCGCGCTCGCGCTCTACTCCGACTCGGTGCGCCGCACCAAGCAGGCGGCCTCGACCGTCACCCGGACGGTGCGCCGCACCGCCGCCCAGTACCGGTCGCGCACGAGCGCGTCCGGCGCTCCCGAATCGGACGCGGTCGAGGACACGGCCGATGAGGACGAGAGGACGGGCCTCGGTCGGCGCATCGGCCGGATCGTCCTGCTGACTGTCGTGGTCGGCGCGATCGGGATCCTCGTCGTGTTCGGCGTGCAGAAGGCCATCGGCGCCGAGCTCTCACCGGGTACCGGCACGGTGCAGCGTTCGGTCACGGGCGACGACTCGGTCTCCTCGCGCACGTCCGACCCCGACTCGGACACGACGCCCACCGAGGCCCCCTCGACGGCACCCGGCGACGACCCCTCGAGCACCGCGCCGAGCAGCACCTCGACCACGAGCGGCACCGATGAGGACCGCAGCGCGAGCCCCTCCCCCAGCCAGGGCGACAGCGGCGACGAGGACGACAGCGGCAGCGGGTCCGGGTCGGGAAGCGGCAACGGCCAGCAGGACCAGGGCGACTCCCAGGACCAGGGCAGCTCCCGGGACCAGGGCACCGGGGCCACCGCCGGGTCGGCCACCGGCCAGGGCGACGTAGGCTGAGCCCGGCCCCGCTCGGGCCGTCCCGCGCGGCTCTACGCCGCGTCCTCACACGGCCCTGGCAGGATGAGCCCATGAGCGACTCCACGATCCCCCTGCCTGTCGGCGTGCGCCGCGCCACCGTCCACGGTGCACCCGCCGTTCTCGTCGAGACCGCCGCCTCCCGCGCGACGATCCACCTCGACGGCGCCCATGTCACCTCGTGGGTCCCCACGCGCGGCGCCGAGGCGCTGTGGCTGAGCCCCGACGCCCGCTACGGCCGCGGCGCGTCGATCCGGGGAGGCATCCCCCTGATCGGCCCGTGGTTCGGACCCGGACGCGACGGCCGTACGCGCCCTGCGCACGGCTGGCTGCGCAGCGCCCGCTGGGAGCTCGAGGCGGCCGAGCGGATCGGCGACGCGATCACGCTCGTGCTCGCCCTCGACGATGCCGACCCCTCCGGCTCCGGCATCACGGCCCGCGCCTTCGTGAGCGTGGGCGAGCATCTCACGGTCGAACTCACGGTCACGGCCGGGAACGAGCCCCTCGAGCTCGAGAGCGCGCTGCACACCTACCTGGCCGTCTCCGACGTCCGCGAGGTGCAGCTGCGGGGACTGGCCGGTGCCGCCTACCTCGACAACACCGAGGGGCTCGCCGAGCGGGTCGAGACCCAGGATCCCGTCGTGCTGACCGGGCCCACCGATCGCGTGTACGCCGTCGACGACGAGGTCGAGGTCCACGACCCGGTCGCGGGCCGCACCCTGCGCGAGGAGCCTGCCGGCTCGACCCGCACCGTCGTGTGGAACCCGTGGGCCGAGGGCGCGCGGCAGCTGGCCGACATGCCCGATGACGCCTGGACCGGCTTCGTGTGCGTGGAGACCGCGGCCGCCAAGGACGGCTTCGTGCCGCTCGCACCGGGCGCCTCCCACGCGGTGCGCGTGCGTCTGTCGGTCCGGGAGGGTTGAGCTCCTCCGCTCAGCGGACGGGGAGTCCGTCGGAGGCGAGGGCGCGCTTGACGTCCGCGACCGTGAGGACCCCGAAGTGGAAGACGCTCGCGGCGAGCACCGCGTCGGCGCCCGCCCGGATCGCGGGCGGGAAGTCCGCGGCGCGACCCGCGCCTCCCGACGCGATCAGGGGGACGGTGGTCGCCGCCCGGGCGCCGCGGATCAGCTCGAGGTCGAAACCGCGCTCGGTACCGTCGGCGTCCATGGAGTTGAGCAGGATCTCGCCGGCGCCGCGCTCGGTGACCTCGGTGATCCACGCGAGCGCGTCGATCCCGGTGCCCCGGCGGCCGCCATGGGTCGTGACCTCGAAGCCGCTCCCTGCGCGGGCCGTCCCCTCGGGCGTGTCGTCGGTGACGCGGCGGGCGTCGATCGAAATCACGAGCACCTGGTTGCCGAAGCGCTCGGCGATCTCCCCGACCAGAGGGGGGCGCGCGATCGCCGCGGTGTTGACCCCGACCTTGTCGGCGCCCGCCCGCAGCAGCTGGTCGACATCGAGGGCTGAGCGCACCCCGCCGCCGACCGTGAGCGGGATGAAGATCTGCTCGGCCGCCGCGCGCACGACGTCGATCATGGTGTCGCGTCCGCCGCTCGACGCGGTCACGTCGAGGAAGGTCAGCTCGTCGGCCCCCATCGCGCCGTATCGGGCCGCGAGCTCGACGGGGTCGCCCGCGTCGCGCAGGTCGCGGAAGTTGACGCCCTTGACCACGCGGCCGGCGTCGACGTCGAGGCAGGGGATCACGCGCACGGCGAGGCTCATGGCCTCATCCTCCCAGATCCGCCCGCTCCCGAGAGGGCCGGCTCACGCGTCGATCCGCTCCTGGTCGAGCTCGTGGGCGCCCTCGATGAGGAACTGCTTGCGGGGGGCGACGTCCGAGCCCATGAGCAGCTCGAACATCGTGGCCGCGGCCTCGGCGTCCTCGATCCGAACCCGGCGCAGGGTACGGTGGCGCGGGTCCATGGTGGTGTCCGCGAGCTGGTCGGCGTCCATCTCGCCGAGGCCCTTGTAGCGCTGGATCGGCTCCTTGTAGCGCTTGCGGCGCTTCTCGAGGTTCGAGAGCAGGCGGGTGAGCTCCGCCTCGGAGTAGGTGTAGACGAACTCGTTGCGCTTCGAGCCGCCGTGGACGATCTCGACGCGGTGCAGCGGCGGCACGGCCGCGTAGATCCGCCCGGCCTCGAGCATGGGGCGCATGTAGCGGTGGAAGAGGGTCAGCAGCAGGGTGCGGATGTGGGCGCCGTCGACGTCGGCATCGCTCATCATGATGATCTTGCCGTAGCGCGCCGCGTCGAGGTCGAAGGTGCGGCCGCTCCCGGCGCCGAGCACCTGGATGATCGCGCCGCACTCGGCGTTCTTGAGCATGTCCGTGATGGACGCCTTCTGCACGTTGAGGATCTTGCCGCGGATGGGCAGGAGCGCCTGGAACTCGGAGTTGCGGGCGTGCTTGGCGGTGCCCAGCGCGCTGTCGCCCTCGACGATGAACAGCTCCGAGCGCTCGACGTCGGTCGAGCGGCAGTCGGCGAGCTTGGTCGGCATGGTCGAGGACTCGAGCGCGTTCTTGCGGCGGGAGACCTCCTTGTGCATGCGCGCCGCGATGCGGGCGCGCATCTCCGAGACGACCTTGTCGACCACGAGGGCGGCCTGCTCCTTCTCGCCCTTGGCGGTCGAGGTGAGGAAGGCCGTGAGCCGCTCCTCGACGACCCGGGCCACGATCTGACGCACGGCGGGCGTGCCGAGCACCTCCTTGGTCTGGCCCTCGAACTGGGGCTCCTCGAGCCGCACGGTGACCACCGCGGTGAGACCGGCGAGCGTGTCGTCCTTCTCGATCTTCTCGTTCTTGGCGTTGAACTTGACGCGCCGCGCCTGGTTGTCGACGTGCTTGCGCATCGTCTTGAGCAGGGCCTGCTCGAAGCCGGAGACGTGGGTGCCCCCCTTGGGGGTCGCGACGATGTTGACGAAGGAGCGCAACGTCGTCTCGTAGTCCCCGCCCCAGCGCAGAGCGATGTCGACCTCGCACGTGCGGTCGACGTCGCGCGAGACCATGTGCCCCTTGTCATCGAGCACGGGGATGGTCTCGGTGTAGTCGCCCGAGCCGGTCAGACGGATCACGTCGGTGATGCGCTCGTCGGCCGCGAGGTACTCGACGAACTCGGCGATGCCGCCGTCGTAGCGGTAGGAGACGTCCACGGGCGCCTCGGGAGCGCGCTCGGGACGCTGGTCGGAGACGGTGATCTCGAGCCCGGGCACGAGGAAGGCGGTCTGACGCGCGCGCCGCGTGAGCTCCTCGATCGAGAAGTGCGAGCCCTTGACGAAGATCTGCGGGTCGGCCCAGTAGCGCACCCGGGTGCCGGTCACGCCCCGCTTGGCCCGGCCGACCACGCGGAGCTCGGCGGCGCCCTCGGTGACGGGCGTGAAGGGGGCGTCCGCAGCAGGGCCGTCGGGGCCGTCGGCGAAGACGCCGGGGGCGCCGCGCTGGAAGGACATCGCGTAGGTCTTCGCGCCGCGGTCCACCTCGACGTCGAGGCGGGCCGAGAGGGCGTTGACGACGGAGGCGCCCACGCCATGCAGACCGCCCGAGGCGGCGTAGGAGCCGCCGCCGAACTTCCCGCCGGCGTGGAGCTTCGTGTAGACGACTTCGACGCCGGTCAGACCCGTGCGCGGCTCGACGTCGACGGGCACGCCGCGGCCGTTGTCGCGCACCTCGACGGAGCCGTCGGCGTGCAGCTCGACGCGGATCGCGGAGCCGAAGCCGCCGAGGGCCTCGTCGACCGAGTTGTCGAGGATCTCCCACAGGCAGTGCATGAGCCCGCGCGAGTCCGTCGAGCCGATGTACATGCCCGGACGTTTGCGCACCGCCTCGAGTCCCTCGAGGACCTGGAGGTGGCGGGCGTCGTAGGCGGCGGTGGAGGAAGCAGCTGGCACGGGGGCGATTCTACGGGGCGAGGGGCGTTGCGCGGTCAGCGAACCGGGGTGCCTCACACGTGCCCCGCATGCCGTGCTCTGTTTGAATGGCTCCATGAACATCACGCTCGAAGCCCCCCGACTGACGAGTCACGACCGGTGCGACCGTTGCGGCGCCCAGGCGTACGTCAAGGTCGTCCTCAACGCCGGCGGCGAGCTCCTCTTCTGCGCTCATCACGCGCGGGCCCACGAGGACGCCCTGCGTCCCATGGCTGCCGAGATCATCGACGAGACCGATCGCCTGCACCGCAAGCCGGAGCCGATCGGCGACTGACATCGCCTCCCCGGGCACGCCCGGGAGCGGACGAGGCCCTGCACCGACACGGTGCGGGGCCTCGTCGCGTCCGGGGCGGACGACCGCTCGGGTCAGCCCAGATCCTCGGCGTGCGCCGCGTACTCGATCCACCGGCTGTCATGTCCTGCGCGCGGCTCCCGACGGCCGGTGTCGCGGAACCCGACGCGCTCGTACGTCCGGCGCGCGGCCGTGTTGCGCTCATCGACCTCGAGCTGCAGGCGCGGGCGTCCGAGCGACACGGCCAGGTCGCGGGCGGCGCGCAGCAGCGCGGTCGACACCCCCGAGCCGCGCGCCGGGGGACGCACCCACAGGGAGACCAGTATCGCCTCGTCCTCGGCGATCGTGTGCTCGGGGACGTAGCCCTCGGGCAGCACCGCGATCCCGCCCTGCACCTCGTCGCCGACGCGCGCCTGCAGATGCAGGCGCGGCCCGCGGAGGTCCTCGCGCCACCGGTCGTCGCTCCATCGTGCGACCTCGTCGTGCCGTGCCCAGAACGCATCCGGGTCGGCGGCCAGCATCTCCAGACGCAGCCGGCGATGCGCGTCGAGGTCCTCGGGGCCAACCCGGTGGATCCTCAGGGGTTCATCGGGCATGCCGGTGCTCCTCTCTCGGACGACGACGGGCCCGGACTCCCCAGAGCCCGGGCCCGCCGTCGAGGGTCGGATCGGTACGCTGACGTCAGTCCAGGTAGTCGCGCAGTCTAGACGATCCAGCGCTGTGCGAACGGGTGAAACGTCAGGCCAGGTCAGAGCGCTGTGGTGCGAAATATCCTTGACTGTGAGGACCGCCATGCACGCACCAACCTACCCCGCCCGTACACCCGCGAAGATCGCGGGCAAGATCATCGGGAAGCGCACATCCTCCCTCGAGCCGACTGCACCGCTCGACGCTGAGCGGGTCCACGACCGGATCGCTCTCGACGGTGGACACGCCGACGTGGAATCCGAGGGCAGTCACGTCGAGGTGACCGTCCGTCTCAGTGAGCGTGCCGTCCTCGGGCTCGCCCTGTCCCCCGCCGAGGCCGACCGGATCGCCGACGCCCTGCACACCGCTGCAAGGGCCGCATATGCCGTTGAGGCTGCTGACGTGGACATCGAGGGCGTGGATACGGTGCTCGACCTCTGGCACCGGGCGCAAGAGTCCAGCGTCCCCGCGTCCGCTCTCGTGAACCGGTTCGCCTGAGCGACCCTGTGCGGCCCTCGGTGCGCCCCCTGAGCGTCCCGAGGACCGTCCAGGGCCTCCCAGGCCCTTACGCGTGCTCTCTCTACGTCACACGCGGCCCCGCGATCACGGGGCGAACAACAGACGACGGGTCGAGTAGTGACCTCACGAACCGCGCAGACCCGGCGCGGCGCACGCCACGGCCATGGCGACGATGAACGGTGCCAGGCGCTCGCCCTACGGCGGGGGCCTACTCGCCGTGCGTACAGTCGAATGCGGTCACAGGGCGGCGGGCAAAATCCGGGGCAGGGGGCCAAGCAAAGGCGGCCCGTAGGGCTCCGCGGACTCTCCTGCGGACTATCTGCGGACTGACCCGCCGGTCACGAAGGGTGACTCCCACGCGTGCGCAGGGCTCACGGTGCGTGACGATCACGCACCTGACTGAGGTCAGGTGACTCCCACGCGTGCGCAGGGCTCACACGTGTACGAAATCGGACACCTGACGAGGCCCCGTGACTCCCACGCGTGCGCAGGGCTCACTGGGTAGTTGACCCATTGAGGTCCGCTCGCACCGTGACGCCCACGGGTGCGCAGGGCTCACCTTGCATCTGCAAGTTGACGACTAACCGTCGCCGTGACGCCCACGGGTGCCCAGGGCTCACGCTCCTGGCAGGTGATGCACTTGCATCACCTGCGTGACGCCCACGCGTGCATGGTGCTCGAGTACCCCTGCCAGCGGACAGAGAACCGCCCCCTCAACGTGGTGTCGAGGGGGCGGTGGTCTTCGCGCTGGGCCGGTCCGAATGCTGGAAAGCTGCCGACCCATGGATTCCGTTCTCCCGCTCAAGGATGAGGACGGGCGGTGACTTTGACGCGAAGCTGCTACCCGGTCACGCGGCGCACCGTCCCCTCGTAGTGGTGCACTCGGCCGCGGATCAGGACGGGGATGGGCTCACCGTCGAACTCGTACTTCTTGCCGAGGACGGTGAGGGTGTCATGGGCGGTGATGTCCACGGACGGCGGCATGATCGCCTTGAACGTCGTGATGACGAGATCCCGGTTGTCCCTGTTCGGCTCGCTGGACGCCCCGGGCACGAGCTCCCCCTTGAACGGGGTGACAGTGCCGTCGGGCGCGGTGGCACGCATGCGGGTGTGGAAGATCATCGTGCTCGCCTCCGGTACCTGTTCAGCACGTAGGTCTCGGTGAGGGTCCAGCCGCGGAAGGAGTCCTGGACGCTGACGGAGCCGGCCTGGTAGCGGAGCTGCTCGGGGTTAGCGACGAGGCGGCAGGTGGCGGCGGTGATGACTGCGGCGATGTCGTCGGCCGGTCCCTGCTCGGTGAAGCCACCACCGCGGGTGTACGCCTTCGCCATCGCGGTGATGACGGGCAGGTGCTCTGCGATGAGGGCGAGGAGATCGGCGTCGTCGTCCTGGCCGAGGAACCGTGCGACCCGCGCGACCTCAGGCTCGGGCTCTGCGGGCTCCTCAGGCTCACCGGGCTCCTCCGGGGGCTCGGTGCTGTTGGTGACGCGGATCGTGATCGTGACGACCTGCCCCGTGTCATCCCCGTTGGCGTCCATGCCGGCGAGCTTCATGGCGGTGTCGCCCTCGACGGTGGGCGTCCCGGACAGGCCGGTCAGTGACCACTGGGACTTCACCATGGTCATCCCAGCCGGGACCGTGCTGCTGTTCGTGTACCACTCGACGGTGCTCCCGGCCATGAGGGGCCGGAGGTCCACCGTGTACGCGGTACCGGGTTGCAGGACGGTCACCAGCTGGGCGCTGATCGGCTCGGCCATGGTCAGGCGGCCTTGGCGACGATGACGCCCTCGGGGTGCAGCAGGCCGAGGTCGAAGCGGGCGGTCACGCGGATCGCCTGCTCGTCGTACTCCGCGTAACGCTGGTCCAGGAGCTTCACGGTGGGGTTGGTGTCCCGGGCGATCGCGACCTGCGACATGTCCGCGAGGATCGCAGTGCCGGCGGGCAGCTTGTTCGTCACCGTGACCGGGACGCCGAACAGCCGGTACGTGGTGCCCGTGGTGATGTCAGACTCCAGGACGTACTTGCCGGAGGTGTCCTTGATCTTCCGCACGGAGAAGAAGTCGGCACCGGAGATGAACCAGCGGTTCGGGGTGACCTCCGCGGCCGAGGCGAGGGCGAGAGCGTCGAGGAAGGAGTCGGGCTCCGTGGCATCGAGCACGGCGTGCTGCACACCGGCCTGGTTCACGATCCCCGTCACGGTGTCGTCAGCGCCGTCCCCGGTCAGGAACGCGGTGTCGAGCTTCCGGGCGACATCGGACACCAGGCGGGCCTTGAGGGTCGCGTCCAGGCCGATGACGGACTGACGGAGAAGCTCGTTGGTGAACCGGATCAGCGTCTTGATGGACTTCCGGTCGGTGGGCATGAGGCGGACCTCATCGAAGTTTACGTCGTGCTCGGGGATCAGCTCGCCCTCACCAACCCAGGCAGGATCGGAGCTGGAGACGAGCTTGGGGATCCGCAGCGGGGACGCGGTGTCGAAGATCCGGGGACCGGACGCGAGGACGACGGACGCGGCCTCCAGGGGCTGGAGAAGGATCGAGGCGACCTGCTCCTGGAGCAGCTCCGGGTTCGTGGTGGTGGTCTCAGCCATTGTTGGCTCCTAAGTCTGAGAAGTGAATGTGTTCTCGCTCAGGTGCCAGACCTGCAAAGCAATGAGGGCGCGGCCACCAGGACCACGCCCTCATTGTACCGGAATGCTTAGTCGGATTCCACGATCAGATCATTCTGTTCATCCAGCAGGTGTCGGATTTCCGACAGTACCGACGCGATGTGCAGGAGATCCTCGTGAATGTCTTCGAGGCGTTCGGTGCCGTTCATGCCCGGCTCCGCAGCAGTGCGGCCAGGTCGACCGTACCGTGGGCGTCGGACATCTGGCCCTGCCCGACGTCACCACGCGGCCGACGGGAGGCCAGGTGAGGCTTGCGGGCGAGGAGATCGTCAACTGCAGACTGCAGTTTCGCGGGGTCATCGAGGTGGTCGTCTGCGAAGGGCAGATCCTCGGGGTCCGCGAGCCGCCCGGTCTGCGCGACGAGGGTGACGTGGAGGCGGTGGGCGAGGTCGTCAGCGCGCTTGGCCTTCACGCGGGCGTCGCCGGCCCCCTTCCGGAGCTTCTCGACGTATTCACGGGGGAACGTCTCAGCGTCGTCCTGGG
>DAMDHZ010000042.1:0-26505 GCA_032101665.1 Brachybacterium sp. | reverse complement strand
TCGCCGGGCATTCCCCGTGCCGCATGCGCCCAGAACGCGGGATCCCAGACGACCAGCTCCGCCGCCGGGAGTGCGAGCACCTCGGCCACCTGGTCGTCGAGCAGCCGGTCGACCCACAGCTCGACCATCGCAGCCATGAGGGCGCGGACTCACAGCCTGGGCCCGCCGTCCTCCTCCCGCAGCCGCGCCGGCAGCACCTCCGTGCGCTCGACCGCCATGGCGACCGCATGGAACAGGTCGAAGTACGTGCCGTGGTCGAGCCTCGAGGCGGCCCGTGCCGCCCGCCCCTGCCTCTCGAGGTCCGCGACCTCCGCCGTCTCGGCGGCGGACGCGAAGGCGCGACGGGCCCAGTCCCGCGCCTGGGCGTCCGACTCCGGTTCGAGGCGGCAGTGCTCGATGCCCGTCTCGTCCTCGACGAGCCGCTCCAGGCGGCGGCGCAGATCGCCCGGCCGGTGCCGGACGGCGATGAGCACGCCCGCCCGCAGCGGTCGGTACCCGCAGTGCTGGGCGACGTGGAGCACCCGGTCACGATCGCCGCGCCGGCTCTCCGGGATGGTGACGAGCAAGGCCCGGAAGGAGCCGTCGTAGCCGGTGTCCTCCTGCGCTCCGGAGTACCGGACGAACCCGTCATCGAGCGCGGGAGAGCGGCGGAAGACGCTCACGCGGCCCGCCGCTGTGCGGTCGAGCAGGCCTCGCGCGACCAGGCGCACGAGCTCGTTGCGGACGCTCAGCGCCGAGTACCCGCGATGGGCGAGGACGGCGGCGAACGCAGGCCCGGGCACGGCGGTGGCTCCCAGGCATCCGAACACGCTCACCACGTCGAAGGCGGCACGGGTCATGCGATAGCGGGATGAGGAGACCGGCGGCATGATCGGACGATAGAACACATCTCCGCACCGATTCGGGAGGATCTCGCGCCCCGCCGCTGCCCACCCGACGATGGGCGCAGCGGCCCACGAGCGGCCGACCGCCCACCGCCGCGGCCCCACGGGCCACCCGAGCGAAGGAGACCTCATGTCCGATGACCAGCGCGCGAGTCGCGTGTCCACCGACCCCGACGACGCGAACCGGCTGGCGCAGGCGCTGCGCTCGAGTCTGCTCGCCGCCGCGATCGCGGCCGTCATCGCCTTCGTCGCCTTCGGCCTCGTCGTCGGGGACTCGACCGTCGTGTTCCGCTGGATGGTCATGGCGGCGCTCCTCGCCGGCTCGGGCTGCTACATCGTCATGGCCGTCGTGGTGCGGAGGGGCTCGACGCCGCGGTGAGTCCCCGGGGTCGGACGCCCCATCACCACGGGAGGCGGCGGGGCCGGGAGCGGATCGCGCATCGTTCGATGCATCTGCCTCGACCGCGTGGACGAGCGCACCGATTCCCGCCAGTACCCTGGCCCCAACACCGCGCTCCTCCCCCCGCTGCGCGGTCTGGCTCATCCGGCTGGAGCGCATGATGGAACCTCGCGGACGGCACCTCGCTCCCGGTGCCGGTCTCCGGCAGCGCCACCCCGCCCTGGTCCTGTGCGCCGCGCTCCTCGTCGGCTGTGTGGCGGTGGGATTGGTGGGGATCGCCTTCCTCCACCAGGTGCGCGAGTTCGACGCTCCCTATCGGCCCGGTGGGGTGGATCCGCTGTCCTCGCAGACACCGCTTCCTTCGGAGGCAGGCCTCCCGGCCCCGGCGAGCGGCCCCCGGGACCCGGCATGGACGGCTCTCACGGCCTCACCGCTGACCCAGCTGCAGCTGAGCGACATGATGGACTGCGGTCTGCCCGCCCTGCGCGGCAGGTCGATCTCCCGTGAGGCGCTGCAGGAGCATCTGGCGGCGCTCGCGGCCTGTCTCGACCGGCAGTGGGAGCCTGTGCTCACCGCCGCGGGCCTCGCCTTCGAGCCGGTGTCCGTCGTCGTCTTCGATCCCCATCGCGGCACCGGCAGCGCGTGTGGCGGGAAGGAGTCGGCGCTCCCGGCCGTCTACTGTCCGCCCGAACGCACGATCTACGTCTCGTCGACCGTCGGGACGCACCGATCCGGCACTGCCTCCTGGACCGAGCTGACCATCGTCAGCGTGCTCGGGCACGAGTACGGACATCATCTGCAGTCGCTCACGGGAGTGCTCGACGGCGCCGACGCCGCCTCCTCGGCGGGGGTGGACGGCCCGCCGGACATGGCGCGCCGGATCGAGTCGATGGCCACGTGCCTGGGCGCGCTGTCGCACAGTCGGATGGGCGGTGCGCAGCAGATCACTCAGGGCTACTACGCGCGCATGGTCGATCCCGACACCTATCGCGCCGACGCCTCCCACGGCAGCGCGGAGACCCAGGCGTACTGGGCCAAACGCGGCTACGACGCGGGCGGCGACACGAGCCGCTGCGCGACGTTCTCGGCCCCCGCCGAACAGATGCGCTGACCGAGCGAGCCCGGGCGGCGGCGCAACCGGTGGGCGGCGCGGCCGGTCGGGTGAAGGCAGTCGGTCGGGTGAAGCACGTCGCTACGGCCGGGCGTGCAGCCCCGGCAAGGGCGGGCGGGCAGCCCGGCAGGGGCAGGTGTGCAGCCCCGGCAGGGGCAGGGCGTCCGCCGGCAGGGGCAGGGCGTCCGCCGGCAGGAGCCAGGCGCTCGACCGAAGTCCGGACCGGGCGCTCATCCGTGAACCGGGGTGGCAACCGGCATCCGGGTCCGCGCTCCACCCACGCGGGCCTCGTCGGACTCGAGATCGGACGCCTCCTCCTCGGGGCTGGTCACGGACGGGACGCTGGTGACGTGTTGTGGCCATATGGCCAGTGCACATCACCAGCGACCCGTCCAGGACACGCACCCCAGGTACGCCGGCCACGCCGCCCCTCTCCGTCTCCTCCCCACAGCCGCTCCTCCTGTGCGCGGGCGCCGTTCTCTCCCTGTCGTCCCGTTCCGCGTCCCTTCCCCGCATCCACCCCCGTGCCCCCACCACCGGTCACTCCCCAACCCGCTCCCCGCCCCTTCCCCGCCGTCACTCCCCCGCCTCCCCGCGTCCTGCTCCTCGGTGTGCCGTCCGCGACACCTCCTTGCCTCCCACCTCTCACTAATTTATTTTTCATCTATAGGCTCGGTTCCGCTGGGCCGGCCCACACCCGGAAGGAGGGCTCCCGTGCAGTTCGGGATCTTCACCATCGCCGACATCACGCCCGATCCGACCACGGGGCGCGTGCCCACCGAGCGCGAGCGCCTGCGGACCATGGTCGAGGAGGCGAAGCTCGCCGAACAGGTCGGCCTGGACGTCTTCGCCCTCGGCGAGCATCACAACCCGCCGTTCGTGACGTCCTCGCCCACCACCACCCTCGCCTACATCGGCGCCCAGACCTCGCGCCTGCTCCTGTCGACCGCGACCACGCTGATCACGACCAATGACCCGGTGAAGATCGCCGAGGACTACGCGATGCTCCAGCACCTCACGGACGGGCGCGTCGACCTCGTGATGGGCCGCGGGAACACCGGCCCCGTCTACCCGTGGTTCGGCCAGGACATCCGCACGGGAATCGAGCTCGCGGTCGAGAACTACGACCTCCTGCACCGCCTGTGGCATGAGGACGTCGTGGACTGGGAGGGCCGTTTCCGCACGCCTCTCCAGCAGTTCACCTCGACGCCCCGCCCGCTCGACGGCGTCCCGCCGTTCGTCTGGCACGGCTCGATCCGCTCCCCGCAGATCGCCGAGCAGGCCGCCTACTACGGCGACGGCTTCTTCCACAACAACATCTTCTGGCCGCTCAGCCACACCCGGCAGATGGTCGAGCTCTACCGCCGGCGGTTCGAGCACTACGGTCACGGCACCGCCGCGCAGGCGATCGTCGGCCTCGGCGGCCAGGCGTTCATGCGCGCGAGGTCGCAGGATGCGGTCACCGAGTTCCGCCCGTACTTCGACCACGCCCCGGTCTACGGCGGTGGCCCCTCGATGGAGGACTTCACGGCCCAGACCCCGCTCGTCGTCGGCTCCCCCGACCAGGTCGTCGAGCGTTACCTCACGATGGCCGACCACGTCGGCGACTATCAGCGCCAGTTGTTCCTCATGGATCACGCGGGGCTGCCGCACCGGACCGTGATGGAGCAGATCGAGCTGCTGGGCACCGAGGTCGTACCCGTGCTGCGGCGCGAGCTCGGCACCCGTCGACCCGCCGACGTCCCGGACGCGCCGACCCATGCGAGCCTCGTCGCGGCGGCCGAGGCCGAGCGCGGCACCTTCGACGCGGCGTACCGTTTCGAGACGGGAGAGAACTGGACCGGTCCGAAGGCCGAGAGCGGCGACTCGTCACGACGTCCCGCCTGAGCCGCCCTCATCCGGCCCGCCGACCGCCCTCGCCGATCGCCGATACGGTCGGCACCGTCCATCCATCCTCAGGGAAGTAAGGCCATGACCGACACACCGATGCGGATCGCCGTGCTCAGCGCGGGACTGTCCTCCCCGAGCTCCACCCGGATGCTCGCCGACCACCTCGCCGCGAGCGCCCGCGAGGAGCTTGAGGCGCGCGGCGCGGAGGTCGAGGTGGCGGTCTACGAGCTGCGCTCCTACGCGCACGAGATCACCGATGCGATGCTCTCCCACTTCCCCGGCGAGCGCCTCGCCGCCCTGATCACAGCGGTCCGGGAGGCCGATGCCGTCATCGCGGTGACGCCGATCTTCAACACCGGCCCCTCGGGTCTGTTCAAGTCCTTCATCGACGTGGTGCCGCTCGGCGTGTGGCCCGGCAAGCCCGTGCTGCTCGGCGCGACGGCCGGCACGGCGCGCCACTCGCTCGCGCTCGAGTACACGATCCGCCCGATGTTCGTGTACCTCAAGGCGGCTCTCGTGCCGACGGCCGTGGTCGCGGCGAGCTCGGACTTCGGCGCCGCCGCCATCGGGGAGGGTGACGAGGTCTCGCTCGCCTCCCGCACGCGCCGTGCCGCCCAGGAGCTCGCGGCGCTCGGCTGCGGGACGCGCCGTATCGGCCACGACGACGTCGAGCCGCCCTCGAAGTCGGACGGGCCCGCCGACGAGCGCCCCACGAACGAGGACGCGGACGGAGCGGCAGCGCCAGGTGCGTCGGCCCCGGAGGCCTCCGGGGTCGACGCGGATCTGGATCCGGAGTTCTCCGACTTCGTGCCAATGGGCTCGCTCCTGCGCCGGGACTGACCACTCCCGCGAGTGCCGCCACACCGACGAGGACCGGTCGCGTAGCGTGGGCCTCCCCGGGGCCGCCGCCGGCCCCGTCTGGACCCGAGGGAGCGACCGTGGACGCCGAGCGCCTGACCGATTCGATCTGCTACCACGGCGAGGGGCCGTCGTGGTCGGAATCCTGGGGCGGCCTGCGCTGGGTGGACATGCTCGCAGGCGATCTGCTGCACCTGCGAGCCGACGGGAGCGTCGACCGCATCGGGACTCCGAGCCCCGTCGTCGCGTGCGTGCGGCCGCGCCGCGACGGCGGTGCCATCCTCGCGGTCGAGAGGGGCTTCGGCCTCGAGGGCGCCGACGGCACGTTCGAGCTGCTCGGGGACCTGTGGGACGGCCCGGTACGGATGAACGAGGGCGCCGTGGCGCCCGACGGGTCGTTCCTGTGCGGATCGATGGCCTACGACCAGCACGAGGGTGGCGCCGAGATGTGGCGGCTGTTCCCGGACCTGAGCACCCGCCGTATCGCGACCGGGCTGACCGTCTCCAACGGCTTGGCCTTCTCGCGCGACGGCTCCCTCGCCTACTACGTGGACACCCCCACCGGCCGGGTCGACGTCCTGGACTGGGACGACGAGCGCGGCCTGGTGAACCGGCGGCCGTTCAGCGATCTGTCCGCCCAGGGCGGTGGCCCCGACGGGCTGTGCCTCGACGCCGATGGGCACGTGTGGGTCGCGATGAACGGTGGGGGCGCCGTGCTCGGCCTCGACGCCCTCGGCTCGGTCGACCAGCGCATCGAGGTCGGCGCTCGACAGGTCACGGCCTGCACGTTCGGCGGCGACGACCTCACGACTCTCTTCATCACCACGAGCCGGGAGAACCTCGTGGACGACGACGATCCCGCCGCGGGCTCGCTCTTCGCAGCGACACCCGGCGTCGCGGGACTCGGACCGGGGACGACGTTCGCGGGCTGACCGGGACACTCGCTCTGGCCTGGACTGACACATGCGGGGACGCAGGGCGCGGCACCTTGGCGGAGGGTGGGACACGGGCGGCGCTCGGCGCGGGTCCCTGCTGGGAAGCGGCGCTCTCGGGACCGCCGAGGCGTGTGACGGCATCGCGCAGCCGTATGGCGCCCGGTCCTGTCAGCTCGCCCCTGGCCATCGCCCTCAGCCGTCCATGCGAGGTAAGGTGCCCCTCACCTTACTTCTCACCTCGGAGGGCCCCGTGTCGACGATCGACTCCCGCACCAGCTCCCCGCGCCGCGGCGTCAACGGGGTGATCCTCAAGGCCTTCCGGGCCCGAGACACGCGTGTCGGCGTCGTCGGGCGCGAGGAGGTCTCCGAGCACGTCGTGCGCCTGCGCTGTCGCGGCGACGAGGTGCTCGCCGCCGAGGATCTCTATCCCACCTACTGGCTGCGTCTGTGGTTCACCGAGCCCGGCGGCAAGGGCCATCAGCGCGGATACACCGTGGTGGATCCCGATCCTGCGACGGGCGAGTTCTCGCTCGAGTTCTACCTGCACCCGGGCATCGCCTCGGCGTGGGCGCAGCAGGCGGCCCCCGGGGACGAGATCGACGCGACGATCCTCAACGGGCGCCCGCTCGTGGACCCCCTGCCCGGGCACCTGGTCGCCGTCGGCGACGGGGCATCGCTGCCCGCCATCGTCGACACGCTCCGCCGCACGCCCGATCTCCCGGCGACCGTGCTGCTCGAGCGCGGCTATCCCGACGACGAGACGACCCTTCCGAGTCCCGCCACCCGCGCGGGGCACGTCGAGGTGCGCTGGTTCGACCGCGACGGCTCGATCGTCGACGCCGCCCTCGAGGTCGCGGCCTCCGCGCCGGACGGCAGCGTGTACTTCGTCTCCCTCGAGGGCGAGCCCACGCGGCGTCTCTCCTCGGCGCTGCGCAAGCGCCTGGGCGTGCCCAAGGAGCGCGTGCATGCACTCGCGTACTGGAAGCGCTGAGCTCATCACCGCAATGGCGTGCGTCGCCACTCGTCATCGAGTTCTGCGCCCGTGTCGCCATCAGAGCGCAGTGGCGCCCGTTCCGCAGAGCTCGGTACATCGACTGGTCTCGAAGCGGCCCTCGTGATCACGGCGTCACGCCCTCAGCGAGCGGACAGCCATGGCATCGACGGCACGTCGTAGCCTGGCCGCGTGAGCCCCGTGTCATCGTCCCCGACCGCCCCGCCTCGGCCGGGCGATGCCGCCGACGTCGGACGCTGGTTCTCGACGGCCACCGCTCCGCCCCTCGGCCGCGGGCTGCCCCGCCTCCCCGCGTGGGGGCCTGACCCCGGCGGCGGCTACGGTCTGGTGAGCGACCAAGGGACCGTGGAGCGCGCCCTCGCCGTCATCCGCGGCCGGGACACCGCCGTACTGACGGGCGCGGGCATGTCCACCGGCTCCGGGCTGCCGGACTACCGGGGCGCGGACGCCGTGCCCCGCTCCCCCATGACCTTCCAGGAGTTCACCCGCTCGGACCTCGCACGACGCCGATATTGGGCGCGCTCGACGGTGGGCTGGACCCAGTTCAACCGCGCCCGCCCCAACCTCGCCCACCGGCGCCTGGCCGCTCTCGCCCACGCCACCCCGCTCGAGGCCGTCATCACCCAGAACGTCGACGGCCTCCACCAGGACGCCGGCTCTGATCCCGTGATCGACCTGCATGGCCGCCTCGCGGTCGTGCGCTGCCTCTCGTGCGACGCGACGAGCTCCCGCGAGCGGCATCACGAACGCCTGCTGGCCATGAACCCCGAGGTCGCCGCGCATCTCGACGAGCTCGCCGCCGATGCCGCGCAGGCGCCCGACGGCGACGCCGAGGTGGACCGCACCTCGAGCTTCCGCTATCCGCCGTGCCCCCTGTGCGGCGGCGTCCTCAAACCCGACGTCGTCTTCTTCGGCGAGAGCGCCCGGCCCGAGCACGTCGCGGCCGCCATGGCCGCGGTCGATCGCGCAGAGGCGCTGCTCGTCCTCGGCTCGAGCCTCACCGTCCGGTCGGGGCTGCGGTTCGTGCGCCGCGCGGGGACCGGCGGCAAGGCCGTCGTCATCGTCAACGACGGTCCGACCCGTGGCGACGCCCTCGCGGCCGTGCGCGTGCACGGTCGGATCGAGGACGTGCTGGGGCAGTGGCTCCGGGTGCTCCGGGCGGATCAGAGCCCCTCGTAGCGCGCCCGGAAGAAGCTGTAGATGCCGTAGAGGGCGAGGCCGATCCCGACCAGGGCGAGCAGGACCGTCCCGGCCGGCAGGCCCGCCATCGTGTGCAGGGCGCCGTCGAGCCCGGTGGCCTTGTCGGGATCCGCCCCGACCCCGGCCCAGGCGAACAGGGCGCCCACCGCGATCAGGGCCCCGCCCTTGGCGATGAACCCGGCCATGCCGGTGGCGACGACGAAGGGCGACGCCGAGCCCGAGGGCGTGCGCCGCAGGTCGCGTTCGAACCGTCGGGTCGCGCCCTTGACCACGTGGAAGACGCCGATACCGACGATGACGGCGCCGGCGGCGACCACGACCGCCCTCCCCGCGGGATGGCCGAGCAGCGGCGCGGTGATCCCCTCCGTCTGCTGGCTCGAGGACGAGCCCGCGCCGACGGCGAAGCGGCCCGCGGTGACCGCCATGACTGCGTACACGACCGCCTTCCCGGCATAGGACACCGCGCGGCGCAGCTTCTTCGCGGCGGTCGGCTCGCGCCGTGCCTCGAACCACGCCTCGAGGGCGTTCCAGACGGCCAGCGTGCCCATCGCGAGCGCACCGATGCCGAGCAGGATCTCACCGCCGGGAGCCTGGGCCACCGAGGAGAGCGCCCCGGACTGGTCGGCGTCCCCGCCGCCGGAGCCGAGGGCGAGCCGCAGGGTGATCCAACCGATGAGGATGTGGACCAGGCCGCTCGCGATGAAGCCGGTGCGCGCGGCGGCACGGAGGGCGGGTGAGCTCTCGGCGCGCTCGGCCGCGTCCTCAGCGCGGTCGGCGGCATCCTCGGCGCGGTCGGCTGCGGTGTCGGCTGCGCCCGCATCGTTGTCCATAGGGGACATCCTGGTCCATCGCGACCCACGGGAGCACCGGATCCTCCGGCGCCGTCCGTGGACGGTCTCGGCACCACGACACCGCGACCGTCAGGATGGGCGTACGAGGAGGCCCCCATGCGAATCACCGAGGCCGATGCCGGCTCCATCCCGGCCATCACCGCGATCTACAACGACGCCGTCGAGCACACGACCGCCATCTGGAACGATCGGACGGTCGACGAGGCCGATCGTGCCGCGTGGGTGGCCGACCATGAGCGGGCCGGCTTCCCCGTGCTCGTCGCGGTCGATGACGACGACGTGGTCGGTTACGCCACGTTCGGGCCGTGGCGGCCGCACGACGGCTACCGTTACACCGTCGAGCACTCCGTCTACGTGCGGGGCGATCAGCGCGGGCGGGGCCTCGGCAGGACTCTCATGGTCGAGCTGATCGAGCGCGCCCGTGGCCCGGGCCTGCACGCGATGGTCGCGGGCATCGCCTCCGACAACGTCGGCTCGATCCGTCTCCACGAGAAGCTCGGGTTCCGGACCGTCGGTGTGCTTCCGCAGGTCGGAACCAAGTTCGGCATCTGGCTCGACCTCACCTTCCTCCAGCTCACGCTCGACGACCGGGACCGCCCCGAGGCCGTCGTACGGACGTCGAGGGCCTGAGCGCCTACGTATCATCGAGGCCACCGAGGAGGTCCGATGCGCCAGGTGTTCGTCGAGACGTCGGTCGGCATAAGGCACTCGCCCGGTTCGCAGCCGCACATGGGCCCGTCGTTGTCGAGGAACGGATTGACGGCGATGAACAGGTTTTCGACCGCGACCTGGTGACGGCGAAGGATCACGAGATCGTACAGACCGCTGAGATCCTCCGCGCCCAGCGGCGACGCGCCCTCGTCCTCGTCGACGGAACGGCTGCCTGGCAACTCGACCATGACGATCCCGCTCGCAAGATGCCTGGGTGGGCTCGATGGCGCACCGTGCGACAGACTCTCTGGCACCTCTGCGACACCGAGTCGAGGTACTACCTGCCTCAGCTCGCGCTGCCCGCGCTCCCGCGCAGCGACGATCTGCGGGATGAGCTCGAGACGTCAAACCGCCACGTCCAGCAGACGATCGCCAACATGCCCCGTGACCGCGTCGTGCGCGCCGACGGGGAGGTGTGGACCTCGGTCAAGCTTCTTCGCCGTCTCGCCTGGCATGAGCGCGGCGAGCTCGATGCGGTCGAGGCTCTGCTGGCGCGGTGGAGAGCGGAAAACGTGTCGATCCCGCCTCGAGCACGGCGCTAGCGTGCAGGCATGGCCCGTCCCTCAGCGCTCCGACGACACCGCCGCCCGACCTCGCCGAATGGACCCTCATGCCTTCCGACCTCCGCACCCTCGATCTCCGCGCCTGCCCGTTGCCTCCGTCATGTCCGTCCGCCCTCACGATTCGACCGCTCACGGACGAGGACCGGACCGCACTCGCACACCTCTATCTCACGGCATACCCGCCCGGTGTCGGCGCGACCGACATGGAGGATGCGGGTGCCGAGATCGACGCGAGCCTGGGAGGCGAGTACGGGGAGCTGCTCCCCGAGGCGAGCCTTCTCGCCGAGGGCGGCGGGGCAGTGTCGGGAGCGATACTCACGACCACGCGTTCCCTCTGGGACACCGAGCTGGAGGGGCCGTTCGTCATCGACCTCTTCACAGGCCCTCCCTACCGCGGTCGCGGCATCGGCCGTGCCCTCGTCCTGGGCGCCGCACAGGCGTGCCGCGAGCGTGGCGACTCGACGCTGAGCCTACGTGTCGGTGAGGGCACGTCCCGTGCGGCTCACGCTCTGTACTCACGCCTGGGATTCCGCATGCCTGGCTGAGGCGCTCCTCCACGTCACGCTCGGCGACCGGGACCGCGGCGAGAAAAGGTAGTCATATGGTCGGCCGAGGCTCTCAGGGAGGTCGGCTCACCATATGACTACCTTTTCCAGCAGGCACCGCGTCGCCTGAATGCCACGTCCGGCGCCGGCCCGCGCCGATCGCCTGCCCGGCTCAGTTCTCTGTCACGCCGTCGGCCGCCCTGCGGGCGCGCACGAAGCCCCAGCCGACGAGCAGAGCGGAGACGACGGTCAGCACGAGCCCCGCCATCGTCACGGCTTCCCGGAACTCGCCGGTCTGGGCGACGCTCCAGGGCACGACGGCGATCGACCCGGTGAACGTCGCGGCCAGGATCGTGCCGGGCACGGCGATCCCCACCGCGGACGCGACCTCGGTCGACGTGTCGGCGAGCGCGGCGCCCGTCGAGGTGCGGTCGGCCGGGAGCCCGCGCATCACGTTCGTGCCGGCGACCACGCCGACCACCCGCATGCCGGCGGAGACGAGCACGAGGGCGAGCGCGACCCAGCCGTATCCGAGGCGACCCAGCACGGCGTAGACCGCGAGACCGGCCACGACCACGAAAGCGCTGATCCAGGCGGAGCGCTCGAGCCCCAGCCGCTTCATCATCGGCGTGATCACCGCGCCACCCGCGATCAGCACCAGCACCTGCGGAAGCATCCCGATGGCCGCGAGCGCTGGTGCCCATCCCCACTCCAGCTGGAGCTGGAGCGTGACGAGGTAACCCATCCCCGCCGTGGCCAGACCCGAGGCGGCCTTGTAGGCGAGCCCGCTCGAGACCAGGGGCCGGGCCACGAGGGCGAGGTCGAGGAGCGGGTGAGCGGCACGGCGCTCACGTGCAGCGAACAGCACGAGGGCGAGGGCGGCGCCGACGATCGCCACCCATGCGACGGCCGAGGAAGCACCGCGATCGACGACAAGGGTCGGGGCGACGAGACCGAGCACGATGGCCGCCGTGCCGAGCACGGCGCCGGCCAGGTCCGCCGGCGCACGGTGCAGCTCGGCGGGATCGTCGGCGGTGATCCCGCAGCGGATCCCCACGATCCCGAGCACCGCGATCGGCACGTTGACGAGCAGCAGCACTCGCCACGGCGCGACCGCGAGGATCAGGCCACCGGCCGTCGGTCCGATGGCCAGGCCCACGATCCCCACCGTCGAGATGAGCGTCATCGCGCGCACCCGCAGCCCATCGTCGGGGAACAACCGGAAGGCGAGCGCGAGGGAGCCGGGCGTGGTCATCCCCGCCGCGACCCCCATCGCGACGCGCACCGCGATCAGCTCGCCCGCGGTCGAGACGAACGCCGTGGCCAGGCTCGCGAGCCCCAGCAGCCCCAGGCCGATGAGCATGACACGGCGACGGCCCACGCGGTCGGCGAGCGCTCCGAGCGCCAGCATCGATCCGCCGAAGACGACCGCGTACGAGCCGGTGATCCACTGCACCGCGGTGGTCGAGGCGTGCAGCTCACGCCCGATCACCGGCAGGGCGACATTGAGGATCGAGGTGTCGAGCATCTCGAACAGGAAGACGGCCGCGAGACCGGCGAGCGCGATCCATGCCTCGCGGAGCGAGGCGGGTGCACGACGAGAGGCGATGGGGCCTGAGGGGCGGGCGCCGGGAGACGGTGCCACGATGGTGTCATCGGAGGACATGCCTCCAAGTTAAGTGACTAAACTTAGTGACTCAAGAGAGTGTGATGCGCATGCCACGCACCGACCCGCGCGGAGGGGCACGCACCCGCGCCCGGATCCTGGAGGCCTCGTCCCCGCTGTTCCTCGAGCACGGGTTCGACGCCGTGACGGTCGCGCAGATCGCGCGGGAGGTGGGCGTCTCGAGCGTGACGGTGTTCAACCACTTCCCACGCAAGGAGGACATGTTCCTCGACCGCGCCTTCGATGCCGACGAGCTGCTGCGTGCGGCCGTGCGCGATCGGGCACCGGGAACCGACGTGCTCGACGCTCTCGAAGAGCTGTGCGGTCGCCTCGCCGAAGAGCGCCACCCGCTCTCGGGCCTCGACCCGCGCTCGGCGCCGTTCTTCCGCACGGTCGCGGGCTCGGCGGCCGTGATCGCGCGCGCCCGGCAGATCGCCGCCGATCTCGAGACGGCCCTGGCCGAGGAGATCACGCGGACGAGCACCCCGTCGAACGGCACCGCGCCGGGCGCGGCAACAGCCCCGGGCGCGACGGGCGTCGAGGAGCGAAGCGGCGTTGCCGAGCCCGCGGGCACGACGGGCGCTGGCGAGCACCCGGTCGTCGTCCAGCGCGTGGGCGGCACCGTCGCCGGGCCCGCCGGGGAGAGTGCCTCTGCGACGTCCGCGACCGTCGAGGCCGAGCTGCTCGCAGCGCTGTTCGTCGCGGGCTATGCGGCGGTCCTCACCGGGACCGCGCGCCGGCGCCTGCGTGGCGCGGCGACGGACGAGGTCGACCCCGCGCTCGTGGAGGACCATCGCGCGCGGCTGGACGCGCTGTTCACGATGCTTCGAAGCGGGGCATCGACAGGCCGCGAGTGAAGCCAGAGCCCGCCTGCGGACCGTGACCTCGCGACCACGGTCCGCACGGGAGCTTTTCCCGAGGCTCCCGACCGACAAGCGGCACTCGGCTCAGCGCCCGCGCAGGGCAGCGCCCCGACGATCCCGGCGCCCCTCGCCTCAGCGCTGGTTGAGGCTGTCGATGAAGGCGGCGAGGTCCTCACGGCTGACGTTGCCGATGCCGGTGAGCCGCCCGATCGGGATCTGCTCGGCCATCTTGCGCATCTCGGGATCGGCCATGAGCCCGATCGAGGACATGAAGGCCTCGAGCTTCTCCTCGCCGCCGGGCAGCTCCGCGATCTCGAGCGGCGTGGTCGCGCCGGTCACCTCGGGGATCGTCTCGTCGCCGGACAGCTCGACGTCGCCCTCGAGACGCAGGTCGCGGCTCGAGGCCCCGACCGCCACGTGATAGGTGCCGCCCTCGACGGCCCAGCCGTGCAGGGCCACGCTCCAGTACTCCAGGTCGGCGCGTGTGAGCGTGAGCTCGACCCGCTCGGAGGCGCCGGCCTCGAGCTCGACCTCGGCGAAGCCCTTGAGCTCGCGCGGTGCCCGGGCGACCCTCGATCCGGGCACCGAGACGTAGGCCTGGACCACCTCGCGGCCGGCCCGCTCCCCCGTGTTGGCCACGGTGAGCGCGACGCGGATGCCGCCCTCGTCCGACGACAGATCGAGATCGGAGTAGGCGAACGTCGTGTACGACAGGCCGTGGCCGAAGGGGAACTGGACCTCGAGGCCGCGCGCGTCGAAGCCGCGGTAGCCCACGAACAGGCCCTCGCCGTACTGCACGCGCGAGCCCTCCCCGGGGAAGTGCAGGAACGAGGGCACGTCCTCGAGGCGCACCGGGACGGTCTCGGCGAGCTTGCCCGAGGGGCTGACGACCCCGAACAGCACGTCGGCGACGGCCTCGCCGCCCGCCTGGCCCAGCAGCCAGGTCTCGAGCACGGCGGAGGCGTCGCGCACCGTCGGGGGCAGGCGCACCGCCGAGCCGTTGGACAGCAGCACCACCACGCGGTCGTTGACCTTCTGGATCTCCTGGAGCAGCGCGTCCTGCTCCGCGGGCAGCTCCATGTCGGCGCGGTCGTAGCCCTCGGACTCGACGTCCTCACCGAGCCCCAGGAACACGAGCACCGTGCCGGCCGCACGGGCGACCTCGACGGCCTCCTCGACGAGTGCGGAGTCGGCGCCCTGTCCGGGGACGAAGCCGCGGGCGAAGGGCACCTCGGCCCCGGTCGCCTCACGGATGGCATCGAGCGCGCTCGAGAGCCGCGTGGGCGTCACATGCGAGGACCCGGCGCCCTGGTAGCGGGGAGTCTGCGCGAAGTCACCGATCACGGCGAGGTCCGTGTCGGACGCGAGCGGGAGCGTGCCGTCGTTGGTCAGCAGCACGATCGCCTTGCGCGCGGCGTCACGGGCCACGGTGTGGTGCTCATCGCGGTCGTAGGAGGAGCCGGGGGCAGCGTTCTCCGCGCTGCGACGGATCAGCGCGGCCACCCGGTCGGCAGCGCGGTCGAGGGCACCCAGGTCGTAGTCGCCCGCGGCGACGGCGTCACGGAGGTCCTGCTCGGCGCCGGCGTCCGCAGGCATCTGCAGGTCGAGCCCGGCCGCGACGGAGGCGGGGCGGTCCACCACGGCGCCCCAGTCGGAGACGACGACGCCCTCGAAGCCCCACTGGTCGCGCAGCACCTCGGTGAGCAGGTGGTGGTTCTGGGAGACCAGGGTGCCGCCCACCGCGTTGTAGGAGCACATGACCGTCCACGGCTGCGAGCGGGTCACGACCGAGCGGAAGGCGCGCAAGTAGATCTCGTGCTTGGTGCGCTCGTCGACCTCGACGTCGACGCGCATGCGGTCGGTCTCCTGATTGTTGAGCGCGAAGTGCTTGACGGAGGTGCCGACGCCCGCGCTCTGCATGCCGTCGACGTAGCCCACGGCCATCTCGCCGGCGAGGTGGGGGTCCTCGGAGAAGTACTCGAAGTTGCGCCCGCACAGCGGCGAGCGCTTGATGTTCATGCCCGGGCCGAGCACGACGGACACGCCCTCGGCGCGGGCCTCCTCGGCGATCGCGGCGGCGACGGCGCCGGCCGTGCGGGGGCTCCAGGTCGCCGAGAGCCCGACGGCGGGCGGGAAGCATGTGGCCTCGACGGAGTCGTTGAGGCCCAGCATGTCGGAATCGCCCTTCTGGGTGCGCAGGCCATGCGGACCGTCGCTGACCATCACCGCGGGAAGGCCCTTGTCGGGCAGGGCGTGGAGGTGCCAGAAGTCCTGGCCGCCCGTGAGCGCGATCTTCTCGTCGGTGGTGAGGTCGGGGCTCTGGTCTTTCACGGCGATCTCCTTCGATGCTGGGCGTGAGTCCTGCCGACGGTACCTGCCGATACCGCGTCGTGGCGCATCGGATCGTCGATCGGGCCCGTCCGCCCCGTGCGGCGTGACCCGTCCGTCAGCGCCGCCACTGATACGGCGTGGTCGTCGAGACCGTACGCAGCCCGGAGCGTTCGAGGATCGGCCGCGAGTGCTCGGTCGAGTCGGAGTGGACGAGCGTGCGGCCGAGGGCGAGGGCGGCCCGAGCGCGGGCCGCGGTGAGCGCCCGATAGATGCCGCGCCCCCGGAACTCCGGCAGCGTCGCGCCACCCCAGATCCCCGCGAAGTCGGTGCCGGGAACCGGCTCGAGGCGCCCGCCGCACACCATCTGGCCCTCGGTCTCGGCGACCCACAGCTGCATCCCGTCCGGGCGGTCGTGCTCGCGCGCGAGACGGCTGAGGAGGTCGCGGGCCCGGTTCTCGTCCCCTTCGTCGCCGAAGGCCCGGTCGACCATGAGGCTCACGGCGCGGACGTCCTCGGGCTCGGTCGCCCGTCGGATGGTCACCCCGGGAGGCGTGGGCGCGTCGACGAGCGCGGCGAGCGGGCCGATCATGATCGACTCGGGCTCCTCGGGACGGAAGCCGCGGGCCACGAGGGCCTCGTGCAGGCCAGGCGCCCGGTCGTGGCCGCGCGTCTTCCACTCGACGCGGACGATCGAGCCGTCGGCCCGGAAGTGTTCGAGGGCGGCATCGACCAGGTCGGCGATCTCGTCGGCATCGGCGCCTGCGAGGTCGCGGTAGGTGACGAAGCCGCGTCCACCCGCGAAGGTCACGAGCCGCAGGGGGCCGCGTCGTACCACCGCCAGGGCGCTCGGCGTCTCGGCGTCGGTGCGCAGCTGCTCGTCGTAGGCACGGAGAGAGGCGGACACGTCCGCGGGCCGCTCGGTCATGCCCCGAAGCATGCCCGAGCGGCCCGCCTGCGCGCGACCGGATATCGGCGCGGTCCGTCCCACCACCGGGTGCGCGGGTGTCCTCGGACCGCCCGCTCCCGAGTGCACGGCGGATCTCAGACCGCCCGTCCCCGGGAGTCGTCGACGATCAGACCGCCGACGACCCGCCCCGCGGTGATGCGTCCGGGCCTGCCGCCTCGGCATCGGTGCCGACGGACGCGAGCTCGCGCTCACGTGCCGGGATCACGCCGTCGGAGAGCGAGGCGACCATGTCGTCGTACTCGCCCATCGCGGCCCGCGGCGGCCGCGGCGTGAGCAGCGAGATGACGATCGCGAGCACGAGGCACACGACGAAGCCGGGCAGGATCTCGTAGAGGTGCTCGCCCCCGAACAGGTCCCAGCGCACGTCGGGGCTCTGGTAGTCCGAGACGTCGCCGTTCCACAGCGGCGCGATCGTCTGGTACCCGCCGCCCCACCAGAAGGCGACGACGGCGCCGGCGACCATGCCGACGAACGCGCCCGGAGCGGTCAGGCGCCGCCAGAACAGGCACAGGATCACGATCGGGCCGAACGCGGCGCCGAAACCGGCCCACGCGAACGACACGAGGCCGAGCACCGAGCTGCCGGGGTCGAGGGCCAGCAGGAGCGCGACGATCGAGACGGCGAGCACGCCGATGCGGCCGCCCCACAGCTTGCCCTGGGGGCCGAGCTTGATGCCCACACCGCTCACGAGGTCCTCGATGAGCGCCGAGGAGGTCACGACGAGCTGCGAGGAGATGGTGGACATGATGGCCGCGAGCACCGCGGCCAGCAGGATGCCCGCGATCAGCGGGTGGAACAGGATCTGCCCGAGGTCGAGGAACACGGACTCGCCGTTGGTGGTGTCGGTCAGGTGCTGGTCCTGGTGCTGCTGGAAGTAGGCCAGCCCCGCCATCGAGGTGAAGATCGCGCCGAGCACGCACAGGATCATCCAGGTCAGTCCGACGCCGAGACCGTAGCGGGCGTCGCGCGAGGAGCGCAGGGCCATGAAGCGCACGATGATGTGGGGCTGGCCGAAGTAGCCCAGGCCCCACGCGAGGGAGGAGATGACCCCGACGGCGGTCGCACCCGCGGTCATCGACGCGAAGGTGTCGTTGACCTCGCGCACGGACTGGAACATCTCGGCGGGTCCGCCCACCACGAACATCGCCGTGACCGGGACCGTGATCAGCGAGACCAGCATGATGAGGCCCTGCACCACGTCGGTGTAGGTGGCACCGAGGAAGCCGCCGAACAGCGTGTAGACGATGGTCACGCCGGCCACGAGCAGCATGCCCACGAGGTAGGAGCCACCGAAGGAGGACTGGAAGAACACGCCGCCGGCGACCATGCCGGAGGACACGTAGAAGGTGAAGAACACCAGGATGACCAGTCCGGCGGCGAAGCGCAGCAGGTGCGTGCGGTCGTGCAGGCGGTTGCCGAAGAAGCTCGGCACCGTGAGGGAGTTGTTGGCGATCTGCGTGTACTGGCGCAGGCGCGGAGCGATGAAGAACCAGTTCAGGGCCGCTCCGGCGGTCAGGCCCACGGCGATCCAGGCCTCGACGAGGCCGCCGACGTACAGGGCGCCGGGCAGGCCCATGAGCAGCCAGCCGGACATGTCCGCGGCGCCCGCGGACAGCGCCGCGGTGAACGGGTGCAGGCTGCGGCCGCCGAGCATGTAGTCCTCGCCGTCGTCCGTCTTGCGGAAGGCGTAGAGGCCGATGGCGAGCATGGCGATGAAGTAGATCGCGAGCGCGATCAGTTTGAAGACGAGGTCCGAGCTCATGCGTGGCTCCTGCTCTTCAGGGCGGCTCTCGGCCGCTGCGAGGACGCACGGCCGGGATCGGCCGCGGGGCGGACGTGCGCTCCGTGTCGGCCGCTGGTGGGGGCGGCGGTCCGACGCTCGCGCGGGAAAAGGTGGCCTGCGTGAGGCGTGGGACACATTACCCCGGCATCACCGGCGGTCCGGCGGTTCGCGGAAACCGTGACCGCATCGTCATCCGGTGCGGGGCGGACTCGCGGGAGCGGCACCGAGCTCCCCGGAGAGCGGTGTGGACACCGACGAGCCGCCCCGTCACCTGCCGCCTCCGTCAGCCCTTCACGGCGCCCGAGGAGGTGTTCATGATCCGGCGCTGGAAGATGAAGAAGACGAGGGCGACCGGGACCGTCATGAGCGCGGCCGCCGCGAGCTTGAGCGGGTACTGGCTGCCCTGGGACAGCTGGCCCGAGGCGAGCTGGGCGACACCCTTGGTCAGTGTCGTCAGCTCGGGGCTCTGGGTGGACACGATGAAGTGGTTCATCTCGTTCCAGGAGCCCTGGAACGAGAGGATCACGATGGTCATGAGCGCGGGCGTCGCCATCGGCAGCACGATCGACCAGAAGGTGCGGAAGGTGCTCGCGCACGAGTATTTGATCGATCAAACTGTGAATGAGCCCATCGTCAGCCGCTGATGCCGGGCCTGTCAAGCACCGCCCGACGCTCGCCGTGCACCGCCCCCGACCGGAGGAGTCCGTTGACCGCGCAGCAGCCCTCGCCCGCCACGCCCCCGGCCGCTTCGGCGTTCCTGCCCGACGGCCTGCCCCCGAGCATCCATCCGATCGAGCTCCATCAGCCGTTCGTCCACGACCTCACGGGCATCGTCAGCGCGCCGGTCCAGGCGTGGTCGCTGCCCGACGGGTCGATGCGCGGGACCGGCGCCCACGGCATCTACGCGGGCGACACCCGTATCGTCTCCGGCCTGGTCGTCGAGGCCGACGGCAGCCAGCTCTCGCCGCTGCCGGTCCAGGTGGTCTCGGCCCGCGAGGTCGTCCACACCGACGCCGTCTCCCTGCTCGACGGCGCCGTCGACCCACTCCTGCTGCTGCATCGCGCTCGCCGGGCGGACGCCGAGGGCGTCACCGAGACCCTCACCCTGACGAGCGCGGACCCGCGCCCGCGGGCGCTCTCGCTGCGCGTGCGCCTCGGCGTCGACGACACCTCGATGTCGGCGGTCAAGGACCCCCGGATCCTGATCCGGCGCACGGTTCCCCTGCCGTCGGTCGCGGTCGATCCGGCCTCGGGCACCGCCCGCTGGGCTGTGGGCCCCCACGCGCATGCGACCCTGAGGACGGACGTCCCGATGACGGTGACCGAACACTCCGAGGAGATCGAGTTGAGGGTCGAGCTGAGCCTCGACGGGCCGGGATCTGCCGAGGCGAGCTGGCACCTCGAGGCCCACGATCCCTCTGTGCCCTTCACCGCCCCTGCCCCGTCCACGGTCCTGAGCGGGGCCGTCGACCGTGCTCGCGTGGCGGGCCGCAGCGCGGGCGACCCCGAGCGGCGTGCCGTCGCCGACCTCCTGACCCGCTCCCTGGGCGACCTCGACGCCCTTCGTCTGTGCACACCCGAGCGCGCCGATGACGTCTTCTACGCGGCGGGAGCGCCGTGGTTTCTCACGCTCTTCGGCCGCGATGCACTCATCGCGGCGTCCCTCGCCCTGCCCGTCGATCCCGAGACGGCCTGGGGCACCCTGCGCACGCTCGGCGCACGGCAGGGCACCGCACGCGATCCCGAGACCGCCGAACAGCCGGGCAAGATCCTGCACGAGGTCCGCGCCGAGGGCATGGACATGGTCGACTCCCACCTGCCGCCCGCCTACTACGGGACGATCGACGCGACGCCCCTGTGGATCGAGCTTCTCCATGAGGCGTGGAGCGCGGAGACCGGTGACGGATCGGGTGAGGCGTCCCGGCGCGCAGCGACGCGCGTCCGCGCTCTGCGGCCCCAGCTCGAGGGCGCCGCGACCTGGATCCTCGAGCATGCCGATGCCGATGGCGACGGGCTCCTCGAGTACATCGACGAGTCGGGGCACGGCCTGGCCAACCAGGGCTGGAAGGACTCCGGCGACTCCATCCGCTTCGCCGACGGCTCGCTCGCCGAGGGCAGCATCGCGCTCGCGGAGGTGCAGGGATACGCGTACGCGGCCGCGCTCCACGCCGCCGAGCTGCTCGAGCGCCTCGACGACGCCTCGAGGGATGACACGGGAACGGACGACGCCGCGAAGGGCGACGCTGGAACCGACCGTTCCGTCCCGGCCGCCCCGACGGAGACCGCGACGCTCCCGGCGCGTCTGCGCGCCTGGGCCGCCGAGCTGCGTGAGCGGTTCGGCGCGGCGTTCTGGTGCACCGACGAGCTGGGGCCCTACCTCGCGCTCGCCCTCGACGGGTCCAAGCGGCCCGTCGATGGCGTCGCCTCCAACATGGGCCATCTGCTCGGGACGGGGCTGCTCGGCGCCGAGGAGGAGGCAGTCGTCGTACGCCGCCTCCTGCATCCCAGCATGTTCTCCGGCTACGGGGTCCGGACCCTGTCGACCACCAATGCCGCCTTCTGGCCGCTGCGGTACCACGGCGGGAGCGTCTGGACCCACGACACCGGCTACATCCTGCGCGGCATGCTGCGGGCGGGCTTCCGGGACGAGGCCCGGGTGCTCGCGCGCGGTCTGCTGCGGGCGTCGGAGGGCTTCGACCGCCGCATGCCCGAGCTGTTCGGCGGCCAGGCGGCCGACGAGGTGTGGCCGCCCGTCCCCTATCCCGCCTCGTGCCGCCCCCAGGCCTGGGCCGCCGCGACGGCGGTGACCGTCGCGCAGGCACTCGACGCGCTCTGAGGGGCGTCGCCCCCCTATCGCGCTACTCGCCCGCGCGCGGGGGCTCGGGGTGCCGGCCGCGTTCCGCGAGGCCGTGGAGATCCACCCCCGCGCGCCCCTCGAGCACGTCGAGAGCCCGCAGCGCGCGCGACGCACCCCAGCTGCTCAGCAGGTGGGCGTCCTCCGGCCCGACGAGCGCCCAGTCGTCGAGCTCGGCGGCCTGCAGGCGGATCCGCGCGCGCAGCTCGGCCTCGGGCATCATCCCGGCGTCGAATACGAAGTGCACTCCCATCGGCGCCGAGTTCGCGGCGCGGGACGGCGCCCAGTCCAGGGCGAGCAGCCGGCCGATGGGGAGATCGAGGCCGAGCTCCTCGATCACCTCACGGTGCGCGCACTGTCGCGGATCCTCCCCGGGGTCGACGCCACCGCCCGGCAGCAGCCAGTGGTCGCGGTAGTTGGGCTTCTCGATCACGAAGCGTCCGGTCTCGTTGCGCAGGATCACGGCACCCGAGGAGATGACCTTCGGTAGCCCCGCGAAGTACACCGGGTCCGGCAGCAGCTCGTTCATCCCGCCATCCTGGCACGCCGACGCCGAGCGGCCGGAGGGTGGCGCGGCCCCGTGTCCGCCCTGCTCCTCCGACCCCGGGTGAAAGACAGCTGGCGGCACCGATCAGAAGCGATAGGTGCCGCCAGGTGGCAAGGGGTCGGCGGCGGGACGACCCTCGCGGAACCGGGCCGCACGACAGCCCCCGCGGAGCCAGGGCGCGGCCCGGCCCGCGTAGCGGGACGGCCCGCCGGCCGGGACGTCAGCCGTACAGCTCGTCGACGTCCTCGTCGACCCAGTCGTAGGTGCGCTCGACGGCCTTCTTCCACAGCCGCAGGTAGCGCTCGCGGGTCTCTTCGTCCATCGTGGGCTCCCAGCGCTTGTCCTCGGCCCAGTTGTCGATGACGTCCTGCTCGCCGTCCCAGAAGCCGACGGCGATGCCGGCCGCGTAGGCGGCGCCGAGCGCCGTGGTCTCGATGACCTGGGGACGCACGACGGGCACACCGAGGATGTCGGCCTGGAACTGCATGAGCGTCTCGTTCTTGACCATGCCGCCGTCGACCTTGAGCTCGCTCAGCTCGACCCCGGAGTCCGCGTTCATCGCGTCGAGCACGTCGCGGGACTGGAACGCCGTGGACTCGAGCGTGGCCCGCGCGATGTGGTTCTTGTTGATGTACCGGGTGAGACCCACGATCGCGCCGCGCGCGTCGGACTTCCAGTACGGCGCGAACAGGCCGGAGAAGGCGGGGACGATGTAGCAGCCGCCGTTGTCGTCGACCTTCTTCGCGAGGTCCTCGATCTCGGGTGCAGCGCTGATGAGCCCCAGGTTGTCGCGGACCCACTGCACGAGCGAGCCGGTCACGGCGATCGAGCCCTCGAGCGCATAGACCGGCTTGCGATCGCCGATCTTGTAGGCCACCGTGGTCAGCAGGCCGTTCTCGCTGTGCACGAGCTCCTCACCGGTGTTGATGAGCATGAAGTTGCCGGTGCCGTAGGTGTTCTTGGCCTGGCCCACCTCGAAGCAGGCCTGGCCGAAGGTCGCGGCCTGCTGGTCGCCGAGGATGCCTGCGATCGGGGTGTCGATGAGCAGGCCCTGCTTGCGGCCCTTACCGTAGACCTCGGACGACGAGCGGATCTCCGGGAGCATCGTCAGCGGGATGCCCATGTCGCCCGCGATGTCCTCGTTCCAGTCGAGGGTGTCGATGTTCATGAGCATCGTGCGAGAGGCGTTGGTGACGTCCGTGACGTGCACGCCGCCGTCCTTGCCGCCCGTCATGTTCCACACGAGCCACGAGTCGGTGTTCCCGAACAGCAGGTCGCCCTTCTCGGCCTTCTCGCGGGCGCCCTCGACGTTGTCGAGGATCCACTTGACCTTGGGACCGGAGAAGTAGGTCGCGAGCGGGAGGCCCACGCGCTCCTTGTACTTCTCGGCGCCCTCGTCGCCGGCCAGCTCATCGCAGATCCTCTGGGTGCGGGTGTCCTGCCAGACGATGGCGTTGTAGACGGGCTGCCCCGTCGTCTTGTCCCACACGACGGCGGTCTCGCGCTGGTTGGTGATGCCCACGGCGGCGAGCTGGTGACGGTTGATCTCGGCACCGACCAGGGCGTCGCCGACGACGCTGCGGGTGTTCCTCCAGATCTCCGCGGCGTCGTGCTCGACCCACCCGGCCTTGGGGAAGATCTGCTCGTGCTCGCGCTGGCCGCTGGCCACGATCTGCCCGGCATGGTCGAACACGATCGCGCGGGTGGACGTGGTCCCCTGGTCGATTGCGAGGATGTACTTCTGGTCGTCGTTCATCGAAACTCCTTCGTTGCGGATGGCGGTGGACTGCGGTGGGTGGAGGGGACGGCGGGCACGCGCCGAGGGTGCTCTCGGGGCGCGCCCGCCGTCCGCCGTCAGATGAAGGCCTTGGCGGCGAGGCCCGCGAGGATGCCGCCGACGGCGGGCCCGGCGATCGGCACCCACGCGTACGACCAGTCCGAGCCGCCCTTGTGCGGGATCGGGAGGAGCGCGTGGGCGATGCGGGGACCGAGGTCACGGGCCGGGTTGATGGCGTAGCCGGTGGGGCCGCCGAGGCTCGCGCCGATCACGACGACCAGCAGGGCCACCGCGAGCGGGCCCAGGCCCGAGGGCGTCCCGCCGAACAGGATGATGATGAACACCAGGATGAAGGTCGCGATGACCTCCGTGACGAAGTTCCATCCGTACGAGCGGATCTCCGGGCCGGTCGAGAACACGCCGAGGATCTTGCCCTCGTCGGTCTCGGCGTCGAAGTGCTTCTTGTAGGAGAGCCAGCACAGCACGGCGCCGAGGAAGGCGCCGATCATCTGGGCGACGATGTAGGCGATCACGTTGCCGAAGGTGGCCGGGATGGCGGGGAGGCCCGCGGCGGCATCCCCGGGATACAGGTCGCTGCCGTTGACCAGCAGACCGAGCGTGACGGCCGGGTTCAGGTGGGCACCGGTCTTGTAGGCGACGTAGACGCCCGAGAAGACCGCGAGCCCCCAGCCGAAGCTGATCATCAGCCAGCCGCCGCCGAAACCCTTGGTCTTGGTCAGGATGTTGTTGGCGACCACGCCGCCGCCCAGCAGCAGCAGGACGGCGGTGCCGACGATCTCGTGAAGGAAGATCACTCCCATGGGTACTCCTCATCGAGTAGGGCGCCCCCGGGCGGGCGACGCCGGTGGCCGAGCGGACGGTGGCCCGATCGGTCGCAGGGGGGAATCCTCCCTGACCTGCCATGGCATGCACACGGCATGCCGACGGACGTGTCCGGGCACGGCCGCCCGGACACGGGCTCAGACTCCCGGCCCCACCTGCGGGACCTCGGGCACGCGCGACGAGGCCGTCTCGGCGGCGTCGTCGTCATGGGTGCGCTCGCCCTCGAGGCGGGCCTCGATGAACGCGCGGTACGTAGCGATCTCGAGCCGGGTGCGCTCGGCATCCCAGTCGAGCTCGGGGCCGATGAGCGCGGCCACCTCTTCGGCGGCGCCGACACCGCGATCGCTCACCTCGTAGTCCAGGCGCATCCGGCGCGTCAGCGCATCGGACAGGTGGCGCACGCCCTCGGCGCGTGCCGCGTACAGGGCCTCGGCCCGCAGGTAGCGCGGGGCGTGCTCGAGCGGGCGTCCGAGGGAGGCGTCATCGTCGATGAGCGCGAGGACGTCGCGCAGGAGCGCGCCGTAGCGCATGAGCAGTCGGTCGACCCGGACCTCGTCGAAGCCGTAGGAGCGCGCGATCTCGGCCTTGGAGGCGACGAGCTCCTCGTACCCCTGGGCGCCGATGACGGGCACCGAGGTGGTCAGTGAGGGACGGCCCGCGAAGTCGTCCTTGATCGCGAAGTCGACGACGTCCTCGGCCATCACCCGGTAGGTCGTGTACTTGCCGCCCGCGATCGCCGAGAGACCGGGCTCGACGGCCATGACCGTGTGCTCGCGCGAGACCTTGGTCGACGAGCTGGACTTCTCGCCCTTGCTCACGGGCTGCAACAGGGGGCGCAGGCCCGCGTAGACGCCGATGACGTCGTCCCGGGTCAGGTCGCTCGTGAGCACGGCGTTGGCGTGCTCGAGCACGTAGTCGATGTCGTCGCTCGTGGCCGCCGGGTGGGCGACGTCGAGCTTCCACGGGGTGTCGGTCGTGCCGATGATCCAGTACTCGTCCCACGGGATGATGAACAGGACGGACTTCTCGGTCTGCGTGATGATGCCCGTGCTGGGCGCGGCCGGGATGCGGTCCTTGGCGACCGTGATGTGGACGCCCTTGGACGCGAGCACCTCGAGACCGGTCTCGGCACCGGCGAGCTCCTGCTGATCCTGGGTCCAGACGCCGCCGGCCAGGATGGTCTGGCGGGCATGGACCTCGAACTCCTCGCCGCTCTCCTCGACCCGCACGCGCACGCCGATCACGCGGCCCGCGTCGTCGTGGAGGTAGGCGGTGACGGTCGTGTAGTTGGCGACGGCGGCGTCGAGCTGAGCGGCGGAACGGGCGAGCATGGCGACGAACCGCGCATCGTCCACCTGGGCGTCGTAGTACTCGAGGGCGCCGACGATCTTCTCGCCGTCGAGAGCCGGGAAGACCGTGAGCATCTTCTTCTGCAGCAGGTGGCGGTGCACGGGGACCGCGCGCTTGCGGCCCACGGACTGCATCGCGTCGTACAGCGCGACGCCCGCGCCGATGTACGAGCGGTCGATGACCTTGCGGAAGAACGGGAAGACGAACGCGATCGGCTTCACGAGGTGCGGAGCCGTGTGCGTGAGGAGCAGGTCGCGCTCGCGCAGGGCCTCGGCGACGAGCTTGAAGTCGAGCATCTGGAGATAGCGCAGGCCGCCGTGCATGAGTTTGGAGGAGCGTGAGGAGGTGCCGTGGGCGAAGTCGCCGGCCTCGACCAGGCCGACGGAGAGGCCGCGGGTCGCCGCGTCGAAGGCGGCGCCGGCGCCGGTCACCCCTCCGCCGACCACGAGGACGTCGAGGGGCGCGTCGGCGGTCGCGGCGCGGAGGCGGTCGAGATGCTCACGGCGCGAGGCGGGGCTGAGAGCGGAACGGTTCGTGGACGGCACAGGAGCTCCTTTGCATCGG
>DAMDHZ010000041.1:24664-27209 GCA_032101665.1 Brachybacterium sp. | reverse complement strand
CCTGCGCCATCGGTCAGCTATTCCATCACCGTCCGTCTCGAGTTCGACGCGCACTCCGCCGCGGTCAGCGAGATCACGAGCTGCATCGAGGAGCACGGCGGCTCGGTCACCGCGCTCGACGTATCGGCGTCGGGGCCCCAGCGCATGCGCGCCGACGTGACCGTGATGACCGCCGGCAACGAGCACGCGATGGAGGTCGTCGAGGCCCTCCGCGACCTCTCGGGAGTCCAGCTCGGCAAGGTCTCCGACCGCACCTTCCTGGCGCACCTGGGCGGCAAGCTCACGGTCGAGTCGAAGGTGCCGATCCGCCACCGCGACGATCTCTCGATGGTCTACACGCCCGGCGTGGCGCGCGTGGTCAAGGCGATCGCCGAGAACCCCGACGACGCCCGGCGCCTGACCATCAAGCGCAACACCGTCGCGGTCGTCTCCGACGGCTCCGCGATCCTGGGCCTGGGAGACCTCGGGCCGCTCGCCGCGATGCCCGTGATGGAGGGCAAGGCGGCGCTGTTCAAGCGCTTCGCCAACATCGACGCCTTCCCCATCTGCCTGGACGCCCACTCGGTCGACGACATCGTCTCGCACGTCAAGGCCATCGCACCCGTGTTCGCCGGGATCAACCTCGAGGACATCTCCGCTCCCCGCTGCTTCGAGATCGAGGACCGCCTGCGCAAGGAGCTCGACATCCCCGTCTTCCACGACGACCAGCACGGCACCGCGATCGTCGTCGTGGCTGCGCTGCGCAACGCGCTGCGCGTGGTCGGCAAGGAGCTGGGGACCGCTCGCATCGTGCTGTCCGGTGCCGGGGCCGCCGGGACGGCGATCCTGCGCCTGCTCCGCGCGGCGGGCGCGCGGGACATCGTGGTCACCGACATCCACGGGATCGTGCACCAGGACCGCGAACAGCTCGACGGCCGTCTGCCGTGGATCGCTGAGATCACCAACCCGCGCGAGCTCACCGGCACCCTGCAGGACGCGATCCGCGGCGCCGACGTGTTCATCGGCGTCTCCGCGGGCAACATCCTGAGCGCCGACGACGTCGCGACCATGGCCGACCGGTCGATCGTGTTCGCGATGGCCAACCCGACACCCGAGATCGATCCGGCCGAGGCCGCCAAGCATGCCGAGGTCGTCGCGACCGGGCGCAGCGACTTCGCCAACCAGATCAACAACGTCCTCGCCTTCCCGGGCGTGTTCCGCGGGCTGCTGGACGCCCACGCGCACGACGTCAACGACCGGATGCTGCTCGCGGCGGCCGAGGCGCTCGCGGACGTGGTCTCGCCGGACGAGCTCAACCCGACCTACATCGTGCCGAGCGTGTTCAACGAGCGCGTCACGAAGTCCGTCGCCTCCGCGGTCGAGCGCGTGGCGCGCGAGGACGCGGGCACGGTCGACGCGATCACGGGCGCGATGCGCGTCGTGTACGCCGACGAGATCGTGATGCCCACCGACTGAAGCGTCACCGGGGTCGCGCCGCCCGCTGCCGTGCTACCCCCTGGCATGCCGGAGGCCGTCTGTCACCTCACGGCACCTCGTCCTCCGAGAGGTGCCGTGAGGTGACAGGGGCGTGACCGGGCCGCCGCGCCGCCGGTCCCGGCCCTGCTCGGCCCCTCGCTGTGGCCCGCCGGGTCCGGTCCCGCCCCGCTCAGGCCGACGTCGCTGTCCGCTCGGCCGTGCGGGCACGGCGCACGCGGCGCTCGACCCACCACCCGAGCACGCCGAGGGCCACGCCGATCGAGTCGGCGAGCACGTCGGTGCCGTCCATGCTGCGATGCGGGAGAAGGGCGCCCTGGACGACCTCGATGAGCACGGCGTGCACGAGACCGGCGATCGCGACCCAGCCCATCGGGAAACGCCGCTCGGGCGCGAGCACCCGGCCGACCGCCCACACCGTGAGCGCGAACACGCCCAGGTGGAACACCTTGTCCATGCCCGGGAAGCTCACGCCGCCCACGCCCGACGGCGCGTCGGGCAGGTAGAAGCCAACGTTCAGCACGAGGGCGAGGACGAGCACGATCACGCGATCCGGGCGCAGGTCTCGCAGCGCGCTCATGCCGCTGCTCCGCCCGCGAAGGCCAGGCGCGCGATCTCGCGACGCGCCCCGACCACGGTGAAGCGCTCTCGGCGCGGATGCACGCGGTTGGTCGCGAGCACGGCCACGGCCCCGCTGCGCGGATCGGCCGTGATCGAGGTGCCCGTGAAACCGGTGTGCCCGACCACGTGACGCAGCACCTGCCCGTCCGGCAGCTCCTGACCGACGCGGAGCCCGAGTCCCTGTCGCCACGTCGTCCCGGTGGGGACGGCGTCGCCGAGCTGGTCGGTGCTCAGGAGCCGGCGGGTCTCCGGCGCCAGGTGCGGTCGCACGGCGGTTCCGGCCAGGACGCGACCCAGTGCGAGCAGATCGTCCACGGTCGCGAACAGACCGGCGTTCGCGGCGCCCGCGTCCGGCTCGCGCGAGAGGCTCCAGGCGGTCTCGTCGTGCACCTGGCCGTGCACGAGCCCGCGCGGCGGGTCGTCCTCGTACTCGGTCGCCGCGCACCGCTCG
>DAMDHZ010000041.1:0-24654 GCA_032101665.1 Brachybacterium sp. | reverse complement strand
GGGCGAGCACGCGGTCGCGGGCGAGGGCGGGGAGCTGCTCGCCCCCGAGCGCCTCGAGGACCATGCCCAGCAGCAGGAAGCCGATGCAGGAGTACTCATGGACGGTGCCCGGCTCGGCCTGCAGCGTGGCCTCACGGATCGCCGCCCGGCGTGCCTCCCGCCCGCCCGGGACGCGCCACAGCGGCAGGGTCGCGGGCAGCCCCGCGGTGTGGGTGAGCAGATGCCGCGCGGTGAGGCGGGGATCGGGCACCGAGGCCCCGAGCACCTCGGCGACGGGCGCCTCCGGGTCGAGCAGCCCGTCGTCGATCAGGGTGGCGGCGGTGAGCGTCGTGACGACCTTGGTCACCGAGGCGAGATCGAACCGGGTCGTCCGGGTCACCGTCGCCATCGCGGGATCGCCCGGGGGCAGGAGGCCGCCGTCGGCGGAGAACAGGGCGGTGGTGCCGCGTGCGACGACGCGCGGCGGCTCGCCCTCGCGGGCGATGGCCGCGACGACCGCGGAGGCCCCCTCGACCCGGCCGGTGCGGGCGCCCGCGACGAGGTCCTCGGCGAGAGCCACGAGACCGTCGACCGGATCGCCGGCAGGGGAGGAGGCGTGGGACGTCATGGGCCCATCGTCCCAGACCCGGGCGCTGCGGAGCCCAGCGGCTAGGATCGACGCGACCGTACGCCGACCAGAGGGAGGCACGATGGCACACCTCGCCAGGGGCGTCATGTCCTCGACATCAGACCCGTCGCACACCGATCCGTACCGGGAGCAGCCCGGCGTCGCCCCGGGTTCGACCGCCGTGCTCGACCGGGAGACCAAGGAGCGCGAGCAGACCGCCGACCCCGGCGGTCACGACCGCTTCGCCCACTACGTGCGGCGTGACCGCATCACCCAGGCCACGCTCGACGGCACCCCCGTGATCGCGCTGTGCGGCAAGGTGTGGGTGCCCGGGCGCGACCCGAGCAAGTACCCGGTGTGCCCGGAGTGCAAGGAGATCTACGAGGGCCTGCGCGATCCGCAGGACGGCGGCCCCGGATCCGGGGGCGGCCCGGGCGACGGCACGGGCGGTCGTGGTGGCTTCCGCGGCTTCTTCGGAGGTCGTCGCTGACGGAGTTCTCACATCCTCGCGATCGCGCCCCGGTGCCTCGGCACCGGGGCGCGGCGCTATGGTGGTCGGCGCTGTGAATCCACTCCCTCTGCATCCCGGAAGCGACCCCCAGCGCCCCTCCCAGGCGGCTGCGCAGTCGCTGCCTCCCGCCTACCCCGAGCGGGCCGCATGGGGCACCGCCCCCAAGCTGCGCGCCTGGCAGGCCGAGGCGCTCGAGCTCTACCGCGCCCGCTCCCCGAAGGACTTCCTGGCCGTCGCGACCCCCGGTGCCGGCAAGACGACCTTCGCGCTCCAGGTCGCTGCCCGCCTGCTCGCGGAGGGCGTCGTGCGGCGTATCACCGTGGTCGCCCCCACCGAGCACCTCAAGGCGCAGTGGGCGGACTCCGCGGCACGCGTCGGCATCGCCCTCGACCCGAACTTCACCAACGCCCAGGGCAGCCACGGCGCCCACTACCAGGGCGTCGCGATCACCTACGCCCAGGTCGGGGCCAACCCTGCGCTGCACCAGGCCCGTACCGAGGCCGACCGCACCCTCGTGATCCTCGACGAGATCCATCACGCCGGTGACGCGCTCACCTGGGGCGACGGCGTCCGCGACGCCTTCGACCGGGCGACCCGCCGCCTCGCGCTGACGGGTACCCCCTTCCGCTCGGACTCCTCGCAGATCCCCTTCGTCACCTACGAGGAGGACGGCGAGGGCTTTCGGCGCTCGAAGGCCGACTACACCTACGGCTACCGCGAGGCGCTGCGCGACCACGTGGTCAGGCCCGTCCTGTTCATGACGTACTCGGGACGCATGCATTGGCGCACCAAGACCGGGGACGAGGTCTCCGCGCAGCTCGGCGCCGCCGAGACCAAGGACATCACGCAGCAGGCGTGGCGCACGGCGCTCGACCCCCAGGGCGAATGGATCCAGTCCGTGCTCACGGCGGCCGACCGCCGCCTGACCGAGGTGCGGCGTCACGTGCCCGACGCCGGCGGCCTCGTGATCGCGACGGACCAGACCACGGCGCGCGCCTACGCCGCGACCCTCGAGAGCATCACGGGCCACCCCACGACCGTCGTGCTGTCCGACGACGCGGGGGCCGGACGGCGCATCGAGGCGTTCTCCACCTCGCAGGAGCGCTGGATGGTCGCCGTCCGCATGGTCTCCGAGGGCGTCGACGTCCCGCGCCTGGCCGTCGGCGTCTACGCCACCTCGACGGCCACCCCCATGTTCTTCGCCCAGGCCGTCGGACGCTTCGTGCGCTCACGGACCCGCGGCGAGACGGCGACCGTGTTCCTCCCCTCGGTGCCGATCCTGATGGCCCACGCGGCCGCGATGGAGGCCGAGCGCGACCACGTCCTGGACCGCCGCCCCGAGGTGGGTGACGAGCTGACCGGCCTCGACGAGTCCCTGATCGCCCAGGCCAACCGCGAGGAGAAGGCCTCCGACCAGATGGAGCTGTCCTTCGAGGCCCTCGAGTCCGAGGCCTCGTTCGACCGCGTCATGTTCGACGGCGGCGAGTACGGCGCCGGAGGCGTCGTGGGCAGTGAGGACGAGCAGGAGTTCCTCGGCATCCCGGGACTGCTCGACGCCGACCAGATGACCACCCTGCTGAAGTCCCGCCAGGCCGACCAGCAGGCGCGCCGTGCCCGCGGCGGCGCCGCGGACGCCGACCGCCAGGTGCCCGTCATGGACCACCGTCGGCTCATGGATCTGCGCAAGGAGCTGTCCTCCCTGGTCTCGGCCTGGGCCAAGAAGTCGGGTGTGCCGCACGGCCAGGTCCACTCGTCCCTGCGCTCCCGCTGCGGCGGCCCCGCGGTCCCGCAGGCGAGCGCGGACCAGATCCAGGCGCGGATCGACACCGTGCGCGGCTGGTTCGTGGGACGCCGCTGACGCCGCCCCGTTCGTCAGGGGCGCTTCGTAGAATCGAGAGGGACGGTCGGACCACGGCCGCGCCGACGACCGGATCGAGGAGGAGGCCGACGATGCAGCAGAGCACCCCGCGGCGCTCCACCGCGGAGCGCCCGTCCGTCGACGTGCTCGAGAGCACGCGCGCCGAAGGTCCCTGGGTCACCGTCGTCTGGAACGACCCCGTGAACCTCATGAGCTACGTGGTCCACGTGTTCCGCACCCACTTCGGCTACACGCGCGCCCGCGCCGAGCACCTCATGCTCCAGGTCCACCAGGAGGGGCGCGCGATCGTCTCCGAGGGCTCCCGGGAGGCCGTCGAGGCCGACGTGATGGCGATGCACGGCTACGGGCTGCGGGCCACGATGGAACGGACCTCGGAGAACTGATGGCATACGAGTTCGTGCGCCGAGCCGACGGCCTCGTCATGTGCCGCCTCGACCCGCAGGAGAAGGCCGTCGTCGCCCAGGTCGCCCAGGAGGTCTCCGACCTGATCCGGGCGGACCTCGGCATCGGCTCGCAACCGCCGCGGGTGCAGGAGGCCGCCGCCTCCGACGACCCGCTCGAGCGCCTCGAGGCGGAGTTCGCCGCGAGCGGCCCCCGGACGCCGTCGGACACGGCCGTGCAGCGTCTGTTCCCCGCGGCCTCGGAGGAGGCCGAGCTCGCCACCGAGTTCCGCCGGCTCGGCCAGCAGGACCTCGCCGACGCCAAGCTCCGCGCGCTCGGCATCGTGCAGCGGTCGATCGACGGTGCCGGGCCGCTCCGGGCCGAGATCGTGCTGGACTTGGAGGCATCCGGCGCGTGGCTCACCGCTCTCAACGACATGCGCCTGGTCCTTGCCGACCGCCTCTCACTGCGCCGCGACGACGACATCGAGACCCTCCGCATGCTCCGCCAGATCGAGAACGACGCCGACCTCTCCGACGTCCCGGGCATGCCCGGGACGTCCCTCGCCGAGGAGCACGAGAGCGAGGACGAGGAGTCCACCGCGGCCGGCCCGGACCTCGTGCTCGCCGTGTACGACCTGCTGACCTGGCTCCAGGAGTCGCTCGTCGGGGTCCAGGCCCACGACGATCCCGAGCACTGAGCGCGCGGCGCCCCGGTCGCCGGTCGCCGGTCGCGAGGAGCGTCGATGGAGCCTGGCGCGTGAACCGATGTGACGGCTGCGACGCCGATCCTGTGATCCCGCTTGCAAAGCGCCGTGCAGTGCCCGACAACGCCGCCGACGGTCCGTAGCCTGACCGGGATGAACAACGCTCCCATCGGCATCTTCGACTCTGGCGTCGGAGGCCTCACGGTCGCCCGCGCGATCCTCGATCAGCTGCCCCAGGAGGAGCTGCTCTACATCGGGGACACCGCGCACACGCCGTACGGCCCCCGGCCCATCGCCGAGGTGCGCGCCCTCGCCCTCGAGATCATGGACACCCTCGTCGCCCGTGGTGTGAAGATGCTGGTCATCGCGTGCAACACGGCATCGGCCGCGGTGCTCCGTGACGCCCGCGAGCGCTACGCCGTGCCCGTCGTCGAGGTGATCCAGCCCGCCGTGCGCCGCGCGGTCGCCGCGACCCGGAACCGTCGCATCGGCGTGATCGGCACCGCTGCGACCGTCGCCTCGCGCGCCTACGAGGACGCGTTCGCCGCGGCCGTCGACCTCGAGATCACGACCGCCGCGTGTCCCCGTTTCGTCGAGTTCGTCGAGCGCGGCGAGGTGACGGGCGACGAGGTGGTCACCGTCGCCGAGCAGTACCTCGCCCCCGTCAAGGAAGCCGGCGTCGACACCCTCGTGCTCGGCTGCACGCACTACCCGATGCTCGCGGGGCCCATCTCCTACGTGATGGGCCCCGAGGCCACCCTCGTCGCGTCGTCCGAGGAGACCGCCCTCGAGGTCTACCGCCTGCTGCGCAGCCACGACATGCTGCGCACCGAGGCCACCGCCCCGCGCCACGTGTTCTCCGAGACCGCCGCCCACCCGGGCGAGCCCTCCACGTTCGCGCGGCTGTCGCGCCGCTTCCTGGGCCCCGCGGTCACCATGACCGCGACGCTGCCCGTCATCACCGCCGATGCCGGGCAGGACGCCGGCATCCGGATCCCGGCCGAGGGAGGCCACCGATGAGAGTCCACGTGATCGGCTGCAACGGCAGCTTCGCCGGCCGCGAGTCGGCCGCCTCCTCCTACCTCGTCGAGCACACCGACGACGACGGCCGCACGTGGCGCGTCCTGTTCGACCTCGGCAGCGGTGCCTTCGGCACCCTGCAGCGCGTGATCGACCCGACCGAGCTCGACGCGGTCGTCATCTCCCACCTGCACCCCGACCACTACCTCGACCTCACCGGTCTCGAGGTGTTCTGGGCCTACAACGAGCGCCGGGACCTGCCCCAGCTGCCGCTGTACGGGCCTGCCGCCCTGCCCGGACGGATCCGCGCGGTCATGGACCGCGACGACGACGTGCCCGACGGCCTGACCGCGGTGCCCTTCGACTACCGGCCCATCTCCGATCGCTCCACGATCGAGATCGGCCCCCTCGTCATCGAGGTCCGCGAGGTGCTCCACCCGGTCGAGAGCTACGGGTTCCGGATCACGGCGGGCGGCGGCCTGCTGGTGTACTCGGGCGACTCCGACGCGTGCGAGGCCCTCGACGAGCTCGCCGCCGGTGCGGACCTGTTCCTGTGCGAGGCCGGGTACATCGAGGGCCGCGACGACCGCTTCACGGGCGTGCACCTCACCGGGCGCCGCGCGGGCCAGACCGCCATGCGCGCCGGCGTGCGCCGCGTGGCGCTCACCCACATCCCGTGCTGGACCGATCCCGCGATCCCCGAGCGGGAGGCGCGCGAGGTGTGTGACCTGCCGCTCCAGGTGGTCCAGGCGCTCGACGTGCTCGAGGTCGAACCGCGCGTCGCTGCTGCGTTCTCCGAGCGCGCCGGCACCGCCTCGATCGCCGCCCGGCGCTGAGCCGCCCGTCGGCCCTCGGGTGCGCCACGACGTATCGTGGGGAAGCCGTGCCCGCCGGACGCCACGGTGGGCCCCGGCGCGAGACGGCGCGCCCCGACCCCTGCCGGAAGGACCCTCATGACCACCACGCCCTCGAGCCCTGCGCCGGACGCCACGGGCGACCGTGTCGACGGTCGCACGCCCCACCAGCTGCGCGAGGTGACGATCGAGCGCGGGTGGTCCGAGCACGCCGAGGGCAGCGCCCTCGTCTCCTTCGGCCGCACTCGCGTGCTGTGCACCGCCTCGTTCACCCCCGGTGTGCCCCGCTGGAAGAAGGGCTCGGGCAGCGGCTGGGTCACCGCCGAGTACGCGATGCTCCCGCGTGCGACCTCCACCCGCTCCGACCGCGAGAGCGTCAAGGGCAGGATCGGCGGGCGCACTCATGAGATCTCCCGCCTCATCGGCCGCTCGCTGCGCGCGATCATCGATCTCGACGCCCTCGGCGAGAACACGATCCAGATCGACTGCGACGTCCTGCAGGCTGACGGCGGCACCCGCACCGCCGCGATCACGGGCGCCTACGTCGCCCTCGCCGACGCCGTGTCATGGGGCAAGCGGCACACGGCGATCCCCGCCGCCCGGACCGTACTGACCGACTCGGTGGCCGCGGTCAGCGTCGGCATCATCGACGGCCGGCCGCTGCTCGACCTCGAGTACCGCGAGGACGTGCACGCCGGGACCGACATGAACGTCGTGGTCACGGGCGCAGGCCAGTTCGTCGAGGTGCAGGGCACCGCCGAAGGCGCGCCGTTCGATCGCGCGGAGCTCAACGCCCTGCTCGACCTCGCCGTCGACGGCTGCGAGCGGCTCACCGCGATCCAGCGCGAGACCCTCGGAGGGGACCGGTGAGCGCCGCCGCACCCGCCGGCGCGCGCGTCGTGCTCGCGACGCACAACGTCAAGAAGCTGCGCGAGCTGCAGCGCATCCTCGCCGAGGAGATCGCCGGCTTCGACGAGCGCACGGTGGTCTCGGCCGCCCAGATCGAGCTGCCCGACGTCGTCGAGGGCGGCACCTCCTTCGCCGCCAACGCGCTGCTCAAGGCCTGCGCCGCCGCGAGCGCGACGGGCCTGCTCGCGGTCGCCGACGACTCGGGGCTGGCCGTGGACATCCTCGGTGGCAGCCCCGGCATCTTCTCGGCCCGCTGGTCGGGCCGCCACGGCGACGACGAGGCCAACAACGACCTGCTGCTCGCCCAGCTCTTCGACATCGCCGCCGAACACCGCAGCGCGCAGTTCGTGTGCGCGGCGGCGCTCGTCGCACCCGCGGCGGGGATCCAGAAGGTCGAGGAGGGGATCATGCGCGGTCGCCTCCTCGACGAGCGCCGTGGCCAGGGCGGATTCGGCTACGACCCGCTGTTCCTGCCCGACGGCGAGGAGCTGACCGCGGCCGAGCTCACCCCCGAGGCCAAGGACGCGATCTCCCACCGCGGGAAGGCGTTCCGCGCGCTCGCGCCCACGATCGCCCAGCTGCTGGGCTGAGCACGTGCCGGGCTGAGTGCCGGATGCTCGGCGGGGGACCCGTGCGACGTTGCTGAGATCGGGCGGTATACGGCTCGACGGACCCTTCATGGGCCTCGTGGGGCCGTATACCGCCGAATCCTCGCAGCTGCTCGCTCAGACGACGCCCGCGTGGGCGAGGGCGCGGCGCACGATCACGTCGTGGCCACCTTCCATCTCGTCCAGGACCTCGGAGCCGAGCAGCTCGTCGACCGCGAACCAGGTGAGCTCGAGCGCGTCCTCCTGCGGGGCGCACTCGCCGTCGACCGGGACGATGTAGGCGAGCGAGATCGCATGCTGACGGGCATCCGTGAACGGCGACTGGCCGGGCGTGGGGAAGTACTCGGCGACCGTGAAGGGCACGGGCGAGACCGGGATGCGCGGCAACGCCATCGTGCCCAGGTCCTTCTCGACGTGGCGGGTGATGGCCTCACGGATCGACTCGTGGATGAGCACGCGCCCGGAGACGATGGCCCGCACGATCCGGCCTGCACCCGAGGCGCGCAACAGCAGCCCGACCGCGATGATCGAGCCGTCGACGTCGGTGCGCACCGGCACGATGTCGACGTAGGGGATCGGCAGTCGGCGGCGCAGCTGCGCCATCTCGTCGGGCTCGAACCACGAGCCTTCGGCGTCGACGGCGGTGCGGCTCACGGCTTCTCCTCGGGGTGCTCGTCGGATGTGCGCGGGTTCAGCGGATCGGTCGCGGAGACGGGATCGACCGCCTGACGGTCGGCGCCCGGGATCAGATGACGGTGCTCGACGACGAAGCGCGGGTTCTGCTCGCGCGATGCGACGCGCACGATGTTCTCCTCACGCCGACCGGCGACCATCTCGACGCCCCACGTCGTGCCCTCGAGCGTGAGGATCGACAGGGTGCCGTTGGGGATCGAGTCGAGCGCGCGCTCGGCGATCCCCGAGACGAGGAAGCGGATGATCGTGCCGTGCGCGACGACCAGCACGTTCTTGCCGGAGAACTCCTCCTCGAGCGATTCCAGGGCGTCGTAGCCGCGGTCCGCCACGACCTGCGGCTCCTCGGCGCCGGGGAAGGTCCGCTCGGGGTATCGGGCCTCCATCTCCTTGACGTCGTGGCCCTCGGCCTCGCCCCAGTCGATCTCCGCCAGCCGCGGATCGGTCGGGCCCAGCGGGATCCCGTGGTCCCGGGCGATGATCTGGGCGGTCTGGCGGGCGCGCAGCAGCGGTGAGGAGACGACGACGTCCCACGCGATGTCAGGGACGTGGTCGAGCGCATGGTGGGCCTGCTCGCGCCCCGTCGCGTTGAGCGGGATGTCCGACGACCCCTGGAAGAGATCCCTCAGGTTGTAGTCGGTCTGCCCATGGCGGACCAGTCCGAACAGCGTCACGCGCCACCTCCTGCGGGCCACGGGCCCGCCTCATGCTCGTACAGGGGTGCGCGAGAAGGGACTCGAACCCTCACGCCCTCGGGCACTGGAACCTAAATCCAGCGCGTCTGCCAGTTCCGCCACTCGCGCGCGGGGACCAGGGTATCGCGCAGACGCGCATGTCCCGTCCCGCGGGAGCGCCCGAGAGGGCCTGTACCATCGGACCCGTACACGCACCTGAAGGACGGAGACGTTTCGTGGCCAAGAAGAAGGACGACAGTCTCGACGGGCTGAGGGACGAGGCGGTCCGTCGCCAGGACAACCTCGCCTCGGACATCGACGAGCTCGTGGACCGGCTGAACCCCAAGAACGCCGTCGTGCGCTGGAAGAACGAGGCCACGCAGGTGGTCAAGGGTTTTTTCGTCGCCGATGACGGAAGCTACGACCTGCCCCACGTGGCCGCGGTGGCAGGCGGCGTCATCGGCACGGTCGGCGTGATCGTCGGACTCGGGGTGCTCGCCTCTCGTCACCGCTGAGGGCACGCCCACGACGAGGGCTCCGGTCCGGGCTGGTCCCGGTCGGGGCCCTTCATCGTGTCCGGGGTGTGCGCTCATGACGAGACGTCCCCGTCGACGTAGAGCCAGCGCCCGTGCTCGCGCACGAACCGGCTCGACTCGCGCAGCCGCACCGTGCCGCCGTCCGCCTCCCGGCCCAGCGCGGTGAACTCCACGACGCCGCTGTCGTCGAACGGGCCGCCACCCTCGGTGCGGTGCACGAGAAGGCGGCGCCACACGATCCCCTCATCGAGAGAGGCGGTGAGCTCCTGCGCGCTCGGACGAGTCGATCGGTGCCAGGAGCGCAGCAGATGCGCGGCGTCCCGCACCGCGAAGCCGACGTACCGCGAGCGCATGAGCTGAACGGCGGTGGGAGCAGGGCGCACGTCCGCGAGCACCGGGCCACAGCACGCCTCGAAGGCGTCGCCGCTGCCGCACGGGCACGGTGCGGATCCGGCGGGTGGCAGCGGAGTCGAGGAGAGCACGTCCTCCAGTATCGACGGTGCGAGTCGTCCGTCGCGGACCGGGTCGGGCCGGCGGACCCTGGGCCCGTACGCTCGGAACATGAAGAGCTTCGTCGATCATGCCGAGGACGGCCGCACCGCGCACGAGCGGATGGTCGCCGGTGACTGGTACATCGCCCACGATCCCGAGATCCACGACGCCTCGTATCGGGCGCTGCGGGAGATCACACGGTTCAACGACACCTACGGCGCGGACCCCGAGGGTGCTCAGGACATCCTGCGCGGTCTGCTCGGCACCGTCGGCGACGGCGTGCACGTGCGAGCGCCGCTGCGCGTGGACTACGGCACCCGCCTGCACATCGGGGAGGGCACCTTCGTCAACTTCGGGCTCGTCGCGCTCGATGTCTGCGACATCCGCATCGGCCGCCACTGCCAGCTCGCCACCAACATCCAGCTGCTCACGCCCATCCACCCGCTCGAGCCGCAGCCGCGCCGGGACAAGTACGAGGCCGCCGTGCCGATCACGATCGGCGACAACGTGTGGATCGGCGGCGGCGTGATCGTGTGCCCGGGCGTGACGATCGGCGACGACTCCGTGATCGGCGCGGGCTCGGTCGTCACCCGCGACATCCCGGCGCGCTCGCTCGCGGTCGGCAATCCGGCCCGCGTGATCCGCGAGCTGTGACCTGGATGCACCGTCCTCGTGGCATCCCGCGGCGGGAGGGCGCGCCCGTCGTGGGCGGCGACGTACCCTCGTAGGCACGATCCCCGACGCACGAGCGCCGGGCAGTCTCACCCCCACCGCACGATCATCACCGAGGAGCACCATGACCGCGACCATCCCCGACCAGCCCCTTGCCGGGAAGACCGCCGTCGTCACCGGCTCGAGCCGCGGTGTCGGCGCCGACACCGCCAAGCTCCTCGCCGCGCAGGGCGCCAACGTCGTGGTCAACTACCGGCAGAAGGCGCCTCGCGCCCACAAGGTCGTCGCCGAGATCGAGGCGGCCGGTGGCCGGGCCGTCGCGGTCGCCGCCGACCTCACCGACCCCGAGGACGTGCGCGCGATGATGCGCACCGCCGTCGACACCTTCGGCTCGCTCGACGTGCTCGTGCTCAACGCCTCGGGCGGGATGGAGACCAACCTCGGTGAGGGCTACGCGCTGCGGCTGAACCGCGACGCACAGCTCGACGCCCTCACGGCCGGCACGGAGCTGATGGGCGAGGGAGGGCGCGTGGTGTTCGTGACCAGCCACCAGGCGCACTTCATCCATGAGGTCGAGACCATGCCCGAGTACGAGCAGGTCGCGCTGTCCAAGCGCGCGGGCGAGGACACCCTGACCGAGCAGATCCCCGCGCTGAGCGCCAAGGGCATCAGCCTCGTCGTGGTCTCGGGCGACATGATCGAGGGCACCGTCACCGCGACGCTGCTCAACCGCGCCCGCCCGGGCGCCCTCGAGGAGCGTCGCGAGTCCGCCGGGCGCCTGTACTCGGTGGCCGAGTTCGCCGCCGAGGTGGCGGCGATGGCAACGGCCGACGTCGAGACAGGACACGTCGAGCTCGTGGGCGGTGCCGAGGACTTCCTGGCGCAGTCCGGACGCTGAGTCCGCGGTCCCGGCGCCCGGTCAGCGCCGCGAGGTCTCGACCGCGTCGAGCCGGGCGTCGAGGTGCTCTCGCAGCGCCTCGATCGCCGCGGCGAGGTCGTCGCGCGAGACGCCGCGGTCGCCGTCGTTGAGCTCGATGAGCACCGCCCCGCCGGGGCCGATCGAGGCCCGGTGCACCTCGGCGACGGTGCTCGCGCCCTGCTCGTGCAGGGTCACGTCGAGCTCGTGCGGCGTGATCGACAGCCGCCGCAGCGCCTCGGAGTCCGGTGCGCCGTCGGCGATGAGCGCGGTGGGAGTGCCGTTCATGAGACGGTCGACCCACGCCACCCGGCCCGAGATCTCGTCCAGCAGCCAGTTCGCGGCGACCAGCACGACCGCGCCGATCACCCCGCCCAGCAGTGAGTCGTCGTTGCCGATGATCGCGTTCTGCACGACGTTGGACAGCAGCAGCACGACCACGAGGTCCTGACTGTTCATCTGCGCCATGAGGCGCTTGCCGAACACCCGGATCAGGACGAGCAGCGCGAGGTAGACGCCCACGGTGCGCAGGGCCTTCTCCCACACGCTCATGTCGAGCGCGAACATGTCGGTGAGCATCTGGTGCACGGCGGACCTCCGGGGCGCGGTAGCGGGAATGTCCCGAGTATCCCGTGCCGGCCCCGGTGGTCGCGCGCCGTCAGATGGTCGCGACGGACCCCGCGTCGACGCGGTAGTTCGCGCCGTTGACGAACGAGGCGCGGTCCGAGCACAGGAAGGCGACCACGGAGGCGACCTCCTCGGGTTCGCCGCGCCGCCCCAGCTCCATGAAAGGCCGCTTATCGGTGAGGAACGACGCGATGGCCTCGTCCTTCGTGACCCCGAGCTCCGCGGATCGCTTGTCCATCATGGCGTCGGTCATCGGCGTGCGGATGAAAGCGGGGGAGACGGCGTTGACGAGCAGCCCCTCGCTCGCGTACGTGCGGGACAGGCCCTTGGCGAGTGCGAGGACGCCCGCCTTGGCTGCGCAGTAGGGCAGCTCGTCGTCGTAGGGCTGGACCGCGTCCTCCGAGGCGAGCAGCACCAGGCGGCCCCAGCCTCCGGCGCGCAGGTCGTCGAGGAACTGGCGGATCACGCGCACGGCACCGAGGAGGTCGACCTCGATCGTGTTCGTCCAGCCCTCGTCGTCGATCTCGTGGAACAGACCCTGCGCGCCCGTGATGCCGGCGCAGTGGACGAGGATGTCGATGCGCCCGACCTCGTCCGCGACGGCGCCGGCGAGCGCGGCGAGCGAGTCGAGGCTCGTGACGTCGGCAGCGCTGTGATGGATGCGGGACGAGGGCCCGTCGAGCGCGGCCACCGCCTGCTCGAGCTTCTCGGGGTCCTGATCGGTGAGGAACACGCTCGCGCCCTCGTCCAGGAGCCGCTGCGCGGTGTGCCAGCCGATCCCGGAGTCCGCTCCGGTGATGAGTGCGGTCCTGCCGGTGATGCCCAGGTCCATGGGGATCCTTCCTTCGATGGTGGGGGAGAGTGTCAGCGGATGCGGGAGCGCAGCTCGTCGCGGTCGGTGGGGGCGTCCCTCAGCACCTGGCGGGCGGCATCGCGGGCGTCCTCGACGTTCCACAGCAGGACTCCGACGGGTGCTCCGTCCTTCAGGTAGTACACGACGGTGCGGTCCTCGTCGAGGTCGACCTCGACGGTCTCGAGCGACGGGTCGAGCGTGCCGACGGCCTCCCACCGGTTGCCGAACACCTGCGAGTAGAAGTAGGGCGTGTAGTCGTAGGGCTGGTCGGAGCCGGCCATCGAGGCCCCGGCCGCGGCGCCCATCTCCTGCGCGTTGTCGACGTGCTCGACCCGGGTACGGCCCAGGATCGCATCGGGATACTCGGCGATGTCGCCGGCCGCCCAGATCGCGGGGTCCGAGGTCACGAGATGCTCGTCGACGATCACGCCCTCGGAGACCGAGAGCCCGGCCTCGCGGGCGAGGTCGAGGACCGGGGCCGCGCCGAGGCCCTCCACGACGACGCTCGCCTCCACCTCGGTGCCGTCGTCGAGGAGCACGGCGAAGGCGCCGCCGGAGTGGGTCACGGATTCGGCGTGATGGCCGCCGATGAGCTCGACGCCACCGTCGGTGAAGAGCTGTTGGTACCGCTCGGCGAGCGCGGGCGGGAACTTCGAGCCGAGCAGCACGTCGTCGGGGAAGACGAGGGCCGCGCGGACGCCGTTGGTGGCCAGGCCTGCGGCGATCTCGTTGCCGATGTAGCCGCCGCCGATGACGACGAAGCGGGCGTCCTCGCCCTCGGTGCGGGACAGGTCCCGCAGCCGGCGGTAGTCGGCGAACGACCGGAAGGCGATCACGCGGTCGTCGTCGGGACCGTCGAGCTCGCCGGGCGTCGAGCCCGTGGCGAGCAGCAGCTTCCGGTACCCGTAGGAGGTGCCGTCGGCAGCGGTCACGGTGCGCGCCTCACGGTCGATCGAGGTCACCTCCGTGCCGAGGTGGAGCTCGGCGCCGGTGTCCTCGACGGTGCCCAGCGGCACCTGGCTCTCGTCGAAGTCGGGGTCGGTCCACAGCTTCTTGGTCAGGGCGGGGCGCGTGTACGGGGCGTCCTGGTCGGCGCTCAGGATCCCGATGGAGCCGTCGGTGTCGGCGTCGCGGATCGCGCGCGAGGCGTCATCGGCCACCTGGCCGCCGCCGATGATGAGGTAGTCGTACGTCATGTTCGATCACTCCTGGTCAGAGGGTTGTCCCGTCCACCGTAGGCACGGGCCGTCCCGTGCGCACGCGGCCTGGACCGGGCGGTAGGCGCCAGCGGCGCGCCCTCGGGCGGCTCGCGGCGACCCGGCATCGGCGATGATGGGCCGATGCCCCCCTCGTCCGCTCGGCGCCTCCGCTCCACCCCGCTGCTCGTGGCGCTCGCGGTCCTCGTCGCCGTCGTCGTGCTCGGCCTCGTGCTCGAGGCCCACCCTTGGATCGGGGAGTCCGAGCAGGACGGGATGCGCGCGCTCGCCCGGGTTCAGGCACCGGCGCTCGATGCCCTCGCGCTCGCGGCCGACACGGTGTTCGGAACGATCGGCTCGACGCTCCTGATGCTCGCGCTCATCGTCGCGGGAGGGCTGCGCGGGCAGGCGGTCGCCGAGTCCGTGCGGATGCTCCTCTGCCTGGGCGTGCCGTGGCTGGTCTACCAGGGTGTCAAGCTGCTCGTGGCACGGCCCCGCCCCGCCGCCGTGGCGGCCGAGCGCGGGCTCGTGGAGCTGCCGGGCACGTTCAGCTTCCCGAGCGGGCACACGATGTGCGCGGCACTCGTCATGGCCGGCCTGGTGCTGCTCGCAGGCCGCGGCGCGCTGCGCGTCGTGCTCGTGGTGCTCGAGACGGTCGTCGTGCTCACGGTGGCGTGGTCACGCGTGTACCTCGGCGTGCATCACCCGAGCGACGTGCTCGCCGCCATGGTGCTCGCGCCCGCGCTCGTCGCCGCGTCGACCTCCCTGGCCGGACGTCCTCGGATCAGTGCGAGAGGGACGGCACGGCAGACACTGCAACCGGCGCGGCCTCGGTGAGGCGCCCGTCGACCATCGTCACCGTGCGATGCAGGCGGGGCAGATGCACGAGGTCGTGGGTGACGAGCAGCGTCGAGGCACGACGCTCGGCGCTCAGGCGCACGATGAGGTCGATGACGGCGGCTCCACGCTCCTGGTCCAGGGCGCTCGTCGGCTCGTCCACGAGCAGCACCGAGGGCTCGTTCATGAGCGCCCGAGCGATGTTGACCCGCTGGCGCTGGCCGCCCGAGAGCTGCGCGGGCCGCTTGCCGGCGTGGTCGGCGAGGCCGACCTCGGCGAGCAGCTCGCGGGCGTGCTCCGTGACCCGCCCGCGGCGCCGACGGCTGCCGGAGGCGCCGAGCTCGTTCATCACCGCGAGCTGCTCGAGCGCCGTGAGCGAGGCCAGCAGGTTGGCCTGCTGGAAGACGATGCCGATGCGTTCGCGGCGCAGTGCGGCCGCCTCGGCCGCATCGAGGCGGGTGGCGTCGACGTCGTCGATCAGGACCTGGCCGGCATCGGGCCGGATGAGCGTCGCGGCGACCGCGAGCAGGCTCGACTTGCCGGAGCCGGAGGGCCCTGTGATCGCGGTGACGGTGCCGGGCTGCGCCGTCAGCGAGACTCCGTCCACGGCCGTGAGGCGGCTCGCGCCGTCGGGGTAGGTCAGGGTGATGTTCTGCAGGTGGATCATCGGGCGCTCCCAAGGGCGGTGAGGGGGTCGGCGGCGGTCACGGTGCGCAGCGCGACGGCCGCGCCCGCGAGTCCGAGGGCGATCATGATGGCGCCCGGCACGAGGGTGGTCAGCGGGGACAGCAGGAACGGCAGGGCGGTCCCGGCGACGGCTCCGAGGGCGGCGACGAGCCCGATGCCGACGCCGATCCCGATCGCGAGCACAAGGAGAGCCTGGCCCAGCGCGTCACGCATGAGGGAGCGGGTCGAGGCGCCGAGGGCCTTCAGCACGGCGATGTCGCCCGTGCGCTGCATGGTCCAGACGGTGAAGAAGGCCCCGATCACGAGAGCCGAGATGCCGAACAGCATCGCGACCATCATCAGCAGGGAGCCGACCTCGGAGCGGAACGCCTCGAGGGCGCCGAGCGCGGCCAGGTGGGTGTCGGCGACCGTGCCGGTGGCCGCGGCGGCTGCATCCCAGTCGACGTCCTTCCCGGTCACGGCGAGGGCGGTCGCGTAGGCGTCGGGGGATCCCGTCGAGGCGGCGAGGTGCTGGAAGTCCGCGAGCGTCATGAGCACGACCGGGGTGTGGCTGTACCAGGACGCGGCGCCGATGGAGCCGACCGTGTAGGACGTGCCGGCGATCGTGACGGCCGATCCCGCCTGGGCGCCGAGCTGGTCGGCGGCGTCGGCCGAGAGCGTGAGCGTGCCGTCGCGCCGCGGTGCGTCGCCGGCATAGCTCGGCTCGACGCCGAAGGCGGCGATGCCGACCCGCGTCCCCCCGATCTCGGCGCGGGTCTGGGCGATCCCGACGGGTTCGACCGCCGTGACGCCCGCCGTGCGCTCCCATGTTCGCTGCTGGTCGGTCGACAGCGCCGAGTCGGAGAAGGAGGCCCCGGCGGCTCCGGAGCTCGCGAGCACGATCCGGTCGCCCGGCATCGCGAGCACGGCCGAGATGTTCTGGTTCGCGAGCCCGCCCGTGAGACCGGCGAGGAACCCGACGAGGACGGTGATGAGCGCGACGACCGCGCCGATCAGCAGGAAGCGACCCTTGGCGTACGCCAGGTCGCGCAGGGCGACGAACATGAGGGACCTTTCATCCGAGGCGTGGTGATGCCTCGATCCTCCGTCGGGGCGGGTCCGCGCCACATCGTCGGGCGGGACGGTTCGCACGGGCCGCGAGGACGAGCCACGGGTCCTCCTTTCGAAGGAGGCGGGAGGGGCCGGACGCCGGTAGCCTCGGGGAGCGTGAGCGCGCCCCCGCCTGTCCCCGGTCCTGTCGCGACCGCCCACGGGGCCGGGGACCTGCCGCCCTCACGGATGCGGCGCCCCCTGTTCGCGGCGCTCCGGATCGCCCTGCACGTGCTGGTCGTGGCGCTCAGCGCCCTGGCCCTCGTGCGCGCTGTGCTCGATCCCGCCGGGCCCCGGTGGGGACAGGTCGTGCTCGTGGTCCTGCTGGTCGGCACCTACCTCGCAGGAGGTGCGACAGTGGCCCCGGCACGGCGCAGCCGCCGTGCCCCGCTGCTCATGTGGTTGGCCGCGCTCACGCTCCTCTGGGCCGTCCTCGTCCTGCTGCGCCCTGAGGCGGCCTATCTCGTCTTCCCGCTGTTCTTCCTCTACCTGCACCTGCTGCGGCCCGTCGCCGGGGTCCTCGCGGTCCTTGTCACCACGGCCGTCGCGATCCTGGCCCTCGGCCTCGCCGGCACCTGGAGCATCGGCGGTGTCGTCGGCCCGCTCATCGGAGCGGCGGTCGCGCTGCTCATCGGGCTCGGCTACCGCGCCTTCGCGATCGAGTCCGCCGAACGGGACCGCCTGCTCGCCGAGCTGGTGGCCACCCGAGACCAGCTCGCCGCGACGGAGCACGAGGCCGGAGTGCTCGCCGAACGGGCGCGGCTCGCGCGCGAGATCCATGACACCGTGGCCCAGGGGCTCTCGAGCATCCAGATGCTGCTGCATGCCGCCGAGCGCGCCGACCCCGACGGCCCGGGCATCGACCATGCGCGCCTGGCCCGGGAGACCGCGGCGGTGAGCCTCGCCGACACCCGTCGTTTCATCCGCGAGCTCACCCCGCCCCAGCTCGACGACCACGGACTTGGCGGAGCCCTGCGCCGCCTCGCCGCCGAGGACTGGTCCCGGCGCGGCCTGGACGTCACGGTGCGGGTCGCCGACGGCCTCGACCTCCCCATGCACCAGCAGACGGCGCTGCTCCGGATCACCCAGGGCGCCGTGGCCAACGTGCTCCAGCATGCCCAGGCCGGACGCGCGAGCATCGACCTCCGGGCCGACGGCTCCACCCTGCGCCTCGAGATCTGCGACGACGGCCGGGGCTTCGAGATCGCGGAGATGTCGGTGACGGGAGCAGCGCGCAGCGACTCCTTCGGGCTGCGGGCGATCCGTGAGCGTGTCGCCCAACTGGGAGGGACCATGGACGTGCGTTCCGCCCCCGAAGAGGGCACGGTGCTCATCGTCGACCTCGCCCGGGAGGACCACCCATGACCCGCCTCGTGATCGCCGACGACCACCCCATCGTGCGCGCTGGTCTGCGAGCCCTGCTCGCCGCCGAGGCGGATCTCGAGATCGTCGGCGAGGCCGCGAGCCCGTCGGAGGCGCTCGCACTCGCCGCCTCGGCGGTCCCCGACGTGGTGCTCATGGATCTGCAGTTCGGATCGGGCAGCGCCCAGACTGGTGCCGATGCCACGCGAGAGATCCGCGCGCTCGAGGCGCCCCCGTACGTGCTCGTGCTGACCAACTACGACTCCGACGCCGACATCCTCGGGGCGGTCGAGGCAGGGGCGAGCGGCTATCTGCTCAAGGACGCGCCGCCCGAGGAACTGATCGGCGCGATCCGCGCGGCCGCCGCCGGCGAGAGCGCGCTGGCGCCGGGGATCGCTTCACGCCTGCTCGAGCGGATGCGCACACCGCAGGCGAGCCTGTCCTCGCGCGAGTTCGACGTGCTCGATGCGGTCGCGGCAGGCCTCTCGAACCAGCAGGTGGCCGAGCGCTTGTTCGTCTCCGAGACCACGGTCAAGTCGCATCTCGCGCACGTCTTCTCCAAGCTCGGCGTGTCTTCGCGCACCGCCGCGGTCTCTGCGGCGCGATCGCGCGGGCTGCTCCGCTAGAGCTGCGGCTGAATGAAGTAGCCCCACCACCGCCCATCAGGCACGATGAGCCCACCGACTGGGCCCAGACGATCAGGACGGCCTTCGTGCCGTCGACGTCGAGAGGAGGCCGTGATGACGCAGCCTCCTCTCTGCCTCGGTGAGGATCGCATGGTGACGCCTGCTCGTACCGCCGCCACGGTGGGACGCTGGCGTAGGTGACAGGGCCGAGCGGGTAGCCTTCCGGCATCTGCGCAACGCGATCCGTGGATTCGCCTGGTTCCCGGACCCGGCCGAGCTGCGCGAGCTGGTCAGCACCAGTGCATCGGACTACAACGACATCGCGAACCGTCTCGCCGAGTTCCCCTGGCCGGGATCGGCGCGGTTCCACGACACGAACGCGCTCGATGCGTGGTTCGCCGACTATCCCGGGCCGCTCGACAGCCCTGCCGTGGCCTTCCCCACGGAGCTGGCCGAAACGGCTGGTCGGCACATGGTGTGGTGTCCCCGCCCCGAGACGGGCACGTCGACGGTTGAGTCGAGACGAGGTGACCCGCATGAGGGCGATGGCCGTGGCGGTTCCGCCCGCAGGACCGAGGACCACGTAAGCCGCAAACCTCAGCTGCCGCTGATGCAGCGCAGATAGCGGCGGGTGTACACCTTCTGGACCGCTGACGCGACCGGCCGGCCGATCCGCGCCGCCGCCCACGCGGGGCGAGAGACCGCGGAGACCGTGAACCGCACGCTCCTGTCCGAGGCCGTGTGCACCATGAACTGCTCGAGACCGGCCTCCGGATGACCGTCGAGCGTCTCGTAGGTGAAGCCCGTCCGGGTGCTGCTCTCCCAGGTCTCGACGACCCGGCACGGGCAGGCGATGCGGAGATGCCGGACCCCCCATCCGAGGAGCACGAGAGACCCACTACGCACGTAGTCGTCCGACGCCCAGACGGCGAAGCCGACGCGACGGTGCAGGTCCCAGCTCATCAGACGCTCCGAGGCGAGCTCGCGCTCGGACTCCAGGAGACCTCGGGACACGGAGAACGCCTCATAGCCGCGCGGCACGGCGCCGTCGATCGTCAGCGGCTCGTCGAAATTCCGGGGCCGGGCATCGACGTCGGCGACGGAGGAGAGCGATGGGGGCCGGGTCTTCACGCGCATCCCTCCTCGGTGCTCGGCACCAGCGTAGGTCTCCGCGTGCGGGAGGGGGCCGCGCCGTGGCGTCCCGACCACCCGGCTGCCGTCGGTGACACGATGGAGCCACGAACCGACGACCAGGGAGACGCCATGACCACCTTTCCCGCCTGGGTGATCCGCGAGGGCGAGCGCACGAACACCGCAGAGCTCGAGGAGCTCGAGCTCAGCGCCCTCGACGACCTGCCCGTGACGCTCCGCGTCGACTACTCGGGGCTGAACTACAAGGACGCGCTCGCCCTGGGCGGCCGTCCCGGCGTCATCCGCCGCTTCCCGCTGATCGCGGGCATCGACCTCGTCGGCGAGATCGTCGAGTCCCGCGACGAGAGATGGCAGGCGGGTGACGTCGTGACCCTCGACGGCGCCGGGCTGGGAGAGGACCGTCACGGCGGCCTCGCCGGCATGGCGCGCGTCGGCGGCGACGACCTGATCGCGGTCCCCGACGCCTTCACCCCGACACAGGCCGCGGCGATCGGCACGGCCGGCTTCACGGCGGCCCTCTCGGCGCTCGCTCTCGAACGACACGGCCTGCGCCCCGGCGACGGCCCGGTGCTCGTGACGGGCGCGAGCGGCGGGGTGGGCTCGATCGCGATCGCCCTGCTCTCGCGCGCGGGGCACGAGGTGGTCGCCGCGACCGGTCGGCTCGAGCAGATGCGGGAGCGGCTCACGGCGCTCGGCGCGAGCGACCTCGTCGACCGCGCCGAACTCGAGGAGAAGGGGCGCCCGCTGGGCCGCCAGCGCTGGGCGGCGGTCGTCGACGGCGCGGGCGGCCAGATCCTCGCGAGCGCCCTGTCCACCCTGCGAGCGGACGGCATCGCCGCGGCCTACGGGCTCGCGGCGAGCACCGACCTGCCCACGAGCGTGCTGCCCTTCATCCTCCGCGGCGTGTCCCTGGTCGGCATCAACTCCGTGAACGTCTCTCCCGAGCGGCGGCGCGAGGCCTGGGAGCTGCTCGCGCGCGACCTCGACCCGGCCCTGCTCGACTCCCTCACGCGGACGGTCGACCTCGCCGACGCGCGCGACGCGGCTGCCGAGCTGCTCGACGGCAGGGGGACCGGACGGACCGTGGTGCGGATCCGGAGCTGACCCTGCCGGCGATGCCGGTCAGGACAGCTCGCGTTTGAGGATCTTGCCCGTCGAGGTCATCGGGAGCTGGTCGACGATGACGATCTCGCGCGGGTACTTGTAGGCCGCCATCTGCCCCTTCGCCCAGTCCCGGAGCTCCGTGGGGGTGACGGCCGCCCCTTCGCCGAGGATCACGTGCGCCTTGACGTCCTCGCCGATGCCCTCGGTGGGCACGCCGATCACGGCGGCGAGCGACACATCGGGGTGCGCCATGAGCACCTCCTCGACCTCACGTGGGTACACGTTGTAGCCGCCGCGGACGATCATGTCCTTGCTGCGGTCGACGATGAAGTAGAAGCCCTCCTCGTCCTGGCGGGCCAGGTCCCCCGTGCGGAACCAGCCGTCGTGCATGACCGCCGCCGTGTCCTCGGGACGGTTGAGGTAGCCGGTCATGATGTTGTGGCCTCGCACCGCGAGCTCGCCCACCTCGCCGATCTCGCGCACCTCGTCCCAGTCAGGTGAGGCGGGGTCGATCAGCATGCACTCGATGCCCCACACGGGCAGGCCGATCGAGCCGGGCCGGGGCCGCTCGCGCAGGGAGAAGCATGCGACGGGGGACGTCTCGGACAGGCCGTAGCCCTCCATGATCGTGATCCCGAGCCTGTCCTGGACCGCACGCAGGATCTCGACGGGCATCGCCGCGCCGCCCGAGACACCCATCCGCAGGTTCTCGGCGATCGGGGCCACGTCGACCCCGTCCTTGAGTGCCCCGAGCAGGCCCCACCACATCGTCGGCACGCCCGCGAAGAACGTGACGCGCTCGCGGACCAGCAACTCGAGCGCGGCAGCGGGATCGAAGCGCGGCATGAGCACGAGCGTCGAGGCCATCGAGAAGCCCGCGTTGAGGTCGACCGTCGCACCGAAGGTGTGGAACAGCGGGAGCGCCACGAGATGCACGTCCTCGCCGACCCGGGACTCGAACAGGCGATCGCACACGAGCGCGTTCATGAGCTGGTTGGAGTGGCTGAGCTCGGCACCCTTGGGCCGGCCCGTCGTGCCCGAGGTGTAGAGGACGACGGCAGTGTCGGTCTCGGCGCGCTGGACCGTGGAGAAGGTCGGGGGCCGGTCGCCGATCGCCTGGGCGAAGGTGGTGACGCCGTCGATCGGGCTCGGTGCGGCGGGGTCGGCGGTGATGAGCACGAACGTCGGGCTCGAGGCCGCGTGGCGGGCGCCCTCGTAGCCTTCGTTCCCCATGGGCAGCTCCGCGGTCCCCTCGAAGCAGAAGTAGGCGCTGGCCTGGGCGTCGTCGAGGTAGTAGGTGACCTCGCGGGCCTTGTTCAGCACGTTGAGGGGGACCACCACGGCGCCGGTCTTGAGGATCCCGTAGTACACGATCGGGAAGTACGGCAGGTTCGGGCAGGTCAGGGCCACCCGGTCGCCGGGTTCGATGCCGATCGAGACGAGGTAGCCGGCCACCTGGTTGGCGCTCGCCTCGACCTGCGCGTACGTGAGGCGCTGATCGCCCAGCACGAGGGCCGGATGGTCGGGATGGGTGCGGGCGCTGTCCTCCAGGACGACGGACAGGTTGTACATGCGGGGCTCCTCGCGACGGCGTTGTCGGGTGTCCGCTCAATCTACGCGGCGCAGAGCGGCGGGAACGATCTCGAGGTTCTTGCGAGAACGAGCCGCAGCGGGAGCCGGAGTGGTCACCCCGGAAAGGTCAGTCGGCCTGCCGCGCGCATCGCGCCGAGACGTGACCGCCGGCGCTCCGGCCATCCGTCGTGGACCCAGGTCGCGTGCGGCTCGTGGCCCTGCTCGCCGGGCCACTGCACCTCGTCGACCGCCTTGGCGTGGCGGGCGACCACAACGTCGACGATGTCGAGCGAGGAGGTCCACCCGTACCCGTCGAGGAAGGCGGCAGCTCGCGCCCGGCGTTCCTCGCGCTCTCGCGCGGTCGGCGGCACGGGACCCGGGTCGGTCTCGACGGGGACGGTCCAGAGCAGGGCATAGGCGATGTCCTCGGAGACGGGCGCCGGCCGCGCCGCGTCCCAGTCGAAGAGTCCGACGGCCCGACTCTGCCGCCATGCGACGTTGCCCGGCTTCGGGTCGCCGTGACAGATCGTCGGCGCCGGGTCCGAGGGGATGGACCAGACGGCATCGGGCGGGAGGGCGAACTCGCGGGTGTCATCGTGGATCCGCCGCAGGAGCGACCCCATCGAGTGGGCGCCCTCGGCCGACATGCCGTTCGGCCACGCGGCATCGCCGTCGTCCCCCGGGATCAGGCTCACGTACTCATGGCGATCATCGAGACCCAGCGGGCGCGGCACGGGGTGCCCACGCTCGCCGAGGTGACGCAGCAGGCGGTGCACCGTCTCGCTCCAGGGCTTGCGGGGACGGCGGACCACGTCACCGCTGATCGTGATGTGTCGTGCGTCGGTCACGAGCTGCCTCCTGGTGGCGCGAGCGCGCCGCTGATCGGCCGTTCGGGTGTCATCGTCCCCGGTTGCGAGGGTACTGGCGGGCCAGTCGTTCGTTGCCGTGCCGGTAGGCGCCCGTCGCCCGGGCCATGAGCTGCTGCGGATCGCCGGTCTTGACGTCCTCGAGGAATGCAGCTGCGCGCTGTCCGTGGAGCGTGGTCGCGGCGCGCCCATGATGGGTGATGATCACCTTGGTGCCGCACACGAGGTAGGCGAAACCGTGGGGACGTGGCATAGCGGGGACCGTAGTCGCCGAGCAGTCCCAGCGCACGCGGTTTGGCCGTGTCGGCGACCGTGGGGGAGGCGCTGCCCGTCGACCGGCGTGGCCTGTGAGGTGCTGGGCGAGAGGTGACAGCGGACGCGGAGCACAGATGTGATGCAGGGAGCCGCAGCCCTCGAGAATTCGAGGGGTGCGGCTCCCTGCGTCACGTCCGTGCACGGTCGTCCAACCCACCGCCGTTCCTACCCTGCACTTCCCTGACTCTCAGAGCCGCGGCCGTCCGAAATTGCGAGGCTGCGGCTCGCTCAGACAGGGAAGCGCGGGGTGCGCCGCGTTACCGGACAGGCATCGCGGAGTCGTCACCGCCGGCGAGCCCGCACGCTTCCCGCAGAAACTGCTCGACCAGATCCGCGAGCTCGCGTGTGTAGAACGAAGGCCAGACACCGTGACGGCCGCCCTCGACGAGCACGAGCTCCGGTCGGTGGCCCACCCGTGTGAGCGCGTGGACGTAGTCCACGCTCTGCGCGCACGGCACCACGTCGTCCTCGGTCCCGTGCGCGAGCAGGACGGGAGCGAGCGCGCGGTCCGCGTCGACGTAGGCCAGCGGGTTCGCGGCGTGAGTGACCCGCGCGAACTCCTCCTTGTCCGACACGCCGATCACCTGACGCACCGCGTCGTCATCGCGCATGGCCATCAGATCTGTCGGGCCGTACAGGGAGACCGCTCCTCGCAGTCTCAGCGGCGTGCCGCGCGGATCGTCGTCGAGCACGGCGAGGCCATCGGTCGCATGCACGAGGAGAGCGGTGTGCCCTCCCGAGGAGTCACCGGCGATGAGCATCCGGTCGGCGTCGATCCCGTAGGGCTCGGCGTGCTCGCGGAGCCAGCGCACGGCGATCTTGGCGTCCTGGACCTGGGCGGGGAAGGGTGCCACGCTCGAGGGCCGGTACTCGGCGACCGCGACGACGTAGCCTAGCTCTGCGAACCGTCAGA
>DAMDHZ010000040.1:10535-27940 GCA_032101665.1 Brachybacterium sp. | reverse complement strand
GGGGGACTTCGAGGCCATGGTCGTCCCGCTCTCGGGGGGCTGTGACGTCGAGATCACCACCGACGACGCCACGAGCGCCTTCACGCTGGCGGGCCGCCCGAGCGTGTTCGAGACGGCGAGCGATGTGGCCTACGCCCCGCGTCGCTCCGAGATTCGCGTGAGCAGCACCCGTGGCGGCCGGTTCGCCGTGTGCCTCGCCCGCGCGCACACCGACCATCCGGCGGCCTACATCGCCGCGGAGGACGTGCCCGTCGAGACGCGCGGCGGCGGCACCATGACCCGCCTGGTCCGCAACTTCGGCACCGTCGGGTCGTTCGACGACTGCGACGCGATCATCGCGTGCGAGGTCATCACGCCCGGCGGAAACTGGTCGAGCTACCCGGCGCACAAGCACGACGAGCAGACCGCCACCGAGTCGGAGCTCGAGGAGATCTACTACTACGAGGTCGCCGAGTCCCCCTCGGGGACGCCGGGCTTCGGTTACCACCAGACGACGTCGACCGATCCGCAGCGGCCCATCGACGTGCTCGAGGAGGTCCGTGCCGGGGACGTCGTGCTCGTGCCGCACGGCTGGCACGGCCCGTGCGCCGCAGCCCCCGGCCACGACCTGTACTACCTCAACGTGATGGCCGGGCCTGGCGCCGAGCGGGCCTGGAACATCACGGACCGGCCGGACCAGGCCTGGGTACGGGGCACCTGGTCCGAGCTCGGCCCGGACCCCCGTCTCACGGACCACACCTGACCTCCGGGGCACCGCCTCGGCGCACCTCTCCCGCCATCCAGCCCACCCCGCTTCAGAGTCGAAGGGAATCCTCATGAACCAGTCCTCCACGGATGTCACCGACCCCCAGCCCGCCCACGAGGTGCCGGCAGACGTGCGGGTCGGCGTGATCGGCGTCGGGAAGATGGGCGCCGACCACGTCGAGCGCCTCACCCGGCGCATCAAGGGTGCGCGCGTCAGCGTCATCACCGACTACGTCGAGGAGACGGCGCGCACGGTCGCGGCGACCGCGCCGGGCAGCCGCGTCGTCTCCTCCCCTGAGGAGCTCATCGCCGCCGACGACGTCGACGCCGTGCTCATCGCGAGCCCGGGCCAGTTCCACAAGGACCAGGCCATCGCGTGCATCGAGGCGGGCAAGCCGGTGCTGTGCGAGAAGCCGCTCGCGATGAACGCCGACGACGCCTACGCAGTGGTCCAGGCGGAGGCCCGCTCCGGCGGCCGTTTCGTCTCGCTCGGCTTCATGCGACGTTTCGACGCCGAGTACGCCGAGCTCAAGGACGCCCTCGACGCCGGTGAGCTCGGCACCCCCATCGTCGTCAACTGCAAGCATCGCAACGCCTCGGTCGCCGAGGGCTTCCTCGACGAGATGATGGTCTACGACTCCGCGGTCCACGAGATCGACGCGATCAACTACTTCCTCGAGGAGCCCGTGGTCGAGGTCCAGACGATCACGCCCACCCCGAGCGAGAACGCCCTCGAGGGACAGCACGACCCGATGATCTTCCTCTTCCGCACGCGGTCCGGGAAGATCGTGACCGACGAGCTGTACGTCAACACGCGCTCGGGCTACGAGGTGCGCACCGAGGTGCTCGGATCCGCGGGCATCGCCACCATCGGGATGAACGTGGCCCGCGTGACCACCCAGCTCGAGGGCGGTCGCTGGGGAGGCAGCGTCCCGGCGGACTTCCGCCCCCGATTCCGCGATGCCTACGACGCCGAGGTCCAGGCCTGGATCCACGCGATCGAGGACGGCAGCAACATCGCCCCCCGCTCCGCCGGTGTCTGGGACGGCTACGTGACGGCCGCGACGTGCACCGCCGCCGAGAAGTCCCTCACGAGTGCGGGCTTCGTGGCAGTCGAGCTGAAGGAGCGGCCGTGACCTCCCGACCGCCTGCCGCCGCTGTGACCGGGGAGGGGGAGCCATGCGCATCGGGATGGTGACCGACTCGCTGTCCCACCTGAGCTTCGAGCACATGCTCGATGCGGCCGCGGGGGCCGGGGTCACGGACCTCGAGTTCCCCATCGGCGGCTGGTCCACTGCCCCGCACTGCGACGCGGAGGCCCTGCTCGCCGACGAGAACGCCCTCGGGGCTTTCCGGGGCGCGATCGAGGAGCGCGGCCAGCGGGTCTGCGCGATCAACGCCAACGGCAACCAGCTCCACCCCGTCCACGGCGACATGGACGACGCGGTGCTGCGCCGGGCGGTGCTGCTCGCCGAGCGGCTGGGCGTGCACACCGTCGTGTGCATGTCCGGCCTTCCCGGCGGCGCGCCCGACGACCGCACCCCGAACTGGGTCACCACCTCATGGCCCCCGGAGACCGCCGAGATCCTCGACTACCAGTGGAACGAGGTGGCGCTTCCGTACTGGCGGCGCATGGCCGCGTTCGGCCGCGACCACGGCGTGCGCTTCGCGGTCGAGATGCACGGCTCCCAGCTCGTCCACGGCGCACGCAGCCTGCTGCGGCTGCGCCGGGAGATCGGGGAGCAGATCGGGGCGAATCTCGATCCCTCCCACCCCATGTGGCAGGGCGCCGACCCGCGCGCTCTCGTCGCCCGGCTCCATGGTGCGATCCACCATGTCCACGCCAAGGATGTGCGGCTCAGCCCGCGCGTGATCGATGTCGAGGGCGTCCTCGACACCACCCCGCTCGACCGTCCCGCTGACCGCGCATGGAACTTCGTGACTCTCGGGCTCGGCCATCCGGGCGGCGAGACGTTCTGGGGACAGCTGCTCTCCGACCTGAGGGCGTCCGGCTACGACGGCGTGCTGTCCATCGAGCACGAGGACATCCACATCGACGCGGTCGAGGCCCTCGGTCACACGGTGCAGCTCCTCGACCGTGTCATGCCCCGCGCGGCTCCCAGCTGGAGGCCCGCGGCCATCTGAGGGCGGCCCACTCGGAATGCCCCCCACCCCCGCGCCCCGGTCGCCATGCTGGCGACCGGCTCGCGGTCAATCCATCACGCAGTACTCCTGTTAGGACGACAACGATGTCCGACTCCCCACGTTCCCTGCTTCCGCCCGGGAAGATCCCGACCTCCGGCGAGGTGCCCGGCCTCGTCGAGCGCATCGCCGCCTGGGGCAAGTACCGCAGCCCGCTCGCCATCGCGATGGTCGCCACGCTCGGCTCGCTGCTGTTCGGCTACGACACCGGCGTCATCGCCGGCGCCCTGCCCTACATGCATCTGCCCGAGGCGGCGGGCGGTCTGCAGCTGACGGCGACGGAGGAGGGCCTGGTCACCTCGCTGCTGGCCTTCGGCGCGGCATTCGGCGCGCTCGTCGGCGGGCAGATCAACGACCGCTTCGGCCGTCGGCGGGCGATCATCCTGCTCGCGATCATCTTCATCGTCGGCACCCTGGGATGCACGTTCTCGCCGAACGTGTGGGTGATAGCCCCGTTCCGGTTCATCCTGGGCTGGGCCGTGGGTGGCGCGTCCTCGACCGTCCCGCTCTACCTGTCGGAGTCGGCACCCAAACGGATCCGCGGGCCGCTCGTCGCGGCCGATCAGTTCATGATCGTGTTCGGCCAGTTCGTCGCGTACGCGATGAACGCGGTCATCGCCCGCATCAACCGCGCCCCCGAGGCCGTCGTCCAGAGCGATCCGAGCGGCACCTACCAGCCGGGCCAGACGGTCTCGTGGGACGACCTCAGCCACATCACCGGGCTCGTGGTCTCCGACGGCAACGGTCACGCCTGGCGATGGATGCTCGTGCTCGCCACGATCCCAGCCATCCTGCTGTGGATCGGCATGCGCCGCATGCCCGAGTCTCCGCGCTGGTTCGCCGCCAATCAGCGCTACTACGACGTGATCGCGAGCCTCAAGACGCTGCGCGACCCCGCCAAGGACGACATCCCCGGCGAGGTCGCCGAGATGGTCGAGCTGGAGAAGGCCGAGGCCGAGCAGGAGGAGTGGACGCTCCGGCACGGACTCAAGTTGAGATGGGCCCGGCGGCTCATCTGGATCGGCATCATGCTGGGCATCTTCGACCAGCTCACCGGCATCAACACGGCCATGTGGTACATGCCCACGATCCTGAGCGCCGCCGGCTTCTCGACCGGCACCGCGATCAGCCTCAACGTCGTGACCGGACTCGTCTCCGCGATCGGGTCCGCCGTCGGCTTCTACGTGATCTTCCGGCTGCGGCGCCGTCACGTCGGCATGGTGCAGGAGGCCGGGGTCGCCGTCTCCCTGTTCGTGCTCGCCGCCCTGTTCCACTTCGGCATCGAGCCGCACATGAGCGATGACGGGTCGATCGCCGACACCATCCCGGTGTTCGTGCCCTGGTTGGTGCTCACCGTCGTGTCGCTGTTCGTGTTCATCAAGCAGGCGGGCACCGTCACCTGGGTGCTCCTCGCCGAGATCTTCCCCGCGAAGATCCGCGGCGCCTCGCAGGGGGTGTCGGTGTGCGCGCTGTGGCTGTTCAACGGCATCGTGGCGTTCGTCTTCCCGCCCATGATGGCGGGGCTCGGCGGCTCGTTGACGTACCTGATCTTCGCCGCCATCAATGTCGTGGCATTCCTCTTCTACTGGCGGATCGTGCCGGAGACCAAGGACGTGTCGCTCGAGAAGTTCGAGGAGGACTTCCGCGCCGAGCACGGCGACTGACGGACGACCGCACGTGAGGACCCGCAGGGGCCGCCGCACCTCCGAGGCGCGGCGGCCCCTGCGGGCCCTCCTCGTCGTATGCGTAAGATTTGTCCGGACACGCACGGATCCGGGCCGCCCAGAACGGCAGTCCGGAGGATGAGGGAGGCGCATGGCACCGCAGAACATGTCGGGCGGCACCGAACCGGTCGAGCTGCCGCTCCTCGTGGACCGCGCCGCCTCCCGCCCGCTGTACCTCCAGCTCGCCGACGGCATCGAGACCGCCGTCCGCGACGGCGTGCTGCCCCCCGGATCGCGCATCGAGAACGAGGTCGCGCTGTCCAAGCGGCTCGGGCTGTCACGTCCGACGGTGCGCCAAGGGATCCAGGAGCTCGTCGACAAGGGCATGCTCGTGCGCAAGCGTGGGGTGGGGACCCAGGTGGTCGAGTCCCGCGTGAACCGCCCCGTGGCTCTGACCTCGCTGTACGACGACCTCGCGAGCGCGGGCAAGCGTCCCACGACCGAGGTGCTCGAGTACCGGGTGGGGCGTCCGTCGCCCGAGGTCGCGAGCCGTCTGCTGCTCCAGCCGGGCGAGCTCGTCCTCGATCTCGTGCGTTTGCGGCGCGTGGACGGGGAGCCGCTGGCCCTGCTGATGAACTCGCTTCCCGAGCGCTTCGCGCCGACCCGGGAGGAGCTCTCCACGGCCGGCCTGTACGACGCGCTGCGGCGGCGCGGGGTCCTCGCCGCCGTCGCGCACGAGCGCATCGGGGCGATCACGGCCGATGAGGAGCAGGGGGAGCTCCTCGACGAGCCCGTCGGCGCGGCCCTGCTCACCATGGAGCGCAAGGTGTTCTCCAACGACGGCACCGTGATCGAGCACGGCCACCACGTCTACCGGGCGTCGCGCTACACGTTCGAGGTGACGCTCGTCGACTGACGGCCGAGCCTGCCACCATGGGAGTGCCGAGGCGCCGACGCCTCAACGCACATGAGGAGGAGCCATGCCCACCCTGCCCGAGATCGCCGACCAGGCTCTCGCCACCGCGCTCGCCGCCGAGCACGGACGACACGCCGAGCTGATGATCCACGACGGCCCGCTGCGCCAGACCGTGCTCGCCCTGCGCGCGGGCACCCGCCTGTCCGATCACAATGCCCCGCCGGCCGCATCGCTGCAGGTGCTGAGCGGCACGGTCCGGGTGACGAGCCACGAGGACGTCGAAGCCGTCGCGGGGCAGCTGCTCGTCCTGACCCACGAGCGCCACGGCGTCGAGGCACTGACCGACGCTGTGTTCCTGCTGACCACCGTGACGAGCGTGCCCGGCATCGAGAGCCACGGGGAGTAGGGGTGGGCCGTCTCCCGGCGGGGTGGTCTCGGAGGCATGGTCACGGAGGGGACTGTGGTGATGTGCTCTGGCGATATCGCCAGAGCACATCACCACAGTCCCCTCCGTGACAGGCGACCTGGGTATCGCCCCTATCGGAGAGCGCGGGGGAGCGGCAGCGCCCCGATGGACCGTTCCGTCCGGCGTGCGACCGGGCACGTACGATCCCCTCGTGAAGCCGTTCGTCCTCATCGCCACTCGTCCCGAGGACGATATCGCCGACGCCGAGTACGAGCAGTTCTGCCGTCGCTCGGGGCTCGGCGAACGCGATCTGCGGCGGGTGCGCCTCGAGGCGGCGCCGATGCCCCCGCTCGACCTCGACGGGGTCTCCGGCATCATGCTCGGCGGCAGCCCGTTCACCACGTCCGATCCGCGCGAGACGAAGTCGTCTCGGCAGCTGCGCGTCGAGGCCGATCTCGCCGCGCTGCTCGACGGGGTGCTGGCGCGCGACGTGCCGCTGCTCGGCGCCTGTTACGGTGTCGGCACCCTGGGCGTCCACCAGGGAGGGGTGGTCGATCGTGCCTACGGCGAGAGCGCGGGGCCCATCGAGGTGTCGCTCACCGACGCCGGCCGGGCGGATCCGCTCGTCCGGGCCGCCGGGCTCCCCGACCGCTTCACGGCCTTCGTGGGACACAAGGAGGCCGTGCGCGCACTGCCGCCGCACGCCGTGCTGCTCGCGACGGGCACCGCCAGCCCCGTGCAGATGTTCCGCATCGGCACACGCCAGTACGCGACCCAGTTCCACCCTGAGCTCGACCCGCCGGGGCTGGCCCAGCGCCTCGACGCCTACCGCGATCACGGCTACTTCGAGCCGGACGAGCTCGCGCATCTGCTCGAGGTGATCGCGACCGTGGATGTCGGTGCCGCCGGTGGCGTGCTGCGCGGCTTCGTGGAGCTGTTCGCCCGCTGAACCGACCGCGCCACGCCGATCGAGGCCATGGCCTGCGACAAAGCGCCCCCGGCGCCCTACGATGTCCGCGTGCCCCGCTACACGAGGCAGCAGGTGCTCCGGAGACGGCGCATCGCCGCCCTGATCCTCGCCGCGCTCGTGCTCATCGTGTTCGTGTCGTGCACGGCGGGCCTCGTGCGCCTCGTCTCCGACGGCGGCGAGGCCGAGGCCACGGCCGCGCTCGAGCCGACGGTCGACACCGGCACGGACACCCTCACGATCCCGCGCACCTCGACCGGTGCGAGCGCCCTCGCGCAGCTGCCCTCGGGAGAATCGCTGCGCGACGGCGAGGCGCTCGGCATCGACGTCTCGGCCCACCAGGGCGACATCGACTGGCCCACGGTCCGCTCCGCCGGCATCTCGTTCGCATACATCAAGGCCACCGAGGGCGTCGGCCACACCGACGATGCCTTCGCGACCAACTGGACGTCCTCGCGCTCAGCCGGCGTCGCACGGGGCGCGTACCACTACTTCACCCTGTGCTCCTCGGGGACGGACCAGGCCGAGGCCTTCCTGGCGGCGGCACCGCCCGACGAGGCGTCGCTCCCACCGGCCGTCGACCTCGAGCTCGACGGCTCGTGCACCCAGCAGCCCGACTCCTCCGCCGTGAAGGCCGAGGTCGACGCCTTCGTGGCCGCCGTCGAGAAGGCCTGGGGCCGACGCGTCGTCGTCTATTCGTCGTGGGAGTGGCGCAATCGGTACACCCTCCCGGAGGAGGCCGAGCGCCCCCAGTGGCATTCGCGCAACTCCCGCCGTCCCGAGACCGACTGGGACATCTGGCAGGTCCGTTTCGACGCACGGGTCGACGGGATCGACTCGAAGGTCGATCTCGACGTCATGGACGTGGCGGCCCTGCAGGACGCGGCGGCGATCGAGGCCTGACGCCGGGGCGGCGAGGCACCCGGTCGAGGAGAAGTCGAGGGCCTGGCCTCCCCCCGGAGACCAGGCCCTCGTCGCGGTCGGCTCCCCCCGGAACCGACCGCGGGTCCAGGGCCCCCCGGCCCCGGACTCGCCGTCGGGACAAGTCCCGACCGCACGCATCCCCGCAGTCCCGGGCGACCCGGGAGACGCGGGGATTGCGTCATGCACCGTGACCCGGCAGTACTTCTCCGCGATGCGGAGAACCCCCTGCTGCCGGGAGCGCGAAGCCCGGGGATCCGGGTCTTCGTGTCGGGGTGGGGACGGTGCGGCCCCTTCCCTGACGGACGTTCTTCAGGCTCTGCTATTCTCCCTCGTCGCCGACGCCGGCGGATCAACCGGTGACGGTATCGGGGTACCCCATCGGGATGATGCGAGGTGTCAGATACCCCGTCGGGACGATGCATCGGTGCGCCGAGAGCGACCACGCCGCCTGATTGGGTGGTCGCACGGCGTGTCGTTCACTCGGCGCCGGGGACGGGATCGTCAGGTTGGGCGAAACCGCTGCGGTACGCGAGGGCCACCGCACCGGCCCGGTCGCGCGAGCCCGTCTTGAGCAGGATCCGGGCGACGTGCGTCTTGACCGTGGCCTCGCTCAGGTTGAGCCGGTTGCGGATCTCCTGATTGGTGAGGCCCGCCGCCACCATGCGCAGCACGTCCTGCTCGCGCGGGGTGAGGAGAGCGGCGATGTCACGGCTCACGGCGGTCCGCGGACGCAGGCGTTCCACGATCCGCGCCGCGGCGCGCGCGTCGAGCCACGTGTCACCGGCTGCGACCCGGCGGACGGCATCGGCGATCTCGGTGGGCGAGGCGTGCTTGAGCAGGTAGCCGCTCGCGCCGGCCTGGAGCGCACGGACCACGACGTCCTCATCGTCGAAGGTCGTCATGATGAGCACCCGAATGATCTGGTCCGGGCTCGCCCCGACGTCGGAGACGAGCTCCCGAGTGGCGCTCACGCCGTCGGTTCCGGGCATGCGGACGTCCATGAGGACCACGTCGGGACGGAGCCGGCGGATCTCCGCGATCGCGTCGTCGGCGGATCCTGCCTCGCCGAGCACCTCGAGGTCGTCCTCTCCCGCGAGGAGCATCGAGATGCCGGCTCTCACCATGGGCTGGTCGTCAACGATGTAGACGCGCGTCACTTCTGCTCCTTCGATGGGGGGATGACGGACGGGGCAGTCGCGCCGTCGAGAGGCATGGTGGCACGGAGCAGATAGCTGTCGCCCTGCGGTCCGGCCTTGAGCGTCCCGCCGAGCACGGCGATCCGTTCCCGCAGGCCGATGAGACCGAACCCTCCGCGCGGGAGTGAGATGCCGTCGCCCTCTTCGGTGACGTCCACCTCGAGACCCGCTCCGTTGCGGACCGAGACCACCAGAGACTGTGGGGTCCACTCCACGGTGACGTCGGCACGCGCCCCAGGCCGACCATGGCGCATCGCGTTGGACAGGCCCTCCTGCACGACACGGTATGCCGCGCGCGCGATGCTCGGATCGATCGGCACCGGCTCGCCCACGGTCCGCGTCACGACGTCGTAGCCGCTCGCACGCGACGACTCGACCAGGCGGGGGATCTCCTCGATGCCGTCCACGCCGCCGTCATGCGCCTGATCTTCGCGGAGCAGGCCGACGAGCCGATGCATCTCCCGCACGCTCTGCTCGGAGGCGTCCTGGATGTTGGCCAGAGCCTGGTTCAACTGCTCACGACTCAAGGTGGAGCGCCGCAGCCCCGCCTGTAGACCCGCGGTCTGGAGCACGATGCCCGTCAGCGAATGCGCGACGGAGTCGTGCAGGTCGCGGCTGATGCGCAGACGCTCGGCGGCCAGCGCCTCGTCCCGCGCTTGCACGGCCCATCGCCGCTCGGCGGCGAGACGGCGCTCGTTGTGGGCGAGGAAGCGACCGACGCCCCAAGCAAAGAGAAAAGCAAGGAACCAAACGCCGGCCGTGCTGAAGGCATAAGTGAGGCCGCCCTCGTCCATGTAGCGGACCGCCACGAGTGCATGATTGGCGACGGGGAAGAGCGTCGCGAGAAGAGCGAGGATCGCTCCGCGTCGCTCAAGGCGATACGACACGAGGAAAATTGAGACGATCAGGCCTCCCAGGCCTGCATAGAGGTCCATTCCGAACCCGGTAGTCCCGAGAGCGATCATCGCTATGAACCCGGGAACGGGTGACTTGACAAAGGCGATGCCGGCGTAGACGGCGAGGATCGCCACGAGCATGAGGGGGAAAGGAAGGTCATCGCCAGCCCACGAGTGAGTCTGGCCCCCCCACACCAAGAGATCGAACGCGAGGGCGGCGATTGTGAGCACGGCCCGTACGGCATTGAATCCGCGGGAGGGCCCTGTCAAGGCCCCTTCCGGTGTGGGCGCCAGGCGAGAAGGCGACGGGGTGCCCCGCTTTCGTTGCCTTGATCGCGTGGAATGGCGAGAATCGCGATCCGCACTCACAGCCTGCACCGAGATGGCCTCCGCCTAAGTTCGTCCGACGCCAATAAGCACCGGACTTTGCGCTGATATCCGTCAGGCGACATCGATGAGGAAGTGGTGTCGACTTCGTGGGGCAGCACTCAGACTACTTCATTCAGCCAACTACTTCATCCGGCTTCTCGGGGGAACCGGCCTGCAGTGATGCGAGCAAGGTTCGTGACCGAGCGCTGGATGCGCTCGGCCACGAATCTTCTCTCGCGTGGATGATGCTGCGCTCGGCGTCGAGAAGACGCCGCCTCTCACCTGCAGCTCTTCATGGTGGGGAACAAGAAGCACTGCCAGGGCTTGCCGGAGAGGGACGCGGCCCCGGTGGGCAGACTCGACGTGGAGCCACTCTCGGACCCGGAACCGCCAAGCAACACACTGGAGACCTGCGCCACCGCCTGGGGCGCGTTCGCGACGGCGGCGCTGGCTGGCACGGCGGCACCGACGGCGAGGGCAGCGGCCGCAACGCTCGTGGCCAGGACGCGTCCGACGACGCGGCGCCGGCGGGGGGAGGCCGCGACGGTGCGGGGGGTGAACTCGAGCTGTTCTTCGGTGTGCATCGACATGGCGATTCCTCTTTCCGGGATGGCGTGAAACACTCTTTCTGAGACGCATCCTGCGCCACCGCGGAGCCTGGCTACAAGACCTAGATAGGGAATTTACCTTTTCAATACCAAATGCCATGCCCCGTATTCTGCGATGCCCGAAAACAGGTATTTTGTCGAATTAGAGAAGGCCAAGCAGGGCCTTTAATGTGATCTGGATCTCTTTCATGGGTGGCCCGTAGGGGCAGCTGCGAGCGCGTGAAGCACCCGAAGCGGCCCCGCCCCGTGCGCACGTCCCTCAGCGCAACACCGCGCTTCGGACCGCTCAGCGATCGCGTGTCCGCGCCCTGAGACCGTGCACCCCGTCGTCGGGCTCGCGAGCCTGGTCGAACCACTCCCCGAGATGGGCGATCACCTCGCGCAGCTCAGGAGGATCGAGCAGCTCGATCGGCATGCCGAGATGCGCGAGATGCAGGACCACCCACCGCGGATCGTTCCCGCCGACGCGCAGGATGCAGGCGTCGTCGCCGTCAGGCGTGAGGGTGCCGGCCGTCGCCGGGATGTGCGGGGTCACGTCGGCGTGCGGGCGCAGGATCCGCACGGTGATCGCCGTGGCGTACGGCGCCACGGTGATCGACTCGCGTACGTAGCTCTCGACATCGGGAAGCGCTCGCGCGGTGAAGCGGAACGTGGTGGCACGTGCCTCGAGGATCCGGTCCAGCCGGAAGGTGCGCCAGTCCTCCCGGTCGAGGTCCCACGCGAACAGGTACCAGCGTCCGTCGACCGAGAGCACGCGGTACGGCTCGAGCCGCCGGGCGGAGCGCTCCCCGTCCCGTCGCTCGTACTCGATGCGCAGCTGCACGCCGTCGCGGGCAGCACGCGCCACCGTGACCAGGGTCGGTGGGGCGACCGAGGACGGACGCGAGGTGATGACATCGAGCACTCCCGTCAGCACCCCGACCTCGGCGCCGACCGTCGGCGGGAGAACCTGGTCGAGGGCAGTGAGGGCCCGCAGCGCATGCTCGCCGAGTCCGTCGATGCCCGAGGCGGCGGCGAGCCGCAGGCCGACGGATACCGCCACTGCCTCGTCGCGCTCGAGCAGCAGGGGAGGCAGCGCGCGGCCGGCGCCCAGCTGGTACCCACCGCCGTGCCCGGTCGACGCGTGCACGGGATAGCCCATCCGTCGCAGCCGATCGATGTCCCGCCGCACGGAGCGAGCGGTCACCCCGAGCTCCTCGGCGAGCTCCACCCCGGACCAGATGGCCCGTGACTGCAGCAGCGAGAGCAGATGGAAGGTCCTCGACGTCACGTCAGTCATGGAGGAAGTCTGCCCGAGACTGCGGACAATAACTGTCCGCGATGGCGAGCAGAGTGGTCCTGGCCGCCCGGACGGCGGATCGTCCGGACGCCATCACACCGGAACGGCGCCCCAGCTCACCACTCGGCAGCCGCCCACAGACAGGAGAACCCGATGCCCTTCCTGACCCCGACCGTGACCGATGAGAACGACATGCTCGCGACGTTCGCGTCCCAACAGATCCGCCAGCTCGCGACCACGCTCCAGGGTCTGAGTGACGAGCAGATCCGGTTCATCCCGACCGCGAGCGGGATGAACCTCGCGGTCCTCGCCCGCCACGTCTCGCTCATCCTGCGCGGCGGTCTCGTCGCCTCCCTCGACCCGGACGCCACGCCCGACGGGATGACCGACCCGGCCGACCTCGCCGCGGGTGGATGCGACCCGGCAGGCGTGCGTGAGCACGACACCGCCGACTCCCTCATCGCCGAGCTGCGAGAGGCAGCCGACCGGGTCGAGGCCGTGGTGCGGGGCGCCGATCTCGACCGCCGCATCCCCATCCCGGACGCTCCCTGGTTCCCCCACGACCTCGAGACCTGGCCCGCCCGCTGGGTGGCCGCGCACTGCATCGAGGAGGTGGCCCGTCACTGCGGGCACGCCGATCTCCTCCGAGAGAGCATCGACGGCAAGCGCGCCTACGAGCTCAACGCGCTCGCCGACGGCGAGCCATGGCCTCCCGCCGACTGGAGCTGAGCATCCGTCGACCCGACCGCTCCACAAACCCGCCATCCAGCGCCAGGAGTTCCGTCATGACAAGCAACGACAGCACGACCGACCGCACCCCTGCCGCGAACGACCTCTCGATCGGCTGCATCCTCGGCGAGCAGATCGCCTTTCACTGGACGCAGCAGATCCGTCCCCGCCTCGACGGGCTGACCGATGAGGAGTATCTGTTCGATCCCACGACCGACCACGACATCTGGACCGTGCATCCCCGCCGGGACGACCTCCCCGAGGGATGGATCCAGGGAGGCTCCGGTGACCTGGTCATCGACTTCGTCCATCCCGAGCCGGAGCCGGCACCGTTCACGACGATCGCCTGGCGCCTGGGGCACGTCATCGTCGGCGTCCTCGCCATGCGCAACCACTCCCACTTCGGCGGCCCTGACGCGGACTACATGACCTGGGACTACGCAGCGACGGCCGAGGACGCGCTCGCTCAGCTCGACGCCGAGTACGGGCGCTGGATCGAAGGCATCCGGGGATGGTCCGACGATGATCTCGCCCAGCCCGTCGGGGAGGCGGAGGGCCCCTACGCGGAGCTGCCGCGGGCCGATCTCGTGGCGCACATCCACCGCGAGCTCATCCATCACCTGTCCGAGGTCGCGCTGCTGCGGGACCTGTACGCGCACACGCGCTGAGAATCCGCAGGTTCCGTCATGCCCCGGATCGCGGGCATGAGACCGTGTGCCCATGACACCCGTCGACCCGCAGCCGAAGGACGGCCCGAGGCGCGCGCCGCGCGAGCCCTTTCCGGCCCCGTCCGTGCGCCCCGACCCCTCCGTGCTCCGGTTCGACGGCGCCGTCGTCCTCGTGGTCGGCGCCGCCCACGGGATCGGCGCCGCGACGGCCGACCGGCTCGCCGCCGAAGGAGCGAGCGTCATCGTCGCCGACCTCGATGTCGAGACGGCGGCCGCCCGGGCGGCATCCCTCGTGCGGCTCGGCGAGGCGGACCACATGGCGCTCCGTCTGGACGTCACCGATGCGCGCGGCATCGACGAGGCGTTCACGCAGATCGCCGAGCGTTTTGGGCGGCTCGACGTACTCGCGCACGTGGCCGGCGGCAATGTCGATCACGCGGGCCCGGCGGAGACGGGGGATGACACCTGGGAGCGTCTGCTCGACCTGAACCTCATGGGACCGGTGCGTACCGTCCGCGCCGCACTGCCTCTCCTGCGCCGTAGCGACCGCGCCGCGATCGTCACGATCAGCTCGGTCAACGCGCTGGTCGTGATCGGCGGCGAGCCCTACGCGGCCGCCAAGTCCGGCCTCATCGCGTTCACCCAGAACCTGGCGGCGCACGTCGCCGACGACGGCATCCGCGCCAACGCCGTCGCCCCCGGCACCGTCCGCACACGGGTGTGGGACGGTGTCGAGGGCGGAGCCGACAGCCTCGCCCCGCTCTACCCGCTGGGTCGAGTGGGCGAGCCCGCCGACGTGGCGGCGGCCGTCGCGTTCCTGGCCTCGGATGAGGCCGTGTGGATCACGGGCGTGGTGCTGCCGGTCGACGGCGGCCTGTTGCTGCAGGGGCCCGGCCCGGGCCGAGACGCCACGAACGCCGCGGGTCGCGGCCGGCTCAGAACCCGGGGTTGGCGGGATCAGCGCCCTGACGGCCCTCGGGGAACCGGTCGAGACCGTTGATGCGCTCGATCTCGTCCGTCGACAGCTCGAGGTCCGCCGAGCGGAAGTTGGAGACGATGCGCGACGGCGTCTCGGACTTGGGAATCACGACGAGGCCGTTGGCGAGGTGCCAGGCGATGATCACCTGGCCGGCCTCGACACCGTGCTTCTCGGCGATCTCGGTGATGACCGGATCCTCGAGCTCGCCGCCACCCTGCCCCAGCGGCGACCAGGACTCGGTGACGATCTCGTGCTTGGCGTCGACCGCTCGCAGCTCGCCCTGCTGGAAGTACGGATGCAGCTCGATCTGGTGGATCACGGGCACTACGCCCGTGGCCTCGATGATCTCCTCGAGCTGCTCGGCCGGGAAGTTGGAGACGCCGATCGACTTGGCCTTGCCCTGCTTCTGCAGCTCGACGAAGGCCTTCCACGAGTCGAGGTAGGTGCCGCGCTGCGGGCTGGCCCAGTGGATCAGATAGAGGTCGACGTAGTCCGTGCCGAGCTTCTCGAGCGAGGCATCGAGAGCTGCGAGAGCGGACTCGTAACCCTGGTCCCCGTTCTGGAGCTTGGTCGTGATGAAGACGTCCTCACGCGGGATTCCGGAGGCGCGGATCCCGCGGCCCACGCCGTCCTCGTTGCCGTAGCCGGCAGCGGTGTCGATGTGGCGGTAGCCGGCGTGCAGGGCCTGTTCGACGACATCGGCCGCGACGTCGTTCTCGACCTGCCACACGCCGTAGCCGAGCTGCGGGATGGTGTGGCCGTCGTGGAAACTGATCGTGGGAACGGTGGTCATGTGTGACTCCTTCGTATGGTCGGGTGGCTCCGGCGCTCCGGAGCCGTCGTCTCCACTGTAGTTCTGCCCCCAGCGGGCACGTCCAGGCAGGCGACCCGCGTTCACCAGAGCGGAGCGAAGCGTGCCGGCACATCGGGGTCTCGCACGGCTGCGCCGTGGTCATGGCAACCGTCCCTCTGATTGTGGGCTCGCGTCACCGTACGCCGACGTGAAGTCCTGAACGCGTCCTCATGCATCGGCCGTCAACGCAGTTCCCGCCCCGTATCGTGCCCCGGCCCCGCATGTCGCCACGGCGAGCGTGGTGTCGCTCTGCCCGTAGTACGCGAACCACGTGTCCCTGAACTTCACGAGCCCCTCGACGAACGTCACATTGGAGACGAGTCCGTGGGTGTCTTCGAAGGTTTGGGGCTGCAGCCAGGGCCGCTGGAGGCGTGCCAGGACCGTGGTCGGCTCCCCGGGATCGATGGCGATCTGCCCGCAGCGATAGTCGACCTCCACGGTGCCGTCCTCGTGAACCTCGCGGGTGGCGCCGTTCACGAGCATCACAAGCAAACCGGTGTCCGTCAGGACCGGTGAGGTGCCGATCTCGACCAGATCCGCGTCGAACGAAGCGGGCGTGGGCGAGTACATCGGTTCCTCGTCGCTCGTGCCCGGCGTCCAGTGGATGAGGTCTTCGCTGGTCGCCCAATAGATCGCACCCTCACCGAAGTACATCCACCATCGGCCATCGATCTGCTGCGGGACGATCACGCCTGCCTTGGACCAGGTGTGCCCACGCGGGTCGACGGTGCGGAAGGTGTCGAAATCTTCGAAGATGGGCCCGTGCTTCGTCCAGGTGCGAAGGTCAGGGGAGGTGGCCAGGCACAGCTGCGCCGCTCTGCGGTCCCACCCGGTATAGGTGAGGTAGTACGTCCCATCGATGAACGCGACACGGGGGTCTTCGCAGCCATACCGTTCGTAGTCGTGCTCGGGAGAGAGGATCGGGCTGTCCTCTCTCGTGAAGGTGTACCCGTCGTGGCTGCTGGCGAGACCGATGTGGGAGACGATGTCGTCCGCGTGAGCACGGTAGAGAAGCACCACCCGGTCGTCGACGACAAGCGCGGCTGGGTTGTACAGGTTTGCCGACTCCCAGGAGTTCCCTCTCGGCCTGAGGATCGGGTTGTGAGGGTAGGGGACGAAGGGACCGAGGGGGAAGCGGGCATCGCCGAAAAGCGAGACCGTCGTCATGGGGGCTCCTGGTGGGGGTGAGGACGATGGAACGGATGTACGGGGATGGGGCTGGCATTCGCCGCGACGGGCGGCTCAGCCCTTCACGCCGGCACCGATGTCCGAAGCTCGGAAGTATCGCTGGAAAAGACAGAACAGGACGATCACCGGAAAGGCGAGCGTTGCTGCCCCGGCCAGGATGGCACCGTTCGGGTTTGCCGCCGTTCGAGAGACGTTGGAGATGTAGTTGGCGAGCGCTACTGCGAGGGGTTGCATGCCGGTGTCCTTCGTGATGAGGAAAGGCCACAGGAACTCGTTCCAGGGACCGATGAACGTCACGAGAGCGACCGTCGCCAAGGCTGGTTTCACCAGCGGCACGGCGATGGAGATCAGGATCCGCAGCTCCGACGCGCCATCCAACCGCGCCGCCTCGAACAGGGACTCCGGGAGTGAGAGGAAGAACTGTCGGAAGATGAACACCGCGGTGGTGTTGATCAGGAACGGCAGGATCATGCCCAGATAGCTGTCGCCGAGGCCGTAGAACCGGGTGACCTGGACGTACAGGGGGATCATGAGCAGTTGGAATGGGATGGCCTGGACCCCCAGCATGATCGCGAAGATGGCGCCGCGTCCCCGCCATTGCAGTCGCGAGAGCGCGTACCCAGCGGCGAGACCGAAGGTCAGGGTGCCCGCGAGGACTCCGGCTGTGAAGATGAGCGAGTTCGCGAGCGAACCGAGCAGGTCGATGCGGGAGTTGATCGAGGCGAAGTTCGAGGTCGTCCATCCGCCGAGCGGGAAGAGGTCCTCCGGGCGGGAAGTGGGGCTTTCCTGGAACGCACCGATGACCATGAAGTAGAAG
>DAMDHZ010000040.1:0-10525 GCA_032101665.1 Brachybacterium sp. | reverse complement strand
AAGGGGAAGATGAAGGCCAGAGCGGCGATGCCGAGCACGATGTAGAGGGCCAACGGGGTGCGCTCGGAGCGAGGTCGCCGCCGCACGCGATTCGGGGTAGCCGCGGCGGTGTCGCCCGTGATCGTGGTGCGGCTGCTGTCGGCGGATACGGCCATGTCAATCCTCCCGTCCGACACGACTGGACAGCAGCGAGAGCAGTCCGACGCCGATGACCAGGAGCACGCCGATCGCCGAGGCGACGTCTGGATTCGTCTGCTGGATGCCCTTCTGGTAGATCAACAGGACTGGCGTCGAGGAGGCTCCTCCGGGGCCGCCTCCGGCTGTCAGCAGGTACGGCTCCGTGAACAGGTTCGCGCCGGTGATGATGGCGAGGATCAGCACGAGCATGGTGGACTGCCGGACGCCGGGTACGGTCACGTGCCGGAAGCGCTGCAGAACTCCGGCACCGTCGGTCGCTGCGGACTCATACAGCTCCTGCGGGATGTTCTGGAGGGCTGCGAGGTACAGCAGGATGTAGAAGCCGAGCTGCTTCCAGGTCACGTACAGCGCGATCGACGGCATCGCCAGCGTGCTGTTGACCAGCCACGAAGGATCGGGCGCTAGGGGCCCGAGCAGCGCGTTGACAAGTCCTCCCTGGGCGAACAGAAGCATCCACACGCCGATCAGCGACACGCTCGCGGTGACGTACGGGACGTAGAAGGCGACCCGGAACAGGGAAGCCCAGCGGATCACCCGGTTCAGTGCAGAGGCCAGCACCATCGACCCGATCACGGTCAGCGGGATGTTGATCACCAGAAAGACGCCGATGTTGACGAACGACTGGCGGACCTGGGGGTCGGCCAGCGCAGCCACATAGTTGTCGAGGCCGACGAAAGGATGCTCGACGACGGCGGTCGGTGCCGTGAAGAAGTAGTCGTGGAAGGAGATCCACACGGCCTGGATCAGAGGCCAGGCCATGACCGCCGCGAGGAACAGCACGTAGGGCAGGACGAGCAGGATGCCGACGGGGTGCGCGCCCAGGAACCCGCCCAGAGGCAGACGGGTGCGTGGTCGGCCCGGACCGACGGTCCGGGCCGAAGCTGACGTGGCGGACACCGTCATCAGCCCTGGACGAGCTTGTCGATCTCGTCCGCGGCGGTCTGCAGCGCGGAGGGCACGTCGGTCTTCGCGAAGATCACTGCGTCGGAGTACTCATCGCGGAACTTCTGCCACACCTCGACGGAATTGGGCACGTTGGGGACGTCGACCGTGCGTGCGGCGAGAGACGCGAATTGCTCGTATTGGGGGTTTTCCTGGAAGTACTCTGCGTAGGTGTCCGCGAGATCCGTGCGGATCGGCATCTGACCGGTCTCCGCCAAGAAGTCGCCGTCGTTGTCCTCCGAGGTGGCGAACTTGAGGAACTCCCAGGCTGTCTTCTGGTTCTTCGACGTCGTGAACATCGAGACGTTCTTGGAATCCGCGAAGGTCTTGACGGAGTCCACGGACGAGCCCGCGGCCGTGGGCACCGGCATGAACCCCACGGGGAAGGAGTCCTTGTACGAGGGGATCGCCCACGGTCCGGCGATCTGCATGGCGCTGGCACCGGAGGCCATGGCATCGTCGGTCGCAGCCTCCTTCGGGGCGAGCCCTTCCGCGTAGAGCGCCGCCCAGAACTCCGCGACGGCTGTGCCATCGTCGCTCACGAAAGTGGACTTGCCGTCTTCGACCAGTTGGGTCCCGTCGGTCTGGGCGATGTACAGCGGATAGAAGTCGAACCACGACTGGAAGAATTCGCTGGTCGGCGCCGGCCAGATCGCCGCCTGCGCGGCCTTGCTCTCCACGATCTTCTTCGCTCCCTCGTGGAAGGCGTCGAAAGTGTTCATCCCCGGATTCTCCGCGTCGAGACCGGCTTTGGTGAACAGGTCCTTGTTGTACATGATCATCACGGGATTCGATTTCCACGGCAGGAGGTAGTACTTGCCGTCCGCATCCGCGTAGCCCCCGGCGACGTCGGCGCCGGAGCGCTCCTCGATGTAGTCCTTGCCGTCCTCGAAAGACGTCAGCTCGACGAGCCCTCCCTGCTTCACCCACGCGGGAGCCGCGGCAGTCGAGATGTTGAAGACCAGATCAGGGGCGGTTCCCGCCGTGATGGCGGCGGTGATGGCCTCTTCGGAGCTCTTGCCGGCGGGAATCTCCTGGGCAGTGACCTCCTCGTCGGGATGGTCCTTGTTCCAGGCCTCGACCACCTTCTTCCCCCAGGCGACCTCCTGCTCGTTGTTGGAGAGCCAGATCTTGATGGGGCCGGTCGCCGAGCGGGCCTCCTCGGCGTCGCCTCCACTGCCGGAGCAGGCGGAGGCGGCAAGGACGAGAGGCGTGGTGACGGCGGCGGCGGCAAAGGCGCGGCGGGACAGACTCATGGAGACTCCTCAATTGTGCTGGCGGTACGGTGTTCAGTTCGCGGGGCTTCTCTGCGGGCGGGACTGACAGGGACTCGCGTCGATGGGGCCGGGTGGCTCGCCGTCGACGGACGTGTCACGACGGCGGAGGGGCGGTGCTGCCACGACGGATGACACGCGTGCAGTCGACGTGGACCGTGCGAGGCCGACCTCCCTCGATCATCTCGATGAGGGCATGGGCGGCTGCTTCGCCGCGGACGTCCGCACCGGTTGCGACGGTGGTCAGCCCGGGGGAGAGGTGAGCGGACAGGACGTCGTCGTCGAACCCTGTGATCGAGAGCTGCTCAGGAACGCGGATCCCTCGGCTGCGGGCGAGGGACAATCCCGCGATCGCCATGACGTCGTTCGCGTAGATGATCGCGGTGGGAGGCTGTGGCCCATCGAGCAGCCGCGCCGTTGCATCGCGACCCGCGGCGGCGCTGAAGTCGGCCTCCTCGATCAGGGTGGCATCCAGGCCGTGACCGGTGAGGGTGCGCACGAAAGCGCTGCGCCGGGACTCGCCATGGACGTAGTGCAGGGGGCCCGCCACGTGTGCGATCCGCCGATGACCGGCCTGAACCAGAAGGTCGACGAGCTCGGCGATCGCATCGGCGTCGTCGGTGTACACCGCGGAGACGCCGTGGGAGCTCTCGGGGTCCGGCTTGGCTGCCGTCAGGATGACGGCCGGTAATTCGAGCTCGCGCACGAGGTCGAGACGGCGATCGACACCACGGACGTCCAGGAGGATGACGCCATCGGCCCGCCCGGCGGCGAAGCGCTCGTACATCGCGGTCTCGGCCTCCGGTGTGGCGGCGATGTTCAAGAGCAGGCCGATCTCCTTCTGCGAGAGCACCGCCTCGCAGCCGGCGATGAAACGGGCGAAGAAGTCGTCGGTGGCGAGGATGTCCGGCGGGCGGGCGATGACCAGGCCGATGGTGTCCGTGCGTGCAGTCGCCAAGGCTCGGGCGCTCGGGCTCGCCGTCCAGTGCAGGGCCTCGGCAGCGGCGAACACCCGACGGCGCGTGTCCTCGGAGACGGGGCGCTTGCCCGAGTAGGCGAGCGAGACCGTCCCCTTGGAGACGCCCGCGGCGCGTGCCACGTCGCCGATCGTGGTTCGTGTGACTGCCATGAGTGCCTCCTGTCCCTCCGCTCCACCGGACGCAAACCGGTTCGACACCGAGTATCAAACCGGTTTGCTCCCCTGTCAAGCCTCAGGACGTACGCACCTGGGGGACCTGCACGGCCGCAGCCCGCCGAGCAGTCCGCCGACCCCGCAGCGCCTGTAGCCTTTGCTCACCGACGACTCCGGTCCGGGGCCGGGAGCTGGCAGCGAGCTGGACCGCCTCGTGATGCTCCTGACCCACACCGGCATCCGCGAGGTCCTCACCGTCCCGTTCGCACGACCGGCCCCACGCCCTTGACCGTTCCTTGCGAGGAACGGGATCCGGCCATGACGAGCGGTGGACTAGCATGCCGCGAAGCCCACCGGCGACAGCCGACACCCGAGTGCACCGTCTGGAGCGATCCACATGGCCCTGCCCCCTGAAGCCTCCGAGGCTCTCGATGACTCGACGTCGCCCGAACGTCTGACGGAGATCGCCGAGACCTTCCCGGAGCTGCAGTCGCTCGTCGCGGTGAACCCGTCGTGCCCCGGTCGCACGCGCGAGTGGATCCTCGCCTCGAACCGATCGGCGGCCGAGCTGTACCGGGCCGCGCAGCAGGGCGACCAGGCGGCCTCTGCCGATCCGGCCGCGGTCGCGGAGCAGGCCCATGCCGGCGGCGACGCCTGGGGGCTCGGCACGGACCGCGACGACGGTGACCAACCTCCGAGCGACGGCGCAGGGTCCATGCAGGCCGAGCCCGTCGGTGAGGCCGAGCCGGAGACCGAGCCCGTCGACCCGGTCGACGCCGAGGCCACGCAGGCGATGAGCGCAGTGGACGACGAGCCCACGACCGCGACGGCCATCGCCGAGCACGTCGTCCCGCTCTCGGGGGAGTCCTCGCGCGAGAGCGCCGCCCCCGCCGCGTCCCCGAGCCGTGAGCCCGACGAGCGCCCCTCACTGCCACGCGTGAGCGGATACCTCGACGCGATCTCGCCGGCCCCGGCCGAGCACTCGGCGGACCCGTCACCGAGCCCCGACCCGTTCGTCTCCCCGGCCGTCCATGGCAGCCCCGAGTCCTCCGCCTCCGCGGTCCGCCCTGCCGTGTACACCGCCGGGGCGGCCTCTCCCGCCGGTCATGCCTCCCCGACGGCCTACGGGTCCCCGCCGCAGCCGCCGGCCGGGGGAGCGGACCGGTCCTCGCAGCCCGGCGGCGGCGCGGGCAAGCGCACCCTGCTGTGGGCGGCCCTGGGCTGCCTGGCCCTCGCGATCGTGCTGGTGGTCGTGATCGGGATCGGCGCGTACTTGGTGCGTGGCGGCGGCGAAGGCGGTCCTGCCGCGACGACGACCGCCTCGGCGTCCGAGAGCCCCACCGAGTCGCCCTCGGAGAGCGAGTCGCCCTCGGCCTCGACGTCCGCGTCGCTCGTCTCGCCGGCGCCCGACGACGCCCAGGACCTCACCTCCGTGCACTCGCCCACGGGCAACATCACGTGCGAGCTGGGCGACGACTCGGTCGGCTGCTCGATCGGCACCTGGTCCTTCCCGCCCTCGGGCAACTGCACCGACACCTCGTCGCCGTTCTCGATCGCCGTCGCCGGCGACCGCCCGACCGTCGACTGCGGCAGCTCGTACGGGACCCCGGGATCGGGGAGCGGGACCGAGCTGCCCTATGGCTCCTCGGCCGCGAACGGCGAGGTCGCCTGCCGCTCGGAGTCGAGCGGCATGACCTGCTGGAACCAGCGCACCGGCCACGGCTTCACCGTCTCCAAGGCGTCGTCCGAGACGTTCTGAACCACCTGGCCGCTGGGCGCGGGCACGGCCTGAGAACGGTTCGGCGTCGGCAGGCGGTCCCCGATAGCATCGGCGCGTGGACCGCTCGCCCCGGCTGACGCCGCTCTCCCGGCCCGTGCCGACGAGCGCACCGGTGTACGAGCACCCGCCACGCCCGGAACGGGGCCCGCTGCGCCTGGGCCTGCCGGCGTTGTTCGATGCCGTCTTCGTCGTGGTCGGGCTCGTGCTGTCGCTGTGGCTCGTGGGCCTCTACCTCCGCGAGGGCGTCTCCCTCTCGCTCGTGCGGCTGCTGTATCTCGTCGCCTTCTGGGTGCTGCTGACCTACATCGCTCTCCCGCGTCTGCATCAGCTGCTGACGGTGCTGTACCTTCCCGACTACTTCATCGGTCGCACCCGCACCTCCGTGGGCGTGCTCTCGGACCCGGTGAACGTCGCGCTCGACGGCGAGGAGACCGATCTGCACGTCGCGATGCGCCGCGCGGGCTGGGTGCTCGCCGACGAGCGCACGCTCGGCTCGGCCTGGCGCATGGTGGTCGCCTCGGTGCTGCGCCGCTCCTACGAGACGGCGCCGATGTCCGACCTGTATCTCATGGGGCGTCGCCACGACTTCGCCTACCAGCAGGAGGTGGGCGGCACCACCGCGCAGCGTCATCACGTGCGCTTCTGGCGGATGCCCCCGGACTTCGTGCTGCCGGGCGGCGAACGGGTGGACTGGCTCGCCGCGGGCACCTTCGACCGCGCCGTCGGCTTCTCGATGTTCACCCTCCAGATCACCCACCGCATCGACGAGCAGATCGACCTCGAGCGGGACTACCTCGTCGACACCCTGCGTTATGCGGACCCGCAGATCCTCGTGAGCGTGATCGAGGACTTCTCGACCGCCTATCACCACCGCAACGGGCAGGGCGACCGGCTGCGCACCGACGGCGACCTCCCCGTGATCGATCTGCGCGGCGCTCGCGAGCGCTCCGACGGCTCCACGGCGGTGATGCTCGCGCGGCACCGTCCCACCGGCACCTCGGTGCTCCGCTCGCGGGCCCTCGAGCACCGCGGCGCCGTCAACCAGCTGCGCAGCGTCTCCCGCCCCGCCTCCGACGGCGGCCGCCGGGCGCATGCCGCCGGTGCGTACCGGTCCGAGCTCGCCGGCCAGTTCCACCAGGTGCTCCACGACGTCCAGGACGCCGTGGACAACGCGAGCGTCCACCATCTCCCGCCGCCCACCGTCGCGCTCGTCGCGCTCGTGGCGGTCGTGCAGGTGCTGCTCGTGGCCGGCCAGTGGATCGCACAGGTCGTCGGCTACGAGCTCGGCCCGATCCTCTCCGAGGCCGTCGTGCTCGTGTCCGATCCGACGGCCCTGTGGCAGGCCACCGTCGTGGGCCTGCTGGGCCTCGCCCTCGTGATCGGCGTGCTGCGCCGCAGCCGTTGGGCGCGCGTGCTGCTGATGGCGCTGCTGACGGCCGACGCGCTCGTGCGTCTCGCGAGCGCGACGGCCCTGCTCGACGTCCCGGGCGGGGAGCACGGTGCGCTCGCCGCCGCCGGCATCTCGGTGCTCGGGGTCATGGCCATCACCTCCGATGCCGCGCGCGCCTGGGTGCTCACGCCGCGCGAGAGCGGCAGCCGCGCCGCTCGGCTGACGCCCGTCGGCGACGTGCCCCTCGACGACCGGGACGCCGATGATGCTCCGGAGTCGTCCACAAAGCACCGCGCCGACGGCTGACACCGCAGGTCACGACTCGGTCACCATCGGTCTGATCGGCCCGTTCCCCCTCGCGCGCTCCCCGCGGCGTAGTAGGGTGCCGACCACCGCGGCGACGGTCGCGGCAGTGGCAGGGGTCATACCCGCCGCCGTTCTGAGACAGCCGTCCTCCCGTGCATGTCCGTCCCCGTGGAGACGCCGCACCCGACGATCCGTCCCACCCGACAGCACGGCCCGAACCCCCGATCCCCGCGAGGAGTCCCGCCATGACCGACGCTCCCGGAAACCCTTCCTCGACGACCGACGGCGCCGCCGATGGTCATCTCCGCACCGACGGACCGATCGGCGACGGCCCCGACGGCCAGCCCGAGCTCAAGCGGGCGATCACGCCCAAGCTGCTGCTGCTGTTCATCGTCGGCGACATCCTCGGCACCGGCGTCTACGCGCTGACCGGGCAGGTCGCCGGGCAGGTCGGCGGCGCCGGCTGGCTGCCGATCATCATCGCCTTCCTGGTGGCGATGGTCAGCGCCCTCTCCTACGTCGAGATGGTCACCAAGTACCCGCAGGCCGCGGGTGCGGCGCTGTACGTCCACAAGGCCTTCGGCATCCACTTCCTGACGTTCATGGTGACCTTCGCGGTGCTCTCCTCGGGCATCACCTCGGCCTCCAACAGCGCGATCTTCCTCGCGGAGAACGTGCTCAAGGCCTTCCATCTCGATGAGTCCCTCGGTGAAGGGGTCGCGACCCAGACGGCGACCGGCATCGCGCTCGTGTTCCTGTGCCTCGTCGCCGTGATCAACATGCGGGGCGTCTCGGAGTCGGTCAAGCTCAACGTGGTGCTGACCCTCATCGAGCTGTCCGGTCTCGCACTCGTGCTGATCATCGGATTCCTGGCCATCGGCCGTGGCGATGCGGACTTCTCGCGCGTCATCATCTTCGAGTCCCCCGAGGACAAGAGCATGTTCATGGCGGTGATCGGGGCGACCGCTCTGGCGTTCTTCTCGATGGTCGGCTTCGAGGACTCGGTCAACATGGCCGAGGAGACGGTGGACCCGGCCAAGAACTTCCCGAAGATGCTGCTGGGCGGCCTGTCGATCACGGGCGTCATCTACGTGCTCGTCTCGGTCACCGCGGTCGCCGTGGTCCCGATCGGCGAGCTCACCACGGCGTCCACCCCGCTGCTGTCGGTGGTCGCCCACGGCGCGCCGAACTTCCCGATCGACACGATCTTCGCGTTCATCTCGATCTTCGCCGTGGCCAACACGGTGCTCATCAACATGATGATGGCCTCCCGCCTGCTGTACGGCATGGCCAAGCAGGGCGTCCTGCCCGGGTTCCTGAGCGGGGTCCTCAAGGGCCGGCGCACCCCGTACGCCGGTGTCCTGTTCTCCACCGGGCTCGCGATCGTGCTCGTGCTCGTCGTGCGCTACGTGCTCGCGGAGAAGACGATCGCGGCCCTCGGCGGCACCACGGCGCTGCTCCTGCTGGCGGTGTTCGGCATGGTCAACATCGCGGTCCTCGTGCTGCGCAAGGACCCGGGTGCGCCGGGGCATTTCCGGACGCCCACGGCGTTGCCGTTCATCGGCGCAGTCACGTCGTTCCTGCTCGTCACGCCGCTGGCCCAGCCCACCCAGAACTACGTGATCGCGGGTGGCCTGCTGGCCGTCGGCCTCGTGCTGTACGTCATCACGTTCCTCTACAACGCGGCCGTGCGCGGACGCCGCACCCGCTTCCGCCATCCGGACGACATCGGACGCGACTGACGCGCCCCGAGCTCGACCCCTCCACCGATATCACCCCGGGAGTCCCGATGAAGATCCTGCTCGCCTACGTCCCCAGCGCCACCGCCGAGGCGGCCTTCGAGTTCACCATCAAGGAGGCCAAGGAACGCGGCGCCTCCGTGCTCGTGCTCGCCTCCGAACGCGGCGCCGATCCGAAGAAGGCCTCGGCCGTGGCCGACGACCGCTCCCTGACCGAGCGCCTCGAGGAGGCCGGCATCGACTACGAGCTGCGCGTCGTGCCGCGCCGCGACGACCCGGCCGACGACATCCTGGTGGCCGCCGAATCGGGCGACATCGACATGGTCGTCCTCGGGATCCGGAGGCGCACGCCGATCGGCAAGATGCTGCTGGGTTCGACGTCCCAGCGCGTCATCATGGAGTCGCCGTGCCCCGTCGTGTGCGTCAAGCCCAAGGATTTCGTGCCGCCGGCCTTCTGAGAGCGTTCAGGCGGCCCGTCGGCGCGGTGCCCCTCTGAGGTGCGCGTCGCCGTGGTCGGGGGACCGGAGCGTGCCGTGTAGGTCTGCACCGCGGTCGTCGGCGCGTCGAGGTCTGCGATCGGGTCGTCATCCGTCGATGATGGCGACCACGACGCAGAATTCGATCACGTCGGGGTGGGTGCGTCCTCGTCCGGGGCGAACGCATCGGGTACGCCGTCGTCGTCGGCGTCGACCCGCTCGGCGGCCGCGATCTTCGCGTAGCGGCGGCTGCGCGGCCCCAGGATCGCGGCACCGAGGACCGCGGCCAGCACCGACGCGGTGAGCACGCCGATCTTCGCCTGGTCGTGCAGCGGATCGTCGACCGCGAAGCTCAGCTCGGTCACGAGCAGCGAGACGGTGAATCCGATGCCGGCGACGGCCGCGACGCCCAGCAGGTCCCCCCAGCGGATGTCGGGGTCGAGGTTCGCGCGGCGCAGTCGGGTGACGAGGAACGTGGAGCCCAGGATCCCGATGATCTTGCCGAGCACGAGCCCGACGATGACGCCGAGCGCGACCGTGGACTGCCAGGCCTCGAGCAGGCCGCTGATCCCGCCCACGGCGACCCCGGCGCTGAAGAACGCGAAGACGGGCACCGCGAACCCCGAGGACAGCGGGCGGAAGCGGTGCTCGAACGTCTCGGCGAGGGAGTGGTCCGCCCCCAGGCGCGAGCGCGGACGCACCGGGACCATGAAGGCCAGCACCACGCCGGCGATCGTTGCGTGGATGCCGGAGTTGTAGAACAGCACCCAGGTGATGAGCCCGAGCGGCAGCAGCAGATACCAGGCGGCGCCGTAGGAGATGCGGAAGAGGGACTCCGCGCGCGTGGCCAGCAGGCGGTAGACGACGATCGGGACGATCGCGATCGCGAGGAAGCCGAGCCGCAGATCGGACGTGTAGAAGATCGCGATGATGAGGATCGCGATGAGGTCGTCGACGATCGCGAGCGTGAGCAGGAAGGTGCGCAGCGCCGCCGGCAGATTCTTGGCGAGCACCGCGAGGACGGCGACGGCGAAGGCGATGTCGGTGGCGGCGGGGATCGCCCAGCCGCCGAGGGCCTCGGTGGGGCCGAACAGATTGATGCCGGTGAAGATGAGCGCCGGCATCGCGACGCCACCTGCGGCCGCGACCACCGGCACCAGGGCCTTACCCGGGTCGCGCAGGTCGCCCGCGACGAACTCCTGCTTGAGCTCGAGCCCGGCGAGGAAGAAGAAGACGGCCAGCAGCCCGTCGGCGGCCCAGTGGCCGATCGACAGGTCCAGGTGGATCG
>DAMDHZ010000039.1:21639-28108 GCA_032101665.1 Brachybacterium sp. | reverse complement strand
GGTCGGCGACGGCATCAACGACGCCCCCGCGCTCGCCGCGGCGGACCTGGGACTCGGTGTCGTCTCCGGCACCGACATCGCGCTCAAGTCCGCGGACATCATCCTGGTGCGCGACGACCTGTACGCGATCGCGGATGCGATCACCCTGGCCCGCGCCACGAACCGCACGATTCGCACCAACCTGATCTGGGCCTTCGCCTACAACGTGGCGGCGATCCCGATCGCGGCCGCGGGGCTGCTGAATCCGCTCATCGCGGCGGCCGCCATGTCACTCTCCTCGGTCTTCGTGGTGCACAACAGTCTGCGCCTGGAGAACGTGCGGTCGTGCCGGCCGCGCCGGACGACCTCGACGCGCTGAGGCGCAGGTTCACTCCCGCTGGGCGTCGTCCTCCCAGCCGAGTCGGCGCGCGACGGTGTCGGCGGCGGGGGAGGGGAAACCCGCCCATCCCGGCTCGAGGATCTCGCGGGTCAGCGCGAACAGGTGGCGCGCCGCCGCCTCGGGGGCCTGGTCGAGGGCGGAGGTGATCTGCTCCGCCCACTCAGGGTGGTCCTGCTCGAAGCGCCTCGTGGGGTCGAGGGGGTCACGGGCGTCGGGCGAGTACCCGCCGAACCGCCCTCGGATGGCGCGCAGCAGGTGGTCGACCGCCCAGGTCCGGATGAACCGGCCACCGTTGATGACCTCGCCGCGGCGGATCCGCCCGACGCCTATCAGGATCTTCACGAGCGCCAGCCGTACGTCGTTCTCGGGATCGACGAGGTCACTCGCCGTCGCGCGATCGCGAGCCTGGGCGATCAGGGCCGCCGTGGTCGCCTCGGCATCGTCGACGACGACGGTCGCCTCGCCGGCGAGGAGCCCTGTCAGCTCCGAGGGCTCTGCGAGCGCGAACTCGAGCACGTGCCCGTCGTCGTAGACCACGACGAACCCGACCTCGCCCTCCCGGGCCGTCAGCACGATCCTCTGCGGATCGGGAAGCCAGTCGAGACCGGCCCGCGCCGTGGAGCCGCGGCCCCTCTCCGCGACCACGAAGAAGTCGTGGTCGGACCATTCGTCGCGCCGATGCGCGCCGGCTTCCGAGGTGGATCCGACCAGTGCCAGGCCGGCGATCCCGTCGCGCGCTCGAGCGCCCTCGACGAGTCCGGCGGTGAGCGCCTCGTAGACGCGGGGCTCGGTCATCGGATCATGCCCCGACGGTGCGGAAGGACAGCGGGCATGTCGTGCATGAGGGGCTCTTTTCCGTCGACGACCACAGGACGCAGTGACGTGGTTGCACGGTCGGCCGTGACAGAGCCCTTGATTTGTGAGCGCGGGCGGTGGGGCATGACCCCGGTTCGCCTCGTGAGCATACGCCCGGCCTGCACGGCGGCGGGACCCGTCAGAAAGTCAGGACGACCTTGCCGACCGCTTCCCCCGAACGCAGCCGGCGCACGGCCTGATCGGCGTCGGACACGTCGACGGTCCCGTCGATCACGGGCGCGATCTCGCCGCGGCCGACAGCGGGCAGGACCGCGGCGTGCAGGCCGTCGAGGATCGACACGGTCTCCTCCATGCGGGAGAAGCCGAACGAGACCCCGTGCACGGTCAGGTGCCGATAGGACAGGGCGTCCAGGTCGATGGTCGTGATGGGACCGGCGAGCCGCCCGATGTTGACCACGTGCCCGTCGACCGCGGTGGCGGTCAGGCACTGGGCGAAGGTCTCGCCCGCGACGTGGTCGAGGACAACGTCGACACCACCGTCGCCGGTGGCGGCCAGCACGGCATTCGTGAGGTCCTCCTCACCGGTGACGACCACCGTGTCAGCGCCCAGCCCCGCCAGCAGTTCGCGCTTGGCCGCGCTGCGGGTCGCCGCGATCACCTGTGACGCGCCCAGGGTCTTCGCGATCTGCACGCCGATCAGGCCGATCCCCGTGGTCGCCCCGGTGATGAGCACGGTCTGGCCCGCCTCGAAGCCGGCGACGGTGAGCGCCCCGAACTCCGTCAGCAGCGCCGTGGGCAGCGCGCACGCGACCTCCGGGGCCAGGCTCTCCGGGCGTGGCAGCACGAAGCGGTGGTCGGCGACGAGGTGGTCGGCGAAGGCCGACGGGAACGTGCCCATCACCGGATCTCCGACCTGCCAGGAGCCGGCGTCCTGGCCGACCTGGGCGATCTCGCCCGCGTACTCGTACCCCGCGGTGAACTTCTCGCCCGTGCCGCCGTGGGTCGGGTCCGCGCTCTCGAGCATCGGCACATCGGCGTTGTTCGTCGCGGATGCCCGGTTCCGGATCAGCACCTGGCCTGGTCCGGGCTCGGGCACGTCAACGTCCTCGAGGACCCACTCAGGGCCGCGTCCGCCGATCAGTGCGCGCATCGTCGTCGTCATGGTGTGTGGTTCTCCTTCGTGCTCCGCGTGGTCGTGCTGCCGTCCCCGGGATGGGCGGGTTCCGTCTACTTGCCGCTGTAGACGGGGAACGAACTCGAGTCTCCGTAGTCCTTCTCGTCGAGGGCTCGCAGCGTCTCCATGTCGGCTTCGGAGATGACGAAGTCGACATCGGCGTTGGAGCGCAGGTGATCGGGGTTGGCGGTCTTGGGCAGTGACACGGTGCCGAGCTGCAGGGTGCAGCGGATGCACAGCTGCGGCACGCTCACGGCGTACTTCTGGGCGATCTCGGCAACCTGCTGATTGCCGAGGATCTCGCCGTGGGCGATGGGTGAGTACGCCTCGACCAGGATGTTCTGGTTCTGGCAGTAGTCGATGAGCTCGCTGGGCGTGTTGCCCGCGTGCGCCAGGACCTGATTGACATGAGGGGCCACCGTGCCGTGCGCGAGGATGTTCTCGAGGTCGGTCTGCAGGAAATTGGACACGCCGATCGCCCGGAGCTTTCCCGCCTCGTACGCTTCCTCGAGCGCGGTCCACGCGGCGACGTTGCCCTCGGCGTAGTCCCCGCCGCGGAAGTCGTCCCAGGGCTGCGGGGCGTGGATCAGCATGAGGTCGATGTAGCCGATGTCGAGCTTCGCGAGCGACTCGTCGATCGCGGCCACGGCCTGGTCATGGTCCTTGATCTCGGCGGCGAGCTTGGTGGATACGAACAGATCGGACCGCGGCACGCCGCTCGCGCGCACGCCCTCGCCGACCCCGCGCTCATTGCCGTAGGCCTGGGCGGTGTCGATGTTGCGGTAGCCGATCCCGATCGCCGTCGTGACGGCATCGGCAGCCTTGTCGTCGTCGATGAACCAGGTGCCGAGCCCGAGCTGGGGGATCTCGACGCCGTGGGAGAGGGTGTAGGTCCCGTTCAGGATGCTCATGCGTTGCCTCCGTTGTGGGGAAGATCATCGTAGTCGTCGTCGGTGACCGGGCCGAGCCACTCGTTGCTGACGCCCTCACCGGGGGTGATGAAGGCGAGGTGGGAGAACCACGTGTCGGCCTTCGCGCCGTGCCAGTGCTTCGTGCCGGCCGGAACCCTGATGACGGTGCCGGGTTCCATGCTGACGGGCTCCTCGCCCTCGGCCTGGTACCAGCCCGATCCGGCGGTGCACAGGAGGATCTGATCGCCCGCGCCGTCGGTGCCGTGGTGGACGTGCCAGTTGTTGCGGCACCCCGGCTCGAAGGACACGTTGCTGACCGGGACGCTGCCGTCGCTCAGCGGTGCGAGATAGCTCTGGCCGATGAAGTACTGCGCGAATGCGTCGTTGGGCTCTCCGAGCGGGAAGATCTGGTCGAAACTGCTCTGGGCCATGGGCGTTCCTTACTTCTCGTTCTCGATGGCGTCGCGGCCTCCGGTCCAGCCGCCGCTCTCGTTCTCGGTCTTCTCAGCCATGACTGCTCCTCCGTGACGTCGGGATCGTTCGTCCAGGTCCAGGGAACACCCTCGCTCGCTCGCGCGGGGAGTCACTGATGAAGGGTGTACCAGCAGGGCCCCCCAGGAGTCGGTCGTGCACCGTAGCGTTGCCGCATGGATCAGAACGTCGACAACCGGAACGAGGTGCGCGACTTCCTCAGGTCGCGCCGCGCGCATCTCACGCCGAAGGGCGTCGGGATCGTCGCGTCGGGCCATCGGCGCGTGACGGGCCTGCGGCGCAGCGAGGTCGCGATGCTCGCCGACATCAGCATCGAGTACTACGCCAAGATCGAGCGAGGGAACCTCGCAGGCGTGTCGGATGCGGTGCTCGACGGGATCGCCCGCGCCCTGCGGCTCGATGACGCCGAGCGCGAGTACCTGTTCGAGCTCTCCCGCGCCGCGCACGGCGGGGCCGAACCCGTGCGCCGCCGTCGGGTCCGGACATGGGTTGCGCGGGACAGCCTGACCCGGGCGCTGGACGCGATCACCGCCGGCCCCGCGTTCGTGCGCAACGGCCGCATGGACGTCCTCGCCACCAACCCGCTCGGAGCGGCATTCTACGACCACGTCCTCGACGGCCCCGCCCAGGGCAACCTCGCCACGTTCCAGTTCCTCGACGAGCGCTCCCGCGACTTCTACCCCGACTGGGACGCCGCGGCCGACATCACCGTCGCGATCCTGAGGACCGAAGCGGCCCGGGACCCGCACGACAAACAGCTCCACGACCTGATCGGCGAACTCTCGACCCGGAGCGACGAGTTCCGCATCCGCTGGGGCGCGCACAATGTCCGGCGTCACGGATCGGGCACGAAGAGCTTCCATCATCACCTCGTCGGCGACCTCACTCTCACCTACGAAGGACTGGAGCTGACCGCTGAACCGGGCCTCTCGCTCCTGATCTACACTGCCGAGCCGGGATCGAGCAGCCAGGAACGGCTGGGCCTGCTCGCCAGCTGGGCGCCCGACAGCCATCGCACCGAGTCACGCACCCGCGCAGCGAGCCTCCACCTCGACACCGTGCCCGAGAGCTCGGAGCGCTGAGATGCGCGCATGCGCGATCGGTGCCCGCGCATGACGTGCGTCGGCGGTCAGCCGCCCTCCTCGAGAGACGACAGGATCCCTACCGGGCGAGGAATGTCAGCAGGGCGTCGTTCCACTGCTCGGGGTGGCTCTCGTTCGCGCCATGCGGCGCGTCCCTGATGATCACCAGCTCGCTTCCCGGGATGGCATCGTGGGTGCGTGCGCCGGATCCCTCGAAGGGGACCGTCGCGTCGCCGTCACCGTGGAGCACGAGCGTCGGAACCGTCACGTGGGGGAGGTCGTCGCGGAAGTCGGTCGTGCCGAACGCCGTCATGCAGGCGAGGGCGGCCACCTTGCTCGACTGCTTGGCGATGTCCAGCGCCTTGAGGCGCTGCTCCTCGCTGACCCTCGGGACGCCGTCGACGGAGTAGAACTCGGTCGTGAACCGGTCGTAGAACCTGTCCTCGCTCGCGGTGAGCTCAGCCGTCATCTTCGCCGCCTTCGCCTTCTCGAGCGGTCCCTCCGGGTTGCCACCGGTCTTGAGCATGTACGGCGGGACGGCAGAGGCGAAGACGGCGCTGTGGATACGTTCCGCTCCGTACTTCGTGAAGTAGCGCGCGACTTCTCCACCACCCATGGAGAAGCCGACCAGCGTCACGTCCGTGAGATCGAGTTCCGTGAGCACAGCGTGCAGATCATCGGTGAGGGTGTCGTAGGTGTAGCCGGTCAGCGTCTTGTCACTCCGTCCGAACCCGCGACGGTCGTACGTGACGACTCGATAGCCGGCCGCGGTCAGGGCGGGGGTCTGCGCCGCGAAGGACTCCCCGGAGAGCGGCCATCCGTGGATCAGGACGACCGGGCGGCCTGAGCCACCCGTGTCGTCGACGTACAGGTTCGTCTCCGTGAACAGACCGTGGTGCGCAGTGATGTCAGGCATGCGGTTCCTCTCGTGCGTCCCAGTGACGCTCCTCGGATGACAAAAGGGTCGACCTCGTCAGGTGATGCCGGGGCGATTCTGCGTGCCGAGTGATCGCGAGGGATGCGACATCACGGCACCCGGTGGCCCGCGGCGCGGAACAGCGCGTACCACTCGGGCCGGGTGAGCGGGATGTCCGAGCCGAGAGCGGCGGCGGCCACGCGCTCGGGCGTGGTCGTGCCGAGCACCACCTGCATCTGCGCCGGGTGGCGCGTGATCCATGCGACCGCGATCGCTTCGGCCGGAACGGCGTACTTCTCGGCGAGGCGATCGATCTCGGCGTTGAGCTCGCCGAAGCGGTCGGAGCCCAGGAACGGGCCGTCGAAGTGACCGGCCTGGAACGGCGACCAGGCCTGCACTGTGATGTCGTGCAGGCGGCAGTAGTCCAGGACCCCGCCGTCGCGGACGATCGACTGGTCCAGTCCCTCCATGTTCGCCGTGACGCCCTGGGCGATGAGCGGCGAGTGCGTGATCGACAGCTGCAGCTGGTTCGCGACGAGCGGCTGGCTCACGGAGCGGCGCAGCAGCTCGATCTGGCCGGGCGTGTGGTTCGAGACGCCGAACGCACGCACCTTGCCGGCGCTCGACAGCTCGTCGAACGCGCGGGCGACCTCCTCCGGCTCGACGAGCGCATCGGGGCGGTGCAGCAGAAGGATGTCG
>DAMDHZ010000039.1:17617-21629 GCA_032101665.1 Brachybacterium sp. | reverse complement strand
GAGGTAATCGGTGCCGAGCGCCTCGAGCGATCCGTTCACCGTCTCGACGATGTGGTCGTACGAGAAGTCGAAATAGGGGCCGTCCTTGACGATGCCGGCCTTGGACTGGATGACGAACTGCTCGCGCTCGGACGATGTGAGTCGAAGGGCCTCGGCGAAGCGGCGCTCGCAGCCGTGCACGTCCGTGCCGTAGATGTCCGCGTGGTCGAGGAACGTGATGCCGGCGTCTCGCGCGACGCTGACGAGCGTGCGGACCTCGTCATCGGTCTTGTCCTGGATGCGCATCAGCCCGAGGACGACGTTGGGCACGACCATGTCGGTGCCGGGCAGGGTGAAGGTCTTCATGGCTCTCTCCTCAGACGAATCAGTTCCCTCGATCCTAGGGCGGCCGGTGCGCGGGCGGGGACGTCGCGCACCGCCCGCACGGGAGGTGCGCCGTCCCGCCGCCCGCGGCGAACCGCACGAGGCGGGTGCCGGACCGTCAGCCGGAGATGACCGTCGAGATCGTGTCCGCGTCCGACTGGATCTCATCCTCCGTGACCAGGTCGCTCGCGTCCGTGGTGAGCAGGGTGACGAGGGTGTTCAGCCGATCGGTCGCGTCGCCGGAGGTGTAGACAGCCTCCCGCACGGACGTCAGGGTCGAGTCGTAGAGCGTCGAGAAGGTGGAGTCGGCCAGGAAACGCTCGGACAGGATGTTCCCGCCGCGACCACCGCCCATGCCGCCCCCGGGACCGCCCTGGCCGGTCTGATCGGTCGGGGCGTCGCCGTCGCCGGTCCCGGTCGGCGGCTGGGGGCCACCCTGCGGCGGGGTGTCTCCGCCACCGTCCGAGGCGCCGCCGTCCTGCATCGGGATTCCTGACGGCATGCCTCCACCGCCGTCGCTGGGCATGGTGCCTCCACCGGGGAACCCCTGACCGCCCCGGCCACCACCCATGCCTCCCATCCCGCCGAACGACAGGTTCTGGTCCCACGCGACCACGGTCCACTTCTCGGAGTCCGGGTCGTAGTGCAGATAGGAGTTGTTGCCGGGACCATCGATGTCATCGGTGTTCTTGACCAGCTCCTGCACCGCCAGGTACGTCGCGAAGCCCTCAACGTCGAGCTTGTCGGGCAGGGACGAGGCGAAGTCTGCATCCTCGGAGTCGTTGACGAACTGCAGGAACCCGCCCAGGGCCGCGAAGGCTGTGTCCTCGGAGAGGCCGTCGGCCAGGAACTCGGCGTCGAAGGCGTCCGCGTAGTCGTCGGCGGTGTCACCGCGGTAGGAGTAGTCGCCGTCGGCGTCGGCCTTGAACGTCGCCCCCGTGCCGTCGAAGGTGTCGGAATTCCAGGCCGCGTCGTCGGGCAGATCGAGCACGAGGCGCAGCTTCTCGTCGGCGCCGTTCACACGGAAACGGGTGAACGCGTAGGTCTCGGCCGGCACCGTGGCGAGCGAGAGGACGTCGAGGGCGACGGCCTCGTTGAGCGAGGTGTCGGTGTTGTTGCCACGGACGACGAAGTCGCTGCGGCCGCTGTAGCTCTGACCGTCGGTGTACTTGTCGAGGCGGATGAGCCACGGGAGCCCCGTCGGGTCGTCGGCCGAGATGCTGCCGTCGCCCTCGTCGTCGCCCGGCATGGTCCCGCCGCCCGCGGCGCCCCCGCCGTCGGAAGCCGTCGCACCCTGCGTGGTCGAGGTCGTGTCGTCGCCACCTCCGTCCGACGCGTTCCCGGTGCGGTCGGGCACGTTCCCGCCCGGTCCGCCGCCGCTGTCACCGGCGAGGCTGCGCAGGCTCGAGTTGCCCTTGAGCTTCATTCCCGCCTTCTCGAAGACGTTCCCGTCGATCTCGACATCCGCCTCGATCCAGGTCTTGTCCTGGCTCGAGGAATAGGTCTCGATCATCGCGTCGTAGTCGTCGGTGTCGAACACGACACTGACGGTGTGGAGGCTCGAGCGGTCCCAGAAGTCGCCGTCGACGGCCCCGGTCACCGTCTTCCCGTCCAGGGTCGCGGTGCTCGACGAGGACGAGGCGGAGCATCCGGCGGCGGTGAGCGCGACGCCGAGGCCCAGGCCGCTCAGGGCGAGGAACCCTCGGCGGGAGGGACCTGAGCGATGGGCAGACTGATGGCAGAGGTGATCGGTCGACATGGACCTGACCGTACGGAGCGAGAGTAAGGGGCCGACATGGTGGGGCTGTGCATCTGCTGTGCCCGACCGTATCGCTGGACGGAACCTGCTTCCACGTCAGCCGCGGAATTCGTGCCTCCCCGAGCTCCGCCGCGCCGTCGCGGCCAGGGCGCATCCCGAGCCGAGCCTTGGGTACGCTTCGCGGAGCGACCGGCCGCGGACTGCTCGAATCCTCCTCCAGATGCGGGGTCCTCGTCGCCCGGAGGAAGAAGCAGAGGTGGCCATGGACGACAGCGAGGGCTCAGATCCCCAGCGCGCCGCGCCGAACGATCCGGCGCCGAGGGCGGGTGGCTCTCAGACCATCGATGGGGACGCGACGACGCGAACCGAGGGCTCGGGCCACGCGGCGGACGACGACTTCCGTGACCCGGTGCCGCGCACCGAGGGCTGCGCGGACCTGCGCTCCTACGCCGCGCTCGGGGACGGACGAACGATCGCGCTGGTGGCCGACGACGGTCGGATCGACTGGTTCCCCGTGCCCGATCTGGACACGACCCCGGTCTTCGCCGCTCTGCTCGACGCCGACGACGGCGGCTTCATCGAGCTCGCGCCGACCGTGCCGTACCGCATGCGGCGTCGCTACGTCCGGGGCACCAACGTCCTGATGACGACCTATGAGACCGACACCGGCCAGGCGCGCGTGACGCAGTCCATGAACGTCGGACTCGCCGGGCGCCTTCCGTGGAGCGAGCTGGCGTGCCGCATCGAGGGTCTGCACGGGTCGGTACCGATGAGCTGGTCCGTCGAGCCGGGCACCGCGCTGGGCACGGCCTCGCCGTGGGTGGAGCGCACGCATGTCGGCCCGGTGCTCCACGACGACGGCGTCACCATCGCGGTCCAGACGCTGGGAGACATGATGCTCGAGACCCGGGAGCAGGCCTGCCGAGGCGAGTTCACGGCCGAAGAGGGGTCACGACACCTGGTGGTCCTGAGCGGGACCTCCGGGGAGCCCGTCTTCCTGCCCGGCCCCGAGGACGTGGATCGCGGGATCGATCGCTCCATCGACCGCTGGCAAGCGTGGACCCACGAGTTCCATTGCGATGGCCCCTGGGGCAAGGCGGTCCAGCGCAGTGCGCTCGCGCTCAAACTTCTCCTGCATGAGCCCACGGGCGCGATCGCGGCGGCTGCGACCACCTCGCTCCCCGAGAGCCTGACCACCCCGAAGAACTGGGACTATCGCTACTCGTGGGTCCGCGACACCGCGTACACCCTGGACGCCTGGATCGGGTTCGGGCTGCGCGAAGAGGTCCACTCCGCCCTCTCCTGGACGTTGCGCACGCTGCGCGAGCACGGCATGCACGTGTTCTTCGGGCTCGACGGCTCGATCCCTGCTGAACCGCACGAGTTCGACGTCCCGGGGTGGCGCGGACATGGCCCGGTCGTGGCCGGCAACCGGGCTCACGACCAGCTGCAGCTGGGTGTCTACGGCGACATCCTCGCGGTGGCGCGAGGGTACGTCGACGCGGGAAACCTGCTCGACGCGGAGACGGGACGCCTGCTGGCCGCAGTCGCCGACGAGGCCGCCGATGCCTGGCACCGGCGGGACTCCGGCATGTGGGAGCTGCCGGAGCTGCACCATTACACGACCTCGAAGCTGGGCTGCTGGCAGGCCCTGACCTGCGCGGCCCACCTCGCAGAGCTCGGCCAGATCCCCGGCAGCAGCGACCGGTGGAGCACGGAGGCCGACCGCATCCGTACCTGGGTCGAGGACAACTGCTGGTCGGAGAACCGCGGCGCCTACCTGATGCACCCCGACAGCGACGCGCTCGACACCTCGATGCTGCTGCACGCCCGCAGCGGGTTCGACACGGGCGAGCGGATGAGCCGGACGATCGACGCGTTGCGCGCCGA
>DAMDHZ010000039.1:15358-17607 GCA_032101665.1 Brachybacterium sp. | reverse complement strand
GCGCGCCGATCTCGGAAGCGGACCCCTGCTTCACCGCTACTCCGGGATGGCCCAGGAGGAGGGGGCGTTCGTCGCCTGCTCCTTCTGGGGCATCGCCGCGATGGCCCTCGTGGGCCGATCCGAGGAGGCCGAGCAATGGATGACGTCGATGCTCGCCCTCGCGAACGACGTCGGGATCTGGCCGGAGATGATCGACTCGGCGACCGGAGCCTTCCTCGGAAACGTGCCCCAGGCCCTCAGCCACCTCGCGCTCGTGCAGGCGGCGCTGGCGCTGAACGAGCGGCACTGACCGCGTTCGGGAGGCTGGACGCGTCCTGAGGACACATCTCGGACGATGCTCGAGTCGTCTCCCGTCGCGTCACGGTCCGCCCGCTCATCACGCCCTGTCCGCTCTGCCCGGCATTGCGCAACACTCCGCTCTGACGAAAGGTCTTCCTGTGTCCGTACCACCGACTTCTCCCGGCCCTCGCCCGCGCATTGCGATCGCCGGGATCCACATCGAGTCCTCGACCTTCACCCCGTACCGCTCCTCCTTCGAGGACTTCGACGTACGGCGTGGCGAGGCAGTGCTCGACCGCTATCCCTTCCTCGCCCCCGGCAGCGACCTGCGGGAGGCGGCCGACTGGCACGGCGTGCTCCACGCCGGCGCGCTGCCCGGCGGTGTCGTCGCCGCCGAGGCCTATGCGGCCTGGAAGACGGAGATCCTCGACCGTCTCGCCGTGCTGATCGAGCAGGCGCCCCTCGACGGCCTGTACTTCGACATCCACGGCGCGATGAGCGTCGAGGGCCTGGACGACGCCGAAGGCGACCTCATCACCGCGATCCGCGGGGTGATCGGGAATGCGCCGTTGGTCACCACCGGCATGGACCTCCACGGCAACATGTCCGATGCCCTCTTCGCCGGAGTGGACCTGCTGACCTGCTATCGCCATGCTCCCCACATCGACACCTGGGAGACGCGGGAGCGGGCGGTGCGCCATCTCGTCGATCGCCTGCGTCTCGTGACCCCGGGTGTGCCCGCACCGAAACCCGGCAAGGCCCTCCTCCGGCTCCCGATCCTGTTGCCGGGGGAGATGACCTCCACGCGGGTCGAGCCGGCACGATCGCTGTACGCGCGGATCGCGGATCTCGAGGCCCGCGCGGGGGTGACGGACGTGGCCTACCTGATCGGGTTCGCATGGGCTGATCAGCCCCGTTGCAGCGCGGCGATCGGTGCCTACGGCGACGACGCGCACGCGGTCGAGGCAGCGGTGCTCGAGCTCGCGACCGCTGTCTGGCAGGCGCGCCACGACTTCGCGTTCGTGGCGCCGACGGGCACCTTCACGACGTGCCTGGAGACGGCAATCGCCTCGCCGCAGCGACCGTTCTGGATCTCGGACTCGGGCGATAATCCCGGGGCCGGCGGTGCCGACGACGTCACCGTCTGCCTCGAGGAGCTCGCCCGCCGGCCCGAGGTCCTCCGAGCGGAGGTGAGCGTGCTCGTCGCCTCGATCGTGGATCCCGAGACCGTGCGGAGCGCGCACGAGACCGGCGTCGGCGGGGTCGCGGGCGTCCGTGTGGGAGGGAAGATCGACACCCGTGACCCCGGTCCCGTCTCGCTCACGGTGCGCGTCGAGGCGACGGACGACTCGCCGGCGACGGGTCGCGCCGCACGATTGAGAGTGCTCGACGCGGGCCGGCCCACGGGGCTCGAGGTGATCGTCACCGCGCGGCGGTCCCAGTTCGCCACGTCCGCCATGTTCGAGCGTCTGGGGCTGTCGATGACCGGTCCCGACATCGTCGTGGTGAAGATGGGGTATCTCGAACCCGACCAGTACGACGCCGCGGCCGGCTGGATGATGGCCCTGACGCCGGGTGGCGTCGACCAGGACCTGGTGCGGCTCGGCCACCGGGGCATCGAACGGCCGATGATCCCCTTCGACCCGGAGATCCCCGCCCCGACCGTCGCGGACCTGCGGCGATGAGCGCAACGAGGATCGCCCTCGAGCTCGCCGTGCAGGATGTCGCGGGCGCGACGATCGCCCACCACCGCGGGGTCGACCGGATGGAGCTGTGCGGCGCGCTCGCATTCGGCGGGATGACGCCCTCGGCCGGGCTCGTCCGGGCCGCCGTCGACACCGGGGTCCCGGTGCATGTCCTGATCCGGCCGCGTGCGGGCGGCTTCGAATACGGGCCCGACGAACGCCGCCTGATGCTCGCGGACGTCCGCGCGGCGGTCGCAGCGGGCGCGGCCGGCGTCGTCGTCGGTG
>DAMDHZ010000039.1:0-15348 GCA_032101665.1 Brachybacterium sp. | reverse complement strand
CGAGGGCGGGGTCGATGAGGAGTTCGTGCGCCATGTCGTGGCAGTCTCTCCCGAGACGTCCTTCCACCGCGCCTTCGACGCCCTCGTCGACCACGATCGTGGACTCGACACCCTCGTGCACCTGGGGGTGACGCGCCTCCTGACCTCGGGCGGTGGCGATCGTGCCGTCGACCGTGCAGAGGCGATCGCGCACACCGTGGACCGTGCGGGAGGTCGGATCCAGGTCATGGCCGGCGCGGGGATCACCGCCGCCAACGTCCACGTCATTGCCGCCACCGGGGTCGCGGCCGTGCACGCCTCGGCCAAACGGCACGTGGACGACCCGGCGGGAGCGCGCCTCGGCTCCGCCGCGGACGACGGCTACGACACGACGGACGACGGCGCGGTGCAGGAGCTGCTCGCAGCGCTCGGGCGCTGATGTCTCGCGCGTGACGCGGGCGGGGTGCCGGTCGAGCATGGAACCGCTCGAGGCTCACGACGGTCGCGGGCGGGATGTCATCGGCATGGCGGCGCCTGTGCGCACGCGCGAAGGCGGCACCGCGAGGGACACGACGCCGCCTTCGGTGAGGGCCGCCCTCACGACGCGAGCGCGGCCTCCGCGGCCGCGACCGCCTCGGCCGACGGCTCGGCGTCGAGGGCCCGGCGCGAGGTCGAGAACAGCACCATGCCCAGGCCGAAGGTGAGCAGCTCGGTCACCGTCATCGACCAGATGACGCCGGCCATCCCGAGGACGGCGTCGGCGATCAGCAGCACCGGGATGAACAGGACGCCCTGCGCGACCGACATGATCGTCGCGTTGCGCATCTGCTCGGTGGCCTGGAAGATGGCGATCACGAGCCCGGTGATGCCGTTGAAGATGGTCGCGACGAGCATGGCCGTGAGCATCTGGGTGCCGTCCGAGAGCACCGCCGGATCGGCGCTGAAGAGCGCGAACACCTGATCGCGGAACAGGAACACGAGCCCCGAGAACACGAGGGTGATGCCCAGGATCGTGACCGCCGAGACGGTGATGGCGCTGCGCAGCCGGGCGTGGTTGCCGGCACCGAAGGCATAGGCGAACAGCGGGATGGCACCCATGAACACCCCCATGCAGATCATCTCGGGCAGTTGCGAGATGCGCAGCGCCACGCCCATCGAGGCGAGCAGCGCCTCGCCGTACCCGATCGCTATCCAGTTCATGAGCAGGGTCGTGATGATGAGGAACGAGGACTGCAGCAGCTCGGAGACGCCCACCCCGAAGACGGTCCGCAGCATCTCGCGGTCGGCGCGGAACCGGCGCAGGGAGAGGGAGACGACGGTGCTGCGCCGCGTCAGCCACCATGCGTAGTACGCGACGGCCACCATGTTGGACAGGCCGAGGGCGAGCCCCGCTCCGAGCACGCCCCACGGGAGCACGAGGATGAGCAGCACGTCGAAGACGAGGTTCGCGATCGTCGAGAGGATGAGCCCGTTCATGGAGGCGACCGCTGCGCCCTCGGCGCGCACGATCTGCTCGAGGGCGAATACCGCGACGTAGACGGGGGCGAAGGCGAACATCACCCCGATGTACTGCGCCGTCGGCGCGAGAGCGGATCCCGAGGCGCCGACGAGAGTGGAGATCGGGGTTGCGAGCGCGAGGCCGACGGCGCCGATCACGACGCCCCCGGCGAGGGCACCCCACAGCACGAACGACGACACCTGCCTGATGCGGACGGCGACGGCCTCACTGTCGACGCCCTCGGCCTCCTGGGAGCCGAGCAGGCGCGAGATGGAGGTCCCGCCGCCGACGCCGAACACGCCGCCGATCGCCATGATGAGCGAGAAGACGGGCAGCGAGAACGTGAGCGCCGCGAGCATCGACGTCGAGTGGAGCGAGCCGATGAAGCCCGCGTTGATGATGTTGTAGATCGAGCCCACCGAGAAGGCGGCGATCATCGGGATGCACAGGTGGACGAGCGCGCGCCAGATGGGCGCCGAGGCGAGCATGAGGCGGTTCGAGGACGCCGCGGGGCCGGGCTCGGCGGCCGGTGCGGGCCTCTGGGGTGCGCCCGGGGCCATGGGGGTGAGGGTGGTTTCGGACATGGGTGATCCTCCGTTCCGTGAACGGCTGGTGAGAAGCGGTGATGGGGGTGACGAAAGCGGGCGCGACTAGCTGTGGCGGCGGCTTCGTCGGCGGCGCGGCATATCTCCCGGGTCGACGGATGCGACGACCCGGTTGAGCAGCGTCATCAGCTGGTCCTGCTCCTCGGAGGAGAGCGCGGTGAGCAGCTGGGCCTGGGCTGCGCGAACGGCGTCGTCGAAGCCCTCGGTGAGGCGGATCCCCTCGTCGGTGGCGGCGAGGAGCTTCACGCGCGAGTCGTCGGGAGACGGCGTGCGCGTGATGAGGCCCCGGTCCTCGAGCCCCTGCAGGAGGCTGGCGACCGATGCCGGGGTGGTGCCCGACACCTCGGAGATCTCGCGGGCGATCACTCCGCGATCCTGGTTCTCCTCGATGTAGCCGATCGTGAACGCCTGCTGGCGCGTGAGCCCGCTGCGTCGCACCCACTCGTCGGCGGCCGCCCGTTGGGCGAAGGCGATGGCGAAGACGGCGTCGGCGAACTGCTCGGCTCGATCGGACATGGTTAGGACTCTAATGATTAGAGTTCTAACGGTCAAGCGTCCGCGTGATGTGACGCCGACGACGGGACGGCACCTTCCTGGTGGTGGTGCTCAGACCTCGCTGTCGAGCTCGTCGAGCATCGTCGCGAGCTTGGCGACCGTGTTGAGGTTGCGGGCCGTGCCGCGCTCGGCGACCGGGATCCGCAGCCGTGAACTGCCCATCCCCGACGGGTAGAGGACGTAGATCTCGCGCGTGCCGAGGGCGAAGCGCTCGTCGTCGACATGGCGTGCCTCCTCGAGCGCATCGGCGGCCGGCGGCTCCGCGAGGAAGATCGCGGCGGTGCGGTTGCCGGGCTCGTCGGGGAACGGATTGGCCGCGAGGACGGCGCGCATCTGCTCCGCGTCACGCACGAGCACCCCGACGGGGGATCCGGCGTACGCCGCGAGCCTCTCCTCGAGGGCCGAGCGCGCGGTGGCCTCGTCGCCGTCGGCGGAGAACACCACGTTGCCGCTCGCGATGTACGTGCGAGCGTCGGCGAAGCCGGCGTCGGCGCACATCGCCCGCAATGTCTCCATGGGCAGTTTGCCGGTGCCGCCGACGTTGACGGCGCGGAGCAGGGCGACATAGGAGGTCATGGTCGTGATCCTCTCGTCGCGACGCCGGTGCTGGGCCCTCGGCGGTGTCCGTGTCGACCCCGCGTCGCCCCGCCATTGTGCCCCTCGAGATCTCCGGAGCACAGGCGAAGGCCGTTCTCCGTCAGGCCGCCGAGCGCGTCCGAGGTCGCCGCCGTGCCGGACTACACTTCGAGCGGCACGACAGGGAGGTGACCATGGTGTTCCCGTATGACTCCGGCCCGTCCGCGCGGCGGAGCGGCCGGCAGCTGCGGCCCCAGACGGCGGCACCCCCGGACCTCGGGCAGAGCCAGCCTCCCGTACTCACGCGACGCATCGTCGACGGCAAGTCCCAGGACGTCTCCACCCAGGACACGTTCGCCGACGCCCTTGCCTTCGCCCAAAGCGCCCCGAACCACATGGCCCTCACCGTGATGCCGGTCCCCACGCCCGAGCACATTGCCGCACTCGCCTCGGCCTGGCAGCTACACCCGCTGCTGGTGGAGGACCTGTTGCACGCCCATCAGCGTCCCAAGCTCGAGCGCTACCGGGACGTCGTGTTCCTCGTGGTGCGCTCGGCTCGGTACGACGACGCTGCCGAGGAGGTCGAGTTCAGCGAGTTCCACGTGCTCATGCGCTCGCGCGCGGTCGCGGTCGTGTGCCAGGACCGCCGCCTCGTCGACGGCACCGCGATCTCCCCGGACATGTCCCCGTCGGACCAGGTGATGCTCGGCGTGGGGACCCCGCTCGTGCGCCGCGAGCAGCTGCTCAAGCTCGGCGCGGAGGGCATGGTCTACCAGCTCCTGGACGCGATCGTCGACGGCTACGTCCCCACGCTCGAGGGGCTGCAGGTGGATCTGGAGGAGATCGAGCACCAGGTCTTCGGCGGGGACACCGCGGCCGCCGAGCGCATCTACCGCCTGAGCCAGGAGGTGATCGACCTGCTGCGCGCCACGACCGCGCTCGCCCGTCTCCTCCCGGGCCTGGACGGCGGCCCGGACGACGAGTCGACCCCGCACGAACTGCGGGTGCACCTCCAGGACGTCTCGGACCACCTCACGCGCGTGATTGGCGAGGGCGTCGAGCTGCGCGACTCCCTCGCCCAGATCCTCAACGTCAACGCGACCCTCGTGGCCCAGCGTCAGAACGAGGACATGAAGAAGATCTCCTCCTGGGCGGCGATCCTGTTCGCCCCGACCCTCGTGGCCGCGGTGTACGGGATGAACTTCGACGTCATGCCCGAGTTGCACTGGACCTTCGGCTACCCGCTCGCGATCGGCGCGATGATCGCCTTCGGGGTCGGACTCTACGTCGTCTTCCGCTGGAAGAAGTGGCTGTAGCCGTCCCCGCCTCGCACCGGTCGTACTGCCCGAGGAGCAGGTCGGCCGCCTCCCACAGGAGGATGTCGCGCCCTGGGGCGCGGCGTAGCCTTCGTGCCATGCGCGCAGGTGAGGGTCCCCTGGAGCGGCAGCGCCCGCGGCCTCGTCCCGGGAGCGCCGCGGCGCTCGCGCCCGCCCTCATCGCTCTTCTCGTCCAGGTCCCACCGACGCTCGCGATCGGGATCGGGACGGACACCGCCGCGCCGTGGGTGATCGTCAAGACGATCGCCGCCGCCCTCTCGGCGGGTGCGCTCGTGCTCGCCTGGCGGCATCCCGGCCCCACCGTCACGATCGTCGCTCCGCTCTCGCTCGTGCTGCTCTTCCTCCCGCCGCAGCTCGGCCCGCCGCCGATCGCGCTCGGCTTCGCCCTCGTCATCGCCCTGGTCCGGGCCGCGCCGCTGTGGGCCCTCCTCTCGGCCGGCGCCGTCTGGGTGCTCGGGGTGAGCCTCGCCGAGCTCGTCGCCCCGCTCTACGCCCCCCGACGCATCATCGCGGGCACCGTCGCGCTCGCCGTCTGCCTCGGCATCGGACTCGCGATCCGTACCCGCACGGAACGCGCCCGCCGCCGCGAGCACGAGCTCGAGGAGCGCCGACGCGAGGCGGAGCAGCAGGAGCGGGCGCAGATCGCGCGCGAACTGCACGACGTGCTCGCGCACTCCCTCAGCCAGATCTCCGTGCAGTCCGGGATGGGGCTCCACCTCTTCGACCGCGATTCCGAGCAAGCGCGGGAGGCGCTCGCGAACATCCGCGGGCTCGCGGGCACGGGCCTCGACGAAGCACGCGGCGTGCTCGCGACCCTGCGCGGCGAGGAGGCGCCGCTGACACCCCAGCCCCAGCTCGCCGACCTCTCCGACCTGCTCGTCCAGCATGCCGCCGGCGGGTTGGACGTGCGCCTGAGCGATGAGCTCGACGGCGAGCTCCCGGCAGGCGCCGTGCAGACGGCCGCCTACCGGATCGTGCGGGAGGCGCTCACGAACATCGTGCGGCACTCGGCCGCGGACCGCGCCCAGATCCGTCTGACCCGCCGTGACGATGCGCTCCTCATCGAGGTCGACGACGACGGGCTGGGAACCGAGCGCACCCCGATCGGGGCGGGCACGCGTGGCATGCGCGAGCGCGCGGAGCTCGCCGGCGGCTCCCTCGACATCCTTCCGGGGCCCCAGGGGAGAGGCACCCGGGTCGTGGCCCGACTGCCATGGACGGAGGCGCCCGCATGATCCGCGTCGCGATCGCCGACGACCACCAGCTTGTGCGCGCGGGATTCCGCGCGCTGCTCGATGCCGAGGACGACATCGAGGTCGCGATCGAGGCCTCCGGCGGCCGGCAGCTGCTGCACGCGCTCGGCGACGAGCGCGTCGACGTGGCGCTCGTGGACATCCGCATGCCCGACGGCGACGGGCTGTGGGCGACCGAGCAGATCGCGGCCGACCCCGCGCTGGCGGGCGTGCGCGTGGTGATCGTGACGACGTTCGAGCTCGACGAGTACGTGGTCCGCGCGATCCGGGCCGGCGCCGCGGGGTTCCTCGTCAAGGACACCGAGCCCGCCGACCTGATCCGGGCCGTGCGCGCTGTGCACGCCGGTGACGCACTGCTCTCGCCGCGCATCACCCGGCTGCTGCTGGATCGAGCGGCCGGGGGCCTGCGCGAGACGCCCGAGGGGACCCGCCTGGCCGAGCTCACCGAGCGCGAGCGCGAGGTGCTGCGCCTCGTGGGGCAGGGCCTCAGCAACGAGGAGATCGCGCGCGCCCTCGTGCTCTCACCGCTCACCGTGAAGACCCACGTCTCCCGCATCATGCAGAAGCTGCAGGCGCGGGACCGGGCGCGGCTCGTCGTGATCGCCTACGAGACGGGCCTCGTGACCCCCGGCTGGGGCTGAGCGGGGGACCGGCCTACTCCCCGCGGAGCACGCCGAATGCCTCCTGGCGCTGGATGTGCGCCGCGGCCCGGGGCGGTTGGCTAGAGGCATCGGGTCGCACCGGATGTGGCCCGCCGTCGAAAGGACAAGCCATGTCTGCCACTCTCACCACCGCACTGACCTCTCCGATCCTCGCCGAGGGCGGCCCCGGCCCATACCTGGGCGGCCACGGCGGACCGTTCTTCCCGTTCTTCTTCCTCGTCCCCCTGTTCTGGCTCGCGGTGATCGTGGTCGTCATCGTGCTCGGGACCCGCTGGCGCCGTCGCGACGCCTCCCAGCGCCGCTCGGACGAGACGGCACGCCGTGCGGCGGACGCCGCCGCCCCGCTGCGCCGCGCCGAGGTGACCCTCGCCGAGCGCTTCGCCCGCGGCGACATCGACGAGGCCGAGTACCGCAAGCGTCTGGAGGTGGTGCGCGCGAGCGCCGCGCTGACCGATCAGCCGTGAGGCCCACCGGTCAGCGGTGTGAGCTCGCGCCGCTCAGCGGCGCAGCCACACCGTGGTCGCACCGGGAATCCGTCGCGACCCTCCCGCGAGATCCTCGTCGAGCGGACCGCTCGCGAGCAGCAGCTCTCCCGGGGGCAGGTCGGCGGGCTCGGCGCCGAAGTTGGTGACGCAGAGCCAGCCGCCCGGGCGCTCGAAGGCGAGCACGTCGCCGTGCGAGAGCTCGTCGTCCCAGACCAGGACCTCCTCGCCCTGCAGCTCGTGGCGCAGGGCGAGGGCGCGGCGGTACATCTGCAGCGACGAGGCCGGGTCGTCCTCCTCGGCCTCGACCGACCGCTCGCCGAACCAGGCGGGCTGGGGCAGATGAGCGGTCCCCGCCCCGAAGCCGAACGAGGACCCCGTCCGTGTCCAGGGCAGCGGTACGCGGCAGCCGTCGCGGCCCAGGCCGTCATAGCTGCGGGACTCGGGGGAGGAACGCCAGAAGTTGGGATCCTGACGCTCGTCGTCCGCGATGTCCGTGACCTCGTCGAGACCCAGCTCCTCGCCCTGATAGAGGTAGGCGCTGCCGGGCAGGGCCAGCTCGAACAGGGTCGCGGCGCGGGCACGGCGATGCCCCAGGGCGCGATCGATCTGGTCCTCGGGCGCGCCCGCGAGCATCCACTCGCCGCCCTGCTTGACCCTGCGCCCGTTCAGAGGTGCGAGCCCGTACCGGGTGGCGTGGCGCGTCACGTCGTGGTTGGACAGCACCCAGGTGCTCGAGGAGCCGGAGAGGGCGACCTGCTCGAGGTTGCCCGCGACGATCTGTCGGAACTGCTCGGCGTCGAAGTCGGCGGTGAGCAGGTCGAAGTTGAACGCCTGGCCGAGGCTGCTCGGGCTCGCATAGCGAGCCCGTCTCGCCGGATCGTCGACCCAGGCCTCGGCGACGGCCGTCCGTGGCGGAGCGTATTCGTCGAAGACGGCGCGCCATGCGGCGTAGATCTCCTGCACCTCGTCGCGGTCGGTCGTCGGATGCTGGCTCCCCGTCGGCAGGGCGTCGAGCTCTGCCTGGGAGGGCAGGGGGTCGGCGGACAGATCCTTCGCGAGCAGGTTCGCCACGTCCACGCGGAATCCGTCGACCCCGCGGTCGGACCAGAACCGCAGGGTGGTCAGGAAGTCCTCGCGCACCTCAGGATTGGCCCAGTTCAGGTCGGGCTGTTCGATCGCGAACATGTGCAGGTACCACTGCCCGTCCTCGACCTGCGTCCATGCCTTGTCCCCGAAGGCGGCGTCCCAGTCCGACGGCGGAAGCTCGCCGTGCTCACCGCGGCCGTCGCGGAAGATGTACCGCTCGCGGGCGGGCGAGCCCGGAGGCGAGGCGAGGGCCTCACGGAACCAGCGGTGCCGGTTCGACGAATGGTTGGGCACGATGTCCACGATCAGGCGGATCCCCGCCTGGTGGAGAGCCTCGGACATCGCGTCGAATTCCTCGAGCGTCCCGATCCGCGGGTCGACGTCGCGGTAGTCGTCGACGTCGTAGCCGCCGTCGGCGAGCGCAGAGGGATAGAACGGGGACAGCCACACCGCGTCGATCCCGAGCGCGGTGAGATAGTCGATGCGCGAGATGATGCCGGCGAGATCGCCGATCCCGTCACCGTTCGCGTCGGCGAAGGAGCGCGGATAAATCTGGTAGACGACGGCCTGGCGCCACCAGTCGGGGTCGTCCACCAGGAGCGGGGTGCGGTTGTCGATGAGCTGGGTCATGGAGCGGAAGGTCCTCCGTATCGGGGTGGGTGCGGCGCGGCGTCAGCGGTTCGGGAGGCGGAGGATCCGGGACTCCCATGCGGCCAGCCGGCGGGGGTCGCGGTCCTCATGAGTGCCGAGTACGAGCTCGGCTTGCTCGAGGGCGCCGAGGACGTCGAGCGGGAGCTCGGCGGGCCGGGACGAGCAATTGGCCACGACGAGCAGACGGTCGTCCTCGAGCGTACGGGTGAAGGCCCAGATCTGCTCGTGGTCGGGCAGCAGGAGCGTGAAGCGGCCCTCGCGGACGACCTCGCTCTCGTGGCGCAGCCGGATTAGGCGTTGGAAGTGCGTGAACACCGAATCGGGATCCCGGCAGGCGGCCTCGGCGTTGATCTCGGTGTGGTTGGGGTTGACGGCGAACCACGGGGTGCCCGTCGTGAAGGCGGCGTTCTCGCTCGCGTCCCACTGGACGGGGGTGCGGGCGTGATCGCGGCTCTTGGCGGCCAGGGAGGCGAGCACCTCCTCCTCGGCCGCCCCGGCCGCGGTCGCGAGGGTGTGGTAGTTCAGCGACTCGACGTCCCGATAGTGCTCGATCTGGGTGAGCGGGGCATTGGTCATGCCCAGCTCCTCGCCCTGGTAGATGTACGGCGTGCCCTTGTGCAGATGCAGCACGGTCGCGAGCGTCTTGGCGGAGCTCACCCGGTGCTCGGGCGAGTCGTCACCGAAGCGCGACACCGCGCGAGGCTGATCGTGGTTGTCGAGGTAGAGGGAGTTCCACCCGGCGTCGGCGAGCCCTTCCTGCCAGTGGGCGAGGTTGGCCTTGAGCACGGGCAGCGGGAGGTCTGCCAGATCCCACTTGCTGCCCGAGGACTGGTCGAGGTTGACGTGCTCGAAGGTGAAGACCATGTTGAGCTCGCGCCGGGACGGGTCGGTCACTCGCCGGGCGACCTCGACGGTCGCTCCGGGCATCTCGCCGACGGTGAGGAGATGCTGCTCGTCGAGACCGACCTCGCGGTTCATCTCGGCGAGGAACTCGTCCAGACGCGGGCCGTTGGCGATCTGCCGGATCCCCCCGGCCCCGACGGGCAGGGGTGCGCCCGAGGTGAGCTCGGCCGGCTTGGAGATGAGATTGATGACGTCCATCCGGAAGCCGTCGACGCCGCGGTCGACCCACCAGCGCATCATCTCGTGCACGGCGCGACGCACGTCCTCGTTCTCCCAGTTGAGATCGGGCTGACCGGGGCTGAAGATGCCCAGGTAGTACTCGCCGCTGGCAGGGTCGAAGGTCCAGGCCGAGGGCGCGAAGGCGGCGCGGCTGTCATCGGGCTCGGCGCCGGGCGTGCCGGGTTCGTGGCCCTCGCGGGCCGGTCGCCAGAAGTACCAGTCGCGCCGCGAGGAGGCAGGGTCGCGGGACTCGGTGAACCAGGCGTGCTGGTCCGAGGTGTGGTTGACCACGAGGTCCATCACGAGCTTCATGCCGCGCGCGTGGGCGGCAGCGATGAGCTCGTCGAGGTCCTCGAGGGTGCCGAACAGGGGGTCGACGTCCTGGTAGTCGCTGATGTCGTAGCCGTTGTCGACCTGGGGGGAGCGGTAGACCGGGGAGAGCCAGAGCACGTCCACCCCGAGCTCGGCGAGGTAGTCGAGGCGGCTCGTGATGCCGGGGATGTCACCCACGCCGTCGCCGCCCGTGTCCTGGAAGGACCGGGGGTAGATCTGGTACACGACCGCCGATCTCCACCAGCCGTCCGGGCGGGAGGTCGGGGCGAAAGCGGGGTGATCGGTGGTCACGGGTTCTCCTGGGATCGAGGGGCGGGTCGGACGGAGGTCGGATGACGGCCGGAGAGGACGACACGGGCGCAGCGCGCGAGGCGCTGCGCCCGTGTGTCGACCGGGCGGGCGGACTACTTGATGGCGCCCTGGGTCAGGCCGGACATGACCCAGCGCTGCGCGATGACGTAGACGATGATGGCCGGTGCCATCGCCATCAGGTACGACGCGAAGCTCACGTTGTAGTTGTTGCTGAACTGGGTCTGGAAGATGTTGTTGACCACGGGGATCGTCTGCCATTCGGGCTGGGAGATGATCAGGCTCGGCATCATGAAGTCGTTCCACGACCGCAGGAAGGCGAAGATGCCGACCGTCGCGGCCATCGGCGACAGCAGCGGGAAGATCAGCCGCCAGAACGTCTGCCAGGTGCTCGCACCGTCCATCCGCATGGACTCCTCGAGCTCGAGCGGGATCGAGCGCAGGAACGTCGTGAACAGCAGTGTGTTGAACGCGAGGCTGAAGACGATGTGGAGGATCGCGACGCCCCCGTAGTTGTCGAGGCCGAGGATGCCCGTGAGCTTGACCTGCGGGAGGGCCACCACCGGGAAGGGGATGAACATCGCGGCCAGCAAGTAGAAGAACGAGTAGCGGAAGACCTTGCGGTCCCAGTTGCGGACGATGGCGTACGAGGCCATCGCCGAGACCAGGATCGCCCCGACCACGGCGATCACGGTCACGAGGACCGAGACCAAGAAGGCGCGCGGGAAGTTGGTCAGCTGCCAGGCATCGACGAAGCCGCTCGTGCTGAACGGGTGCGGGAGGCTGAACGCGTTGCCGTCGGTCGACTGCTTCGTCGTCTTGAACGCCATCGACACCGTGACGTACAGGGGCACCAGCACGGTCAGGGAGGCGATCAGCAGCAAGATGGTCGCGGGCCAGTTGACCCGGTCGGGTCCGACCTTGCGACGGCGCGGGCCTGTGCCGACCGTGGAGGCCGCCGCGACGGTGGTGGCCGTGGGGCTCGTGGTGCTCATGCGACGTACGCCCTTCCCTGAGTGACGCGCATCTGCAGCAGCGCGATGACGACGGTGATGAGGAAGAAGATCCCGGCATTGGCCATCTGGTAGGCGTAGTCGCCGCCCTGGAAGCCGCGAAGGATCGTGAAGGCGACCGAGCGTGTGGCCGTGCCCGGACCGCCGTCGGTCAGCGCGACGATCTGGTCGTACACCGCCAGATAGTCCTTGAACCCGAGGATCACGTTGATGCCCACATAGCCCGCCACGAGCGGCAGGGTGATGTGCACGAGGTTCTTCCACGGCGTCGCGCCGTCGATCGAGCTGGCCTCGTAGACCTCGCCCGGGACCGTCATCAGGCCGGCGATGTAGATGAGCATCGTGGCCGGGATCGAGCCCCAGACCGTGACCAGCACGATCGCGAGCCAGGCCCAGTGCGGGTTGGCCAGGAGGCTCTCCGAGAGGGTCTTCGACCCCATCGCCTGTCCGATCTCCGTGACTGTGTTGTTGAACAGGAAGCGGAACACGTAGGAGTAGATGATCGCGGAGATCACCATCGGGATCACGAAGATCGCCCGCAGGCCGCTCGTGAACCTGATCTTCGAGGTGAGCCCGAGGGCCAGGAAGAACGCGATGATGTTGACCAGGATCACCGTGGTGATCGCGAACAGGAACGTGAACCCGTAGGACCCGACGATGTTCGAGTCCTGGAACAGGGAGATGTAGTTGCGGAACCCGATCCAGTCGTAGTCGCCGAAGCCGATCGAGTTGGTGAAGCTCATCGCGAAGCCCTGGATGGCGGGAAGGGTGATGAGCAGGGTGAAGACGGCGACGGCCGGGAAGAGGAAGAGCCAGTAGATCGGCTCGATCCGCCTCTTGGTGTGCGTGACCTCGGGGACGGACTGCTCGCCCCGGGGTGTGGTGGCGGTGGACATGGGTGGACTCCTTCGTCTCTTATGCGCGGTAGGCGAGCGAGGCCCAGTCGCGGTCGAGCTGCGCGAGCATGGCCTCGGGCTCCGCGTCTCCGAGCACGATCGACTGCAGGTAGTTCTGGTAGGGGACGTTGTTGGGAATGAACTGCGAGGCCCCCATGTAGAACTTCCCGGAGTCGTAGTAGGGCTGCATGCCGACGATGCGCTCGTCGGTCACGGGCGGGGCGTCCTTGGTCGTGCCGAAGCCCAGGAACTTCGCGTTGTAGGGGTCCTGGATCTCGGGCTTCATCAGGTACTGCACGAACGCTCGCGCGCCCTCCTGCCCGTTGGCCGCCTCCGGGACCCACAGAGACAGGTCGATGTTGACGCGCACCTTGAGGTCCTCGGCATCGTTCGTCGCCGGGAACGGGAAGGTGCCCGCCCGCAGGTCGGTGCCGGCCTTGTCGAACTCGCTGAAGGCCCACGGCCCCTGGAGGATCATGGCGGCCTCGCCGTTGGCGAAGGCCGTGTTGCCGTCGCCGTAGCCGCGGCTGGGGGCGTCGGGATTGGCGTACTGGGTGAGCTGGACCATCTTCTGCACGGGCTCGAGCAGGGTCTTCTGGAACGAGACCTCGGAATCCGGGCCGACGTCCTCGCCGATCTCGTTCATCTTCTGGTAGAACGCGGCGACGTCGACCATGCCGCCCACCGGGTAGTCGAACCAGCCCTGCGCGATCGTCCAGGCGTCGATGTAGGTGCCGTAGAACGGCGTGACGCCGGCGGCCTGGAGCCGGTCGCACACCTCGATCAGGGCGTCCCACGTGGTGGGGACCTCGATGCCGTTGTCCTCGAAGATCGTCTTGTTGTAGATGACCGAGGCCGCCATCGCCGAGTAGGGGAGCACGCTCGTACGCTTCTCGTACTGGGGGTAGGCCTGGGAGAGTTCGACGATGTCCTCGCGGATCGTGGCCGCTTCGGGGAGGTCGGAGAGATCCGTGAGGGCGCCGCGCTCCATGAAGCGGGCCATCTCGAGGTTGTAGTTCAGGCAGCCCAGGTCCGGCGGGTTGCTGCGCACGAAGCTCGCGGAGAGGTTCGTGGAGACGTCGTGCAGGATGCGGTACTGGTCCTGGGAGGCCGTGAAGTCGGCGGCGAGCTGGCTGAAGTACGAGATCGCCTCGGGCTTCGACTGGTAGAAGGTGATCGTCTCGCGGCCGCTCGACGAGCAGCCGGCGAGCCACGGCACGGCGCCGGCGAGGCCGGCTCCTCCGAGGGTCGTGAGCAGGGTGCGGCGGGACGGTGCCCAGGCGGAGCGCTCGGCGGCGCGGGGATGGCCCGGGACGTGGGGTGATGGTAGAGGCACGTCATTGTCCTTCTTCGTCCGTCACCGGCATCGCCAGTCGATGAGGTGACTAAATGTAGCCATCGGAGAAACCTCGGCTCGGTTATAGTGCACCCGGTTCGAGCAACGGTCAAGGGAGTCCCGGCATGGATGTTCTTGCAGAGCATCGGGGAAGCACGGCCGACGTCCTCACCTTCGCGTGGGACGCCGGCGTCTTCCGCGCCGACCACGTCATGGCCGCCCTCGGTCTGACCCGCACGACCGCGCTGCGAGCTCTCGACAGCCTCATCGAGCTCGGGCTGATCCGCGAGCTCTCGACTTCCGAGTCCGAGCAGGGGGGACGCCTGGGTCGCCCCGCCCGGCGCTTCGCGCTGCGCGGCGAGGCGGGTGTGGTGATCGGCATCGACGCGGGCTACCGTCACCTGACCACGGTCGTGGCGGACCTCGCCGGCCGGGTCCTGGCGCGGGAGCAGGTCGAGGTCGACGACTCCTTTCCCGTGCCCGGCGGCGACCTCGGCGACCGTGCGGTCGAGGCACGTCGCGCGGCCGTGACCGAAGCGCTCGCGGCAGGTCTTGCCGCGGCCGGATCCGCCGCCCGCGAGGTCGTGGCGGTCGCGGTCGGCGTCCCCGCTCCCGTGGACGGTCATGGCGGGTCGCCCCCGCACTCCGACCACTTCTGGCAGCTCATGAACGCCGACCTCCGCACGGCGCTCGGGGAGCGCTTCCCGGTGGCGCGGGTCGAGAACGACGCGGCTCTCGCCGCCCTCGCCGAAGGCAGCCTGGGAGCGGCGCGCGGATGCGACCACTTCGTCGCGATGCTCTCGGGGCGCCGCCTGGGGGCCGGGGTCGTCCTCGAGGGGCGGCTCATGCGTGGCGCGCACGGCGGGGTGGGCGAGCTCGGCGGGATGGCCTTCGTGCCCGGCGTCGGGGGAGCGTGGGGGCTCGGCGACCGAGCCGAGGCGTGGGTCCGCGAAGCGCTCGAGGCCGACCGGATCCCGTCCGACCACCCCTGGGCCTCGTTGCGCGACGGAGAGCTGAGCGCGGAGGCGGTGCTCGCGAGCGCCACGCTCGCCGACCCGGTCGCCCGGCCCTTGATCGAGGATCTCGGCGACCGGCTGGGGCGCGTCTGCACCTTGATCGCCCACTTCTACGATCCCGAGGTGATCGTGGTGTGCGGCGCCGTGGCCGGCTCCCTGGGGGAGGTCCTCGAGATCGCGAGCGATTTCGTGGCACGCGAGCTCGAGCTGCCGCCGCCGGCGATCGTCGCGTCCGAGCTCGCGGGGGACGCGGTCTCGCTCGGCGCCGTCTCGGCCGCGCGCGAGGCCGCGCAGCGGATCGCGCTGCCCCTCCTCAGCTCCCGGCGACGCGAGGCCGAGGGCTGATCCGAGGCTGGTGCGCACGTGCATCGTCCGCGTTCGACGGCTGCGTTGACGCCCGAGCGCGGCCGCCCCATACTGGATCCGGCGCGTTGATCCATTGAGTTGATCTAACTCCGGACGGTGCTCGCGACAGCCCGTGAGGTTGCCTCGCCCCGCCCTTCCCGGCACCCGACGCGCACGTCGGCCCCCTCGCGCCCGTGCGCCGCGGATCGGGCCCCAGACCGTCACCTCCGAAGCAGAACAGGACCCCTCTCGTGACCCTGACCTCCACGCCGGCGTCCACCGTGCTCGTCA
>DAMDHZ010000038.1:0-28375 GCA_032101665.1 Brachybacterium sp. | reverse complement strand
GCTCGCGGAGGTCCTCGCCGACCGTCCCGACGCGATCGCGGTGCACACGGGCGTGCCCGGCGCGGCACCCGCCTGCGAGCGGCGCGTGCTCGCCCTCGGCAGCGGGCCGGCGATGCTCGGCGCCGCCGTCGACGCCATGATCCGCGCCGGCACCCGGTGACCGCCGTGCGCACCCACCCCTCGTCATCGTCTCCCTCCACCGATCCCCAGGAGCATCCATGACCGCACCCAGCCCTCCGCCTCCCGCCTGGCACGGCCTCGTCGACCTCGCCTCGCCCACCGAGGAGCGCAATCCGGCGAGCATGCGCCTGGACACCCTCGACGCCGCCCCGCTCGTGGACGTGATCCTCGCCGAGGACGCGCGCGTCGCCGGCGCGGTCCAGGCCCGGTCCGCGACCATCGCGCGGCTCGTGGACGTGTGCGTCGCGGCGATCGCGGCCGGGTCCACGGTGCACTACGTGGGCGCGGGCACCTCGGGCCGGCTGGGCGTGCTCGACGCGGTCGAGCTCGCCCCGACCTACCATGCGACCGAGGAGATGGTCCGTGCGCACCTGGCCGGTGGGCCGCCGGCGATGACGAGCGCCGTCGAGGGCGCCGAGGACGACGAGGCGGCCGGCGCGGACCTCGTCGCCGCGGCCTGCGACGACGGCGACGTCGTGATCGGCCTCGCCGCGAGCGGGCGCACCCCCTTCGTGGGCGGCGCGCTGCGGGCCGCGCACGAACGGGGGCTCGCCACCGCGCTCATCGCGGCCAATCCCCGCGCCCCGCTCGCCGCGGACGTCGACCTCGCGATCCTGCTCGACGTGGGCCCCGAGGTGGTCACGGGCTCGACCCGGATGAAGGCCGCGACCGCGCAGAAGATGACGCTCAACGCCCTCTCGACGGCGACCATGGTGCGCCTCGGCACGACCTACGAGAACCTCATGATCGACGTGTCCCCGACCAACGACAAGCTCGTGGCGCGGACCGTGCGGATGCTCGTGCGGGCGACCGGCGCCGGCGTCGAGGAGGCCGCCGCGACGCTCGAGGACGCGGGCGGCAGCGTGCGCGTGGCCCTCGTGGCGCTCCTGGCCGGGGTGAGCGTCGAGCGGGCGCGCGAGGCCGCGGCCGCCGAGCGACCCGACCCCACCCGCCGCGGGGACCCCGCGGGGATCCGGACGGCCGTGGCCCGCCTCATCGGGAACCGTCCGTGACGAGCCCCGTGCCCGCCGGCCCGGTCACGGTCCGCCTGCGCGGGCGCCTCGGGGACCTCCGGCCCGCCCTGCGCCGGATCGCCGAGGTCGTCCTCGCCGACCCCTCGGGCGCCGGGGCCATGACCATCGGGGAGCTCGCGCACGCCGCCGACTGCTCCGAGGCCACCGTCGTGCGGCTGACCCGCGAGCTCGGCTACCCGGGCTACCGCGCCTTCCGCTTGCGCCTCGCCGAGGAGACCGCCGTCGCGCGCGAGCGCAGCGGACGCACCGCGTACGAGGGCGACATCGATCCCGCCGACGACCTCGCGGCGGTCGTCGGCAAGATCGCGACCGCCGACGCCCGCGCGGTGGGCGACACCGCCCGCGTGCTCGACCTCGAGGTGCTGGCGACGGTCGCCGACCTCGTCCTGGCCGCGCGCCGGATCGCCGTGTTCGGGGTCGGCGCCTCGGGGCTCGCCGCGACCGACCTGCAGCAGAAGCTCGCGCGCCTCGGCCTGCTGTGCACGGTGCACGTCGACAGCCATGACGGCCTGCCCACCGCGACCCTGCTGGGTGAGGGCGACGTCGCGATCGGCCTGTCCCATACGGGCCGCACCATCGACGTCGTCGACGCCCTGCGGATCGCACGCGAGCGGGGGAGCGCGACCGTCGCGATCACCAACTCCCCGGCGAGCCCCGTGGTCGAGGAGGCGGGCGCCGTACTGCTCACGGCCGCGCACGAGTCGACGTTCCGCTCCGGGGCGACCGCCTCGCGGATCGCCCAGCTCACCGTCATCGACTGCGTGTTCGTCGCCGTCGCACGGCAGCTCCCCGACCTCGGACACGATGCGCTCCGGCGCACCCGCGCCTCGGTCGAGGACCGGCGCCTCGGCTGAGGCGCCGGCGAGGTCTCACAGCCCCAGCTCGGCCTGGACCGCGCGCAGCGCGTCGGCGGAGGCGCGCAGGCGGGTGAGCTCCTTGTCCTCCATGGGGATGTCGAGGACCCGCACCACGCCGTCGATCCCGACCACGGACGGGATCGACATCGCGACGCCCGAGATCCCCTTGTAGTCCTCGAGGACCGTGGAGACGGGCAGCACGGCGTGCTCGTCGCGCAGCACCGCCTCGGCGATGCGGGCGGCGCTCACGCCGATCGCGAGGTTGGTCGCGCCCTTGCCCTTGATGACCGTGTACGCGGCCTGCGCGACCTCGCGTCCCAGCTCGTCGAGCACGTCGTCGGTGAAATCGATCAGCCCGTGCTCGCCATGGCACTCGCGCAGCGGCACCTGTCCGATCGTGGCCGTCGACCACAGGCCGAACTCGCTGTCCCCGTGCTCGCCGATGATGGTGGCGTGCACGCTGCGTGGCGACACCTCGAGGGCCGAGGCGATCTGCCAGCGCAGTCGCGAGGAGTCGAGCACGGTGCCCGAGGCGAACACGCGCCCGCGGGGCAGCCCCGAGATCTGCTGGGCCGCGACCGTGAGCACGTCGCACGGATTGGTCACGAGGACGTAGACGGCGTCGGGCGCCTGCTCGAGCAGCTGCGGCATGAGGGAGCGCAGGATCCCGACGTTGACGCCCGCGAGGTCCAGACGGGTCTGCCCCGGCTTCTGGGCGGCACCCGCGGTGATGATGACGACATCGGCACCGGCGACGCACGTCACGTCGTCCCCGCCGATGATCCGGGCGCCCGAGGCGAGCGGGCTGCCGTGCGCGAGGTCGAGCACCTCGGCGTCGACCTTGGCCTTCTTGACGTCGTAGAGGGCGATCGTGCGGGCGGTGCCGCGCAGCATGGCGGCGTAGGCGACGGAGGAGCCGACGGCCCCGGCTCCGATGACGGCGAGCTTCGAGTTCCCGATGGACATGCCCCCATCGTCGCCCGGATCGCGTCCAGTGCCAAGGAGCACCCGCGGATTCTTCCTTGGCCGCTGCGAGCCGATGCTCGTACAGTGGCGGCCATGTGGATCTGATCGGCCCCCGCCCTGCCCGTCCCGACCTCGGAGCCGATCCATGCCCGCATCCCTGCATCTGCGCCTCGACGGCGTCTCCCACGCCTACGGCGCCCGCCGCGTCCTGACCGACGTGTCGATGACCGTCCCCGCCGGGACCCCGACCGGCCTGCTCGGGGAGAACGGCGCCGGCAAGTCCACCCTGCTGCGCCTCATCGCGGGGGACGAGACCCCCGACCACGGCACGATCGAGGCGCCCGGACCGGTCGGCCTGCTCCGCCAGGAGCTGCCCTTCGCCGCCGCGACGAGCGTCGCCGTGGTGATCGACGACGCCCTCGCCCACGCCCGGCGGCTCGAACGCGCGCTCGACCGGGCGGCCGCCGAGCTCGCGGACGCCCCCGAGTCCCCCGCCGCAGCCCGGCGCTGGGACGACCTGCTCGCCCGGGCCACGCTCGCGGACGTGTGGGACGCCCCGCGGCGCGCCGAGGAGATCATGGCGGGGCTCGGCCTCGCCGAGCTGCCCCGGACGCGGCCGCTCGGCGGTGTGTCGGGCGGCCAGCGCGAACGCCTCGCGCTGGCCCACCTGCTCATCACCGCGCCGACCACCCTGCTGCTCGACGAACCCACCAACCACCTCGACGACGCGGGCGCCGACTTCCTCGCGGGCCTGGTCTCCCGCCACCGCGGCCCGGTGCTCGTGGCGAGCCACGATCGCGCCTTCCTCGATCAGGCGACGACCGCCCAGATCGACCTCGACCCCGGGCCGAGCCCCCTGGACGGGCCTGCGTCCGGCGCGACCGCCTACACCGGCACCTTCACCGACTACCTGCTCGCGCGGATGACGGCGCGCGAGCGCTGGGAGCGTCGCTTCCGCGACGAGCAGGAGGAGCTCGCACGGCTGCGGGTGATCGAGAAGGACTCCCACCAGGTGGGACACGAGGGCCGCGGACCCCGCACCGAGGCACGCGGCGCCAAGAAGTTCTACTCCGATCGCAACGCGACGGTCGTCTCCCGCCGGGTCCGCGACACCCAGCGGCGTCTCGAGGTGCTCGAGGCCGAGCAGGTGATCAAGCCCCCGGCGGAGCTGCACTTCACGGGACTGCCCGCCGCCCGGCGCGGCGCCCGCGGCGGGGTGCTGCTCGCCGCGAGCGACGTCACCGTCGACGGTCGCCTCGCACCCGTCTCACTGTCGCTCTCGGCAGGGGAGAAGCTCCTGGTCACGGGTGCCAACGGGAGCGGCAAGTCGACCCTGCTCTCGGTCCTGGCCGGCACGCTCGAGCCCGACCGGGGGAGCGTGCAGCGCCCGGCGGCGCTGCGCATCGGCCATCTCGCCCAGGACGAGCGGATCGACCCCGCCATGACCGCGCGCCGCCTGCTGACCGCCGCCGGGACCGCTCCCGACACGTCCCCGGAGCTGTTCGGGCTGTTCCACCCGCGCGATCTCGACCGCCCGCTCGGCGAGCTCTCGCGCGGGCAGGTGCGCCGCGTCGCGCTCGCCGCCGTGCTCACCGACCCGCCCGACCTGCTCGTGCTCGACGAGCCGACCAACCATCTCGCGCTCGACGTCGCGACCCGCCTCGAGCGCGCCCTGCAGGACTGGGAGGGCAGCGTCGTCATCGCCTCCCACGACCGCTGGCTGCGCAGCCGCTGGAGCGGGAGGACGCTCGCCCTCGGCGCGGACTGAACAGGTCACGTCACGGACGTTCACACGGGTTGCCGACATCGGCCCAGGACACGGCACCCTGTGCCGGACGGTCGGCATCGACCGGAACCCGCGGACGACAAGGACTCCCATGACCGAGCAGCCCCTGCGCTTCGAGACCCTCGCGATCCACGCCGGGCAGGAGCCGGATCCCGCCACGGGAGCGCGTGCGCTGCCGATCTACCAGACCACGAGCTTCGTGTTCCCCGATGCCGAGACCGCCGCCGACCGCTTCGCGCTCGCCGACCTCGGCCCCATCTACACGCGCATCACCAACCCCACCCAGGCGGCCGTCGAGGACCGGATCGCGGCCCTCGAGGGCGGCGCCCTGGGTCTGCTCGTGTCCTCGGGGCAGAGCGCAATCACGCTCGCGATCCTCAACGTCGCGGGCGCGGGCGACTCGGTCGTCGTCTCCCCGAGCCTGTACGGGGGCACGTTCAACCTGTTCAAGCACACCCTCGCGCGCCTGGGCATCGAGCCGATCTTCGTCGAGGACCCCGACGACCTCGAGGCGTGGCGCCGGGCGCCGCGCGAGAACACGAAGGCGTTCTTCGCCGAGACGATCCCCAACCCGCGCCAGGACATCCTGCGGATCCGCGAGGTCGCGGACATCGCCCACGAGGCCGGGGTGCCGCTCACCGTCGACAACACGGTGGCCACGCCCTACCTGCTGCGGCCGCTCGAGCACGGCGCCGACGTCGTCGTGCACTCGGCGACGAAGTTCCTGGGCGGCCACGGCACCACGATCGCGGGTGCGATCGTCGACGGCGGCACCTTCGACTTCGCGGCCGAGCCCGAGCGGTTCCCGACCTTCAACGAGCCCGACGCGTCGTACAACGGGCTCGTCTACACCCAGCTCCCGCGCCCGCTCACGCCGTTCGCGATCAAGGCCCGCGTGCAGCTCCTGCGCGACCTCGGACCCGCGGTCGCGCCCCACAGCGCCTTCCTCATCGCCCAGGGCCTCGAGACCCTGCCGCTGCGCATGGAGCGCCACGTGGCCAACGCCACCCGGGTCGCCGAGTACCTCGCCGCGCGCGACGACGTCGAGTCGGTCTCGTGGGCCGGCCTGCCCAGCTCGCCCTACCACGAGCGCGCCCAGCGCTACCTGCCGCGGGGCGCGGGCAGCGTGCTCGGCTTCACGCTCGCCGGCGGCGCGAAGGCCGGGCGCCGCTTCGTCGACTCCCTGCGCCTGCACTCCAACGTCGCCAACATCGGCGACGTCCGCTCCCTCGTCATCCACCCCGCCTCGACCACCCACTCCCAGCTGAGCGAGGACGAGCAGCGCGCCGCGGGCGTCGAGCCCGGCTTCGTGCGCCTGTCCGTGGGACTCGAGCACATCGACGACATCCTCGCCGACCTCGACCGGGGGTTCGCCGCGCTCGCGTGAGGCCCCGGCTCCGGGGCCCGCCCCGATACGCTGGGGGCGATGAGCACCTCACCCCTGCTGCCGTGGCCCCCTCGCGCCTGGACCCCGCTCGCCGTCGTCTTCGACTGCGACGGTCTGCTCGTGGACACCGAGTCCCCGTGGATCGAGCTGCAGGACGCCTACCTCGCCTCGCACGGCGCGGCGCTCGAGCCCGAGGTCCGGCGCCGCATCACGGGGCGCAGCATGGAGACGGTGATCACAACGATCGCCGAGACCGTCGGCCGTGACGCCCACGTCGTGGCCGACGACCTGCTGGCCCTGCACACCGAGCAGGTCGATGCCGAGCTGATCGTCATGCCCGGGGCGCTCGAGACGGTGCGCGCGGCCGCCGCCAAGGTGCCCGTCGCGATCGCCTCGAACTCGCCGCGCGTCATGCTCGACGAGAAGCTCGAGGCGCTCGGCCTGGTCGGTCTGATCGACGCGAGCGTCGCGGTCGAGGACGTCGAGCACCCCAAGCCCGCCCCGGACCTCTATGCGCGCGGCGCCGCCCTGCTCGGGACCGACCCCGCGCAGACGCTCGCCCTCGACGACTCCGAGACCGGGGCCCGATCGGCGACCGCCGCGGGACTGCGCCTGATCGCGGTGCCGTCCCTGCCCGGCCAGGAGCCCGAGGCGGCCGTGACCCTGGCCAGCCTCGAGGACCCCGCCCTGCACGCCTGGATCGACGCCTGGGAGACCCGCCGATGACCGAGACCGCCACCGCCCCGAGCCGCTTCGCCGAGGTGTTCGGCGACTGGTCGCCCCGTGCCGTCGTGTTCGACTGCGACGGCATGCTGCTGGACACCGAGAGGGTCTGGAACGAGACCCAGGCCGTGATCCTCGACCGGCTCGGGACCGAGCTCGACGCGGCCGACGCCCAGGCGATCGTCGGCTCGACCCTCGAGGACGCCGCCGTGATCATGGCGCGCGCCGCGGGCGCCGACTACGAGCGGGTGCTCGTCGAGACCCGCGAGGAGTTCCTCGCGGCGCTCGCCGCGGATCTGCGGCTCATGCCGGGCGCCGAGGCCGTGGTCGCGGCCGCCGCGGCGCGCGTCCCGATCGCGTGCGCCTCGAACTCGTGGCACGACGCCCTCGTGGACAAGCTCACCCGGGCCGGCCTGATCGAGCACTTCAGCGCGCTGGAGTCGACCGACACCGTCGAACGGGGCAAGCCCTTCCCGGACATGTACGCCCAGGGGGCCGCCGCCCTCGGGGCCGCCCCGGGCCAGACCCTCGCCTTCGAGGACTCCCGCACGGGCGCCCGCGCCGCCGTCGCCGCGGGGCTGCGACTGATCGCCGTCCCCTCGGCCGGCGAGGACCTCTCGCTGGCCGACCTCGCGCTCACCTCCCTCGAGGACCCCGCGCTGCTCGCGTGGATCGACTCGTGGCCGCGCACCCGCCGCGCCTGACGCGCTCGCGACGGACCGTCCAGGTGCCGCTGATCGGCCACCTGGCACACTGGGGCGCATGACTTCTTCACTCGACGACGCCCGCGTGCGCGCGAGCGCCCTGCGCGGCCGCGGCTGGCTGAACACCGGGGGCGTCGACCTCTCCCTCGAGGACCTGCGCGGCAAGATCGTCGTCCTGGACTTCTGGACCTTCTGCTGCGTCAACTGCCTCCACGTGCTCGAGGAGCTGCGGCCCCTCGAGGAGACCTGGTCCGACGAGGTCGTCATCGTGGGCGTCCACTCGCCCAAGTTCGAGTTCGAGAAGGACCCCGACGCGCTCGCTGCGAACGTGCAGCGCTACGAGGTGACCCACCCCGTGATCGACGACCCCGAGCTGCGCACGTGGTCGGAGTACGGCGTCAAGGCGTGGCCCACGCTCGTCGTGGTCGACACGCACGGCCGCATCGCCGCCTCGATGTCGGGGGAGGGCCATGCCGACAACCTCGACGCCGTGATCGCCCGGCTCGTCGCCGAGGGCGAGGCCGACGGATCGCTCCGGCGCGGCCCCGCCCCCACCGTGCTCGAGGAGCGCGCGCCCCAGACCCTCCGCTTCCCCTCCAAGGTCGCCGAGCTGCACGACGGACGCGTCATCGTCTCCGACACCGGGCAGCACCGGCTCGTGATCTTCGGCCCCGACGGCACGACCGTCGACGAGATCATCGGCGCCGGCCATCGCGGGCACGACGACGGCGAGGGCCCCGAGGCCACCTTCACCGAGCCCAACGGCATCGCCGTCCTGCCCGACGAGGTCGCCGAGCGCGTCGGCTACGACCTCATGGTCGCCGACACCGCCGGCAACCGGCTGCGCGGCGTGGCCCTGGGCCACGACCGCTTCTGGCGCGGACGCACCGCGACCGCCGTCACGACCCTCGCCGGCACGGGGGAGCAGTGGATGCAGGGCGCACCCCTGCCCGCCGGCCAGGGCGACCCGCTCGACTTCGCCCTGTCGACCCCGTGGGACCTCACGTGGTCCGACGCCCTCGGCGCCGTCGTCATCACGATGGCGGGCATCCACCAGATCTGGACCTTCGACCCGGTCGCGGGAACCCTCGCGGTGCTCGCCGGCACGACCCACGAGGGCCTCGTCGACGGGGACCTCGTGCGCTCGTGGTGGGCCCAGCCCTCCGGGGTCGCCCCCCTCGGCGACGGTCGTCTCGTCGTCGCCGACTCCGAGACCTCCGCGATCCGCGTGATCGACCCGCGGGACCTCACCGTCACGACGCTCGTCGGCGAGGGGCTGTTCGACTTCGGGCACGTCGACGGGCCCTTCGCCGCGGCCCGCCTCCAGCATCCGCTCGGGGTGACCACGCTGCCCGACGGCCGGGTCGCCGTCGCCGACACGTACAACGGCGCGATCCGTCTGCTCGACCTCGACGCGCGCACCGTGGTGACGGTCGCGACGGACCTGTCGGAGCCCTCCGACGCCCTCGTCGTCCCGCCTGTCGACGGGATCGACCAGCTCGCCGTCGTCGAGTCCGGCGCCAACCGCCTGACGTGGGTTCCCATCGCCAAGGCCGCCGAACGCCACGTGGACGAGGGAGCCCAGCAGTCCGAGCGCCCCGTGACCGAGATCGCCGCCGGCGCGCTCGAGGTGCGGGTCCTGTTCACCCCGCCGACGGGGCAGAAGCTCGACGAGTCGCTCGGCCCGTCCACCCAGGTGAGCATCTCGACCACTCCCGCCGCGATGCTGCGCTCGGGCGGCGGGACCACGACCGACATGGTGCGCACGATCGAGCTGGACCCCGCCTATCCTGAGGGTGTCCTCCACGTGAGCGCCCGCGCCGCCTCGTGCGACGCCGATCCCGCCGTCGAGTTCCCCGCCTGCCACATGCACCAGCAGGACTGGGGGGTGCCGGTCCGCGTCGCCGACGACGGCGCCGACGGCCTCGACCTCGCCCTGCTGGGCTGACCGCACAGGAGACCTGAGTGGACGTCATCACGTCATACCCGCTGGGCGACGACATCGCCTGGACCTTGCTCGCCGTCACCCTCGTCGGTGTCGTCTCCGTCGTGCTCGGCGCCGTCGTGCCGCGACGCCTCGTGCGGGACGAGGACTCCGCAGGCCTCGACACCGAGCTCGGCACCCGGCTGGGAGCGCTGCTCGCGGCCGCCGTGCGCACCTCGCTCTCGATCGGCGTGCCCGCGCTGCTGCTCCTGCTGCTCGTGCCCGGCAGCCTCGACGTGCGGGTGCTGCGCTCGTCGATGGTGCTCGTCGGCATCCTCGCCGGCGCGGCCGCGGCCTGGCGGGCCACCGGCATCCTGGTCCCGGCCCTCACCCTCGAGGGCGAGGCGCGGCGCCGCGGGATCTCCCGCATCGGCGCCCTCCTGATCGCCTCGACGCTCGCCCTCGCGGTGGTGCCGGTCGCCGTGATCGTGTGGTTCCTGCGCGGCGACGCCGGCACGTCCCTGCTCGCCTTCGCCCTCGGAGCGGCGATCTTCGCCCTCTCGGCGCGCGTGACCACGTCCTTCACCGACATCGCGGCCGACGCCTCCGCCCTGCTCGCGGGCGCCGACGAGAACGAGCTCGACCGCGAGGCCGAGGACAACCCGGGCGCCGTGCACACGCGCCTGTCGGCCCTGTTCCGGCGCGGCCCCGCTCGCGCCGCCGAGATCGTCGCGGTCGCGGCCGCCGTGCTGGGCGCGGGCATCGCGATCGGCGTCGCGGTGCTCACGGTCGAGGGCATGATCGTGCCCCTGGTCGGCGGCGGCATCGCGATGCTCGTCGCGCTGCTGGTGGCCGTGCTCCCGCACTTCGGGACCGAGGGCAGCGAGCGCGAGACCCTGCGGCTCGGCGCACTCATCCCGTCGATCGTGGGCGCCGGCGCGCTCGCGGCGACCGTCGTGTTCTGGCTGCCCACCGCGTACAAGTCCCTGCGCTTCGCCAAGGTGGGCCTCGACACCTTCACCGACGCGGCCCTCACGGGCGGCGACCCGGTCGCCCGCAGCGAGCTCGAGCCGCAGATCGAGCAGGCCGCCCAGCAGTTCTCCACGATGCTGTCGCAGGCCGACGAGTCCGCGGGCTCGCGGACCATCCTCGACACGATCGCGATCTACGGCGTGAACCCGGCCGTGGTGGTCGCCGTCGCCGTCGCCGTGGGCGCCGTCCTCGCCCTCGTCGCCCAGGCCCTCGTCTCCTACGCGGCCGACCGCCGCAACACGCCGACCCTCGCGATCGCCCGCACCTCCCGCACGGGGGGCGCCCTCGGTGCGCTCACGGCCCTCGGCTCGGCGGGCACGACCGCCGCCCTCGTGGCCGTGGTGCTCGTCGTCGGTCTCGTGGCCCTGGGTGTGACCGCGGGCGGCATCGGCATGCTCACCCTGCTGCTCGTCGCCTATGCGGGCCTCGGCGCCCTCATCGTCGTCGCCGGGCACGCAGCCGTGCACGTCGCCGCGTCCCTCGGGGACCGTGCCGGCTCCGAGCAGCCGCTGCGCGACGCGACCCGCTCGGCCGACGTCGCCGCCGGGACCGGCATCCAGGTCGCCGCGGTGCTCGCGGCGCTCGCGGTGCTCGCCCCCGTCACCAATGCGATCTACGCCTCCGCGCGCGCCTCGAGCCTGTGGGAGGACCGCGCGATGCACGACATGACGCCCGGCTCCGTCTTCGGCCTCGCCGGTATCGCGATCGGCATCGCGACCGTCCTGTTCGTGGGCACCTCCCTGCTCGAGTCCGCCCGCCGCATCGGCGCCACCGCCGTGATCGACACCCGCGCGGCCCTGCTCGAGAAGGGGACCGGCCGCGTCCACCTCGCCGAGCTCGGCGCCCTCACCCGCAAGGCCGCCGTCGCACCGCTCGTGATCGCCGTCGCGATGCCCGTGCTCGTGGGCTTCGGGATCGGGGCGGCCGCCCTTCCCGGCTACCTCGGCGGTGTGGTCCTGACGGCCCTCGTGCTCGCGGTGTGGACCGGGGCGGCCGACGCGTCGGTGCGCTCGGCGGTCGACGTGATCGAGTCCGGCCGCTACGGCGGCCGCGGCTCGTGGGGCCACTCGGCCGCGCTCGGCAACGCCGTGCTCGGCACCGGGCTGCGCGCCGCGATCGGCCAGCTCGCGCTGCCGGCCGCCCTCACGACGTCGCTCGTGACCGTGATGGCGATCGGCGCCTTCGTGTCGCTTCCTGCCAACGGCACGAGCGTCTACCTGCGCTGGGGCATCGCCGTGGTCGCGCTGCTCGTCGTCATCGTCGCGAGCTCGGTCACCGCCTCGGTGCCCGAGCCCGACCTCGAGGACTTCGCGGACGATCTCGACGAGCCGCTGTTCGGCCGCCGGGTCGAGGAGACCGAGGCCGAGACGACCGACTGGGACGCGTTCGCCGACGACGAGCCCGACCGCGAGGAGATCGTCGTGCCCCGCAGCGCTCGCCGGAAGCGTGAGCGCCGCTCGCGGCGCTGAGGCTCAGCCGCGGGGGGCCGCCCCCAGGCCGCGCACCACGAAGGCGACGAGCGCGTCCACCTCGTGGTCGGGCATGGTCGAGCGCCCGATCAGCAGGGAGTTGACGATCCGCACGGTCGCGGGGACGTCGAGGTCCGCGGTGAGCTCGCCGGCGGCGATCCCGCGCAGCAGGATCTGGCGCAGGACGTCCTCGATCATCACGACGTGCTCGCGCATCCGCTGCGCGGTCTCGGGGGCGAGCGAGGCGCCGCCGCGGCTCGACGGCATGTGGAAGGCGCCCCGCAGGCTCACCTGGGTGCGCACGTACAGCTCGATCGCCTCGACGGTCGAGCCGGCACCGGCGATCCCCTCGCGCAGGGAGTCGAGGTAGCTCGAGGTCTCGTGCATCGCGAACTCGACGAGGAGGGTGTCCTTGTCGGGGAAGTGGTTGTACAGCGCTGTGCGGCCGACCCCGGCGGCCGCGGCGATGCGCGAGAACGTCAGCTCCTCGAAGTCCTCGGACTCCATCAGGTCGCCGAGCGCGGTGAAGATCCGCGCACGGGTCTGCAGCCGATGCTCCTCGAGGGAGCCGCCGATGATCTTGGGCATGGGGAGCATTCTTCCATCCGCCCGCGGCCCGCGCTCCTAGACTGGGACGCATGATCGATCTCGATGTGGCCACCCGTCTGCGCGATCGCGGCCTGGCCTGGGAGCCGGCCGACGGCGATTGGTTCGTCATCGACGCCGAGCTGCTGCGCGACCAGGCGTTCATGCTGTCCTCGATGGTGGTCGAGCGCGCCGTGGGGCGGCGGGGCGAGCCCCTGCTGCGCTTCAACGGCACCACGGAGTGGGCGCTGGACGCGATCGAGCCCCATGAGGCGATCTGGATCCCCCGCGAGGACCAGCTGCGCGAGGCCCTCGGGGAGCGCTTCGGCTCCCTCGTGCGGGATGCCGAGGGGCACTTCTCGGCGAGCGTGCTCGACGCCGAGGGCCAGGTACGCGAGATCCGCGCCCCGCACGCGGAGGACGCCTACGCGGGCGCGCTGCTCGTGGTGCTCGGGTCCTGACCGGGTTGGGTCGGGGCGGATAGGAGGCGAGGCTCCGAAGGGAGCGGGTGACGGGAATCGAACCCGCGCTATCAGCTTGGGAAGCTGAAGTTCTACCATTGAACTACACCCGCGCGGCACGTCCGGAGACGTGCGGGGACCAGTGTAGCCCGCTCGCCGCGCATCACGAAAACGCTGGGATAGCCTGTGCCCGTGCTGCTGAGCGATCGAGACATCCGCGCCGCGTTCGACGACGGGCGCGTACGCCTGGACCCCTACGACCCGTCCATGATCCAGCCCGCCTCGGTGGACGTGCGCATCGACCGGTTCTTCCGGGTCTTCGACAACCACAAGTACGCGATGATCGACCCCGCCCAGGAGCAGGACGCGCTCACGCGGGAGATCGCCGTCGACCCCGCGGACCCGTACATGCTGCATCCCGGCGAGTTCGTGCTGGCCTCGACGTACGAGCAGGTGACCTTGGGCGATGACATCGCCGCGCGCCTCGAGGGCAAGAGCTCGCTGGGACGGCTCGGGCTGCTCACCCATTCCACGGCCGGCTTCATCGACCCGGGCTTCACTGGGCACATCACGCTCGAGCTGTCCAACGTGGCGACCCTGCCCGTCGCCCTGTGGCCCGGGATGAAGATCGGCCAGCTGTGCTTCTTCCGGCTGTCCTCGCCCGCCGAGCACCCCTACGGCACGGGGCCCAACCAGAGCCGCTACCTCGGCCAGCGCGGCCCCACCCCGTCCCGGTCCTTTCTCAACTTCCACCGCACCGTCATCGAGCCGGGTCGGGAGAGCTGACCGCAGCCGGGCGCCCCGCCGCTCCCAGCCGGATGGGCACGAAGGCGATCAGCCCGAGCGCGAGCACCACCAGGATCCCGAGGATCCCCATGCGGGTGTCGCCGAAGATCGTCACCGACAGGGCAAAGGCGCCCGTGCCGAGGAAGCCGAGGGCGCGGCCCGTGGTCGCGTAGAGCCCGAAGTTCTCCGTCTCCCGCTGGGGGAGGGAGAGCCGGGTGAGCAGGTTGCGCGAGGCCGACTGCACCGGGCCCACGAACAGGCAGATCACGAGCCCGCACACCCAGAACACGAGGGCGGAGTCGACCAGCAGGATCACGGTGCCGACCACGACGATGCCGGCACAGCCGGCGATGATGACGGCGCGCGAGCCCACGCGGTCGTCGGCCCGGCCGCCCAGGAAGACCCCGCAGCCGGCGATCAGGTTCGCGGCGATCCCGAAGATGATGACCTCGGTGGTCGAGAAGTCGTAGGCGCCCGCGGCGAGCACGCCGGCCAGCGAGAACACGGCGCCGAGGCCGTCGCGGTAGACGGCCGAGGCGACGAGGTACTGCAGCATGACGGGTTCGTGGCGGAAGGCGCCCGCGATGCGGCGTCCGATCTCCGCGTAGCCTTGCCACGGCGTCCAACGCCGCGCCTCGGGCGGACGAGGGGGGAGCGGGGCGCGGAGCATGAGGGGGAGGGTGCCCAGCAGGATCCAGACGGCGGTGAAGATCGGGATGGCCCGCAGGTTCCAGCCGTCCTCGCCCGTGATCCCCAGCAGGCCCGTGCCCGGCATGACGAAACCGACGAGCACGATCGCGAGGCACAGGATCGAGCCCCAGTAGCCGACGGCCCAGGCGGTGCCGGAGATCCTCCCGCGGTCGGCGGGGGTGGATATCTGCGGCAGCACCGAGTTGACGAACACCCCGGCGAGCTCGGAGAAGGTGAGGGCCACGGCGATCAGCACGGCACCGAGCACGAGGTAGTCGGCGTCGAGCCGCACGAACGGCATGAGGGCCACGGCCACGACGGTGCCGACCGTGGTCACGCGCAGGAGCAGGTTCCGCTTGCCGCCCGTGTCCGCGAGGTTGCCCAGTAGCGGGGCGAGCAGGGCGATCGCGACCGCCGCGCCGGACTGCGCGCTCGAGAGCACGGTCGAGCCGTGATCGCGCGCCGCCTTGATGGCCGCGTCGCCGACGGCGCCCTCGGAGGCCACCGCATTGGTCACGTAGGTCGCGAAGACGAACGTGAGGATCACCGAGGAGAACGCCGACATGCCGCCGTCCCACAGGTTGAAGGCACGGATCTGCGAGCGGAGGGACGCCGAGGCGCCCTCGCGCCGGCGCGGGGAGGGGGAGGACATGAGCACACTGTAGGGGTGGAGAGTGACGTGCTGGGTGCGCCAGCGCGCGATGCTCGGCCCCTCCCGCATAGACTCCCGGGGTGATCACGGGAGAGCTGAGGAGCCGCATCGACGGAGTATGGAAGGCCTTCTGGTCCGGGGGCATCTCCAACCCCCTCGAGGTGATCGAACAGGTCACCTACCTGCTGTTTATGCGTCAGCTGGACCGATGGCAGAACACGGCTGAGCATGAGCTACGCCGCCTGGGCTCCACCAGTGCGCCGATGCCGTTCCCCGAGGACAAGAAGCATCTGCGCTGGTCGCGGCTGGTTGCCCTCGGGGACACCGCCGAGGTGCACCGGATGATGAGCAGCGAGGTGTTCCCGTTTCTGCGGTCCCTGGGGGACGACATCGCGGGCGAGACCACGACCTACGGCGCACACATGCAGGATGCGCGCTACACCATTCCGAGCGCCGCATTGCTGGGCACGGTCATGGACATGCTGGACCGGATCCCGCTCGATGACCGGGACACGAACGGTGACCTCTACGAGTACCTGCTTTCGAAGATCGCCTCGGCCGGGGTGAACGGACAGTTCCGTACCCCGCGACACATCATCCGGCTCATGGTGGACATGATGGCGCCGAAGCCGGATGACGAGATCTGCGATCCGGCGTGCGGTACGGCGGGCTTCCTCATGGCCGCGAGCGAGTACGTGCGGGCGACCTACCCGGACACCCTGGTGGACCAGGAGCAGTCCCGCCACTTCCACCACTCGATGTTCCACGGGTACGACTTCGACTCGACCATGCTGCGCATCGGCAGCATGAACATGCTCATGCATGGGGTCAACGCACCGGACATCAGCTACCGCGACTCCCTCTCGGAGGGCGCGGCGGGGGACACTGAGCGCTACACGATGGTGCTCGCGAACCCGCCGTTCACCGGCACCCTCAACGAGGAGGCGGTCAGCAAGGACCTTCAGCGCGTGGTCACGACGAAGAAGACCGAGCTGCTGTTCCTGGCCCTGTTCCTCCGCCTGCTCAAGAAGGGCGGACGAGCGGCCGTGATCGTCCCGGACGGGGTGCTGTTCGGCTCCACCAAGGCGCACAAGGTGCTGCGGACGTCGCTGGTCGAGGATCACAAGCTCGATGCCGTGGTGAAACTGCCCTCGGGAGTCTTCAAGCCGTATGCAGGGGTGTCCACGGCGATCCTGTTCTTCACGAAGACCGGGGCCGGCGGCACGGAAGACGTGTGGTTCTTCGACGTCGCGGCCGATGGGTTCTCTCTGGACGACAAGCGGAACCCGGTCGAGGGGAGCGACCTGCCCGAGGTCCTTTCCCGATGGCAGAACCTCGAGGCCGAACGCGAACGCTCACGGACGGACAAGAGCTTCCTGGTCCCGAAGGCGGACATCGTCGCCGAGGGCTACGACCTCTCGATCAACCGCTACAAGGAAGTGGTCCATGAAGAGGTCGAGTACCGCCCCACCAGCGAGATCCTGGCCGACGTGGAGCGACTGAACCTCGAGATCGCTGAGGGAGTGGCGCGGCTGCGGGTGGTGCTGGGGTGAGTACGTGGGAGACGGTGAGATTAGCGGACATTTCTCGCCCAAAGCAGCACCCGACCTTAAGGAAGGGTGACCTACTCTCTTCCGGGAATCCGGTATATGGCGCAAATGGGTTGATTGGGTATAGTTTGTCCTTCACGCATGAGGACCCAACCATTCTCATCGGCTGCCGCGGGACCATTGGTGCGATCCATATAACGCAGCCGCGCTCGTATGCGACCGGAAACGCAATGGCCTTGGATGACTTGGATGAGTCCCGAGCGGACATCTTATTTCTTTCTCGATTCTTGGCTTGGCGGGGGTTCGGGGACTTGACGACAGGCACATCGCAACCTCAGCTCACAGGTTCATCACTTCGGATACTCCCGGTGCCCCTCCCTCCCCTCGCCGAGCAGCGTCGCATCGCCGCGATCCTCGACGAGGCCGACGCGATCCGTGCAAAGCGCCGCGCCCAGCTCGCCTGCCTTGACGAGCTCCCAAAGGCACTATTCCGTGAGATGTTTGGGGATCCAGTCTGTGCGCCCGGACCTCGATGCGCGATCCATGATATCGCCCAAGTAGTGACGGGGAACACCCCCTCGCGCAAGGACTCAGTCAACTATGGATCCGATATCGAGTGGGTAAAGTCCGACAATCTGGGCGGCTTTATAGCTACACGGGCGACCGAGAGGCTATCTCCCTCAGGGCGTCAGAAGGCACGTATCGCACCCTCGGGATCGGTTCTCGTTACCTGTATCGCAGGCAGCCCGGCAAGCATAGGAAAGTCGTCAATCGTCGATCGCGCCGTTGCCTTCAATCAGCAGATAAATGCAATCTTTCCGAGCGACCGCCTGGAATCCGCGTTCATCCAAACTATGCTGGCCAGTGCGCCGGAGCTTGTTCGCGCCAAGTCGACCGGGGGAATGAAGGGCCTTGTATCAAAATCCGCCTTCGGTTCTATTTCTATCATCACCCCACCTTTGGTTAAACAGAAGGCCTTCGCCGACAAAGTCGTTGCAGTCCGCACCGAGCGCGACCGCGTCGCGCGCGCCCTCGAGGCGGACGACGAGTTGTTCTCTGCCCTCCAGCACCGAGCGTTCCGCGGCGAACTCTGAGGGGCGAAGCCCCCGCCATCCTGGCCTGACCCTTCGGTGTTCGGCCACCGGAGCACCTCTACTGCCGCCACCGCCTGTTTCCCGGACGGAGAAGCAGGGCGTTTGCGGAAGCAAACCGGTGACCGCTGCTCGATCGCTCACACTTGTGGGCGCAGCCTTCATCAGGGCCCAGTGGCGCCCGTCGACCCCGAGACAGGGACGCCCGGGCTCGCCCGACCTCACCATCCGCCGGTCTCGTGGCCCAAGGTCCCTGCATAGCCTTTGCCTGGCCGGGAGGGAACGGAGCATGCAACTCCTCGTGCATCGGTTCTCATCTCGCCGATTCCGTGTGCCCACAGATGTGGGGTGTGCGTTTTGAGCGTCTGTGTACCCTGGGAGGCATGACTGGATCCCTCGCACACGACCAGGCCGACGCACTCCGCGCTGCGGTCCGTGAAGGGCTGCGCGGCGCTCACGGGACTCCCATCACCATGTCCGCGTCAGCTCGGGATGCTCTCCTTCGCACGGTCGGTGCGCTCGAGAACAGCCCGGACGTCGTCGTCCTTCCCGCCAACGAGTTCCTCACCACGTCACAAGCAGCGGAGATTCTAGGGGTCAGCCGCATGACGGTGTCACGCCTCATCGACCACGGTGAGCTCGAGGCGGAGAGGCCCGGAAGCAGTCATCGCCGCATCGCCGCTACGGATCTCGCTGCGTACATGGAGCGCCGACGGTCCGCTCGCCACAGGGCTGTGCACACTCTCACCGAGGACATCACGGCAGATCTGCCACCCGACTCCCCGGTCATCACGAGATGACCCGACCCGCCTTCGTCCTCGACGCATGCACCCTCATTCCCATCCGGCTCGCCACCACTTTGCTGTGGCTCGCCGAGGCCGACTTGTTCACACCCCTGTGGACTCAGCAGATCCTCGATGAAGTCGAACGAAACCTTCCCCGAGTCGCAGGTATGACCCCTCGCAAAGCCGCGGGTCGGGTCGACGCGATGCGCTCCGGGTTCGGCGCGGAGAGCCTCGTGGAGGGCTATGAGGATCTGATCGACTCGATGAGGTGCGACCCCAAGGACCGCCATGTCCTTGCTGCCGCTGTTGGGGCCGAAGCAGAGGCCGTCGTCACCTTCAATCTCAAGGACTTCCCGGAAACCTCCGTACGGCCATATGGAGTCGACGTCATCCCGCCTGAAGCGTTGCTTCTGCAGTTGCTGGGCACTGCTCCAGAAGTCGTGGCCTCAACTCTTCGCGCCGAGGTCTCTGCCTTACGGCGTCCCGCCCAGTCGGTCAGTGAGTTCCTGGCATCGCTGACACGGGTGGCGCCGACCTTCGCCAACCTTGCTGCCGATGCCACCACGGAGTACGGCGGCTACAGCCCCGTTCCGGCCCTGGTCGAGACGACTGCGGAAGAAGCCGCGCCCGCCTTCGGCATCAACAGCGGCCCCACTCACCCGATGCAGTGCGCACTGGGGTGGTGGAACGGGCTCACGACCGGCGACCTCGATGTGACCCGCGCGCTGAGTGCCAATCCCGCGTCTTTCGGAGACTACGTCTGGGCCCGGGACCTACTCACGGATATGGGGCTGGCCTCCCGGGTGCTGCGCGCCGTGGACGCGCCCGAAGACCTGGCCTTCATCCGGTTCGTGCCGGAGCCGACGACCACAGCGCGAGTGTTTGCTCCGTTCGTGACGCCCATGGTGTTCATGTCGTTGGTGCGGATGCCGGATGACACGTGGCGAGTATGGGGACTCGGACGAGCGATGCCCGCCGCTGCCGATGTGTTCTCCGAGACCCGCTGACCTGACCACGATCGGCGGGAACGGGGTGCACATCCGCTCCGGCACCGGTGACGCGGGAACAACGATCCGGGCCCCTTCGCCTGCCGGGTTCATGCGTGAACCAGCCGACCGAGGCAATACGCCCGTCCCTCGTCCCCACCCCTCGATACACTGCCGAGGACCCACGAGGACGGGGAGAGACAGTGAGCAACTTCGGGTTCATCCGGGCGCAGTGGCCCGAGCTCTTCGACGTCTGTCAGCGCGCGGAGTCCTACGCCCTCTCGGATTCGAACGCTGCCGCCTTCAACGCCCGCGTAGCCGTCGAGAAAATCGTCGGCTACTTGTTCGTCGACGTGTTCGACCTCCCCGAGGGATATCGCTCGGACCTCAACGCCCGGATGAACGATCCGGCATTCAAGAACGCCACGGCGCGCATCAACAACCAGCTGAACCTCATTCGTCATCGGGGGAACGACGCCGCCCACGGCAGTCGTCGCCTCACCCCGCAGGACGGCGTCAGGACCCTGCGCGACCTGTTCGACGTGATCGTCTGGACGGTCAAGCATCATTCGGCATTCCCCGAGGTCGCGCCCCTGGGTGCAACATTCGACGTCACCATCGCCCAGAAGCGTGCCCCGCTGGGTCCCGCAGAGGTCAGGAAGCTCGCCGAGCAGTTCACCCTTCAGCAGGAGAACGCTCGTCGCGCCATCGCCGAGCGGGACGCTCGCCTTGCCGTGAACGAGGAGAAGCTCGCCGAGCACCAGGCGCAGCTCGCCCAGAAGGACGCCGAGCTCGAACAGCTGCGTCAGCAGATCGCCGCAGCGCAGGCGGCCGATACCGCCACCGACACCCATGACTACCGCGAGGACGAGACCCGCTCCGAACTCATCGACGCGCTCCTCCATGACGCCGGATGGACTCTCGACTCCTCCGAGGACCGGGAGTACCCCGTCGGCGGACTGCCCATCATCCCCGGGGTGAACGACACCGGCACGGGCCGGGTCGACTACGTACTGTGGGGTGCGGACGGGCTCCCGCTGGGCATCGTCGAGGCCAAACGCACCAGCGTGGACCCCGCCGTAGGAGGGCCTCAGGCGAAGCTCTACGCCGATGCCCTCGAGAAGCTGTTCGGGCAGCGTCCCGTGATCTTCCTCAGCAACGGCCATCGGACCGAGATCTGGGACGACGCCGCTGGTTACCCGGCCCGCGAGGTCGCCGGCTTCTACACCCGCGACGAGCTCGACCTGGTGGTCAAACGCAGGACGTTCCGTCGGCCGCTCACCGGAGCCGCCGTGGATCCCGGGATCGCCGGGCGGCCGTACCAGCAGCGGGCGATCGCCAAGGTGGGCGAGCACTTCGACGCCCATCAGCGCCGTGCGCTGCTCGTGATGGCCACCGGCACCGGGAAGACCCGCACCACGGTGGCCCTGGTCAAGCAGCTCATGGGACACGGCTGGGCGAAACGGGTCCTCTTCCTCGCGGACCGTTCGGCGCTCGTCCGGCAGGCACAACGGACGTTCACCAGCTTGCTGCCCGATGTCCTCTCCGTCAATCTCACGGCCGACAAGGAGACCGAGGCCCGCGTCTACCTCTCCACCTATCCGACCATGATGAACCTGGTCGACACCTCCCGCGACGATACGGGTCGCCGCTTCGGCCCGGGGTTCTTCGACCTGATCGTGATCGACGAGGCGCACCGCTCCGTCTATCAGAAATACGGTGCCCTGTTCGAGTGGTTCGACGGCCTGCTGCTGGGCCTCACGGCGACGCCGGTCGACGACGTGGCCCGCAGCACCTATCGGCTCTTCGACCTCGAACCCGGGGTGCCCACGGACAACTATCCCCTGGACCAGGCGATCGCCGAGGGCCACCTGGTCGGCCCCGAGAACATCGCCTTCGACGACGGCTTCCACCGCGAAGGAATCCGCTACGACGAGCTCTCGGAGGAGGACCAGGAGACGTGGGAGGGGATCGACTGGGACGGCATCGACGAGGATGAGAGCCGACTCCTGGAGGACATGCCCACCGAGGTCGAGGCCCCCCGCGTTTTCCGGTCGCTGTTCAACGAGGACACCGCGGACAAAGCACTCGCCGAGCTGATGACGAACGGCTTCACCGTCGCCGGTGGCGACCGGCTGGGCAAGACCATCGTCTTCGCCATGAACCAGAAGCACGCACAGTTCCTCAAGGAACGCTTCGACGCGCAGTACCCGCACCTCGGCGGCGACTTCGCCCAGGTCATCACCAGTTCTTCCGCCTACGCGCAGAACCTGATCGACTCCTTCTCGCAAGCAGAGAAGACGCCCCACATCGCGATCAGCGTGGACATGCTGGACACGGGGATCGATGTGCCGGAGGTCCTGAACCTCATGCTGTTCAAGGAGATCCACTCCAAGACCAAGTTCTGGCAGACGATCGGCCGCGGCACCCGCCTCTGTCCCGGCGTCTTCGGGGACCGGGACAAGGACGCGTTCCGCGTGCTCGACTTCTGCGGGAACATCGAGTACTTCGCACAGGAGCCCGCCGAGCAGACCGGACGGTTACAGATCCCACTCTCCCAGCGCCTGTTCGCGGTGCGGGCGCGGCTCGTCTCCGCCCTCGACCACACCGGCGGCGACATGGAGGTCCGGGCCGAAGCGGTCCGGTGGCTGACCTCTTTCGTGGGCGGCATCCCCACCGAGTCGTTCATGGCCCGACGCCACGGAGACACGATCCGCATCTACCGATTATCCGAGGCCTGGGCCTCCCCGCTCTCCCTTGTCACAGCAGATGACCTCGCCACAGCGCTCGGAGGACTGCCCACATCGGCTGCGACGGACGACGAGCAGGCGAAGAAGTTCGACCTCGTCGTGCTCACACACGAACTAGCGCAGCTCGAGGGCGATGACCGGCAGGCCGCACGGTCCCGGAACATCATGCAGGGTGTCGCCGCCGCCCTCCTGGAGAAGCAGACCATCCCGCAGGTCGCTGCGGCGGCCGACCTGCTGCTGGACGTCGCGAGCGAGGACTGGTGGGAGAACGTCACCCTGCCGATGCTCGAGCGTGCGCGCCGCGGCATGCGGATGCTCATGCAGTTCCTCGACAAGCGCACCCGGCATATCGTCGTCACCGACTTCGAGGACGATCTCGGCGCAGGACGCTCGGCCGATCTCCCCCTGGTAGCGGTCGGCGTGGACCAGGCACGGTTCCGGGACAAGCTCACCGCCTACATCCGGGAACACCGCGATCACGTCGCCATCCAGCGGCTCCGCCGCAACATGCCGCTGACCGAGACGGACCTGGCCGAGCTCGAGCGGATTCTCATTGAGCAAGGGGAGGGGACCCCGGAGGCGCTGGCCACGGTCACCGGCGAGCGGGGGCTCGGGATCTTCGTGCGGTCGCTGGTCGGCCTGGACCGTGCAGCCGCCGAACAGGCCTTCGCCGACAAGATCGCCATCGGCGGCCTGAACGCCACCCAGCAAGAATTCCTGACCATGGTGATCGACGAACTCACGCGGCGCGGGGAGATGCAGCCCTCCCGGCTGTACCAGTCACCGTATGCGGACAAGAAGACGACCCAGATCGACTATCTGTTCCCCAACGAGTCCGATGGCGATGTCGTCATCACCGTGCTGCGGGGCATCGAGAAGACCGCCAGCCCAGTCCGGGTGGCCGGCGGGCGTGAGTCGGCGTGAGGTCCCCGGTCATGGTTCGGCACGAGTGAACCGTCGCCTCACGCGTCGTGGCGCAGGAGTGGACCCCGGAGCTCCAGGGGATCGTGTCGTCGGTCACTGCCTCTACCTCGGCGACGAGCGGTTGGCCGCATCGGGCATTCCCGCTCCAGGGCTCTGATGTCTCGCCAGGAGCAGGCGCCCAGGGGGAGATGAACGACATCTCGAGCATCGATCGATGTGCCATGAGCGCATCGCGAACGGGCGGGTTTGGCGCGGAGGGCTCCCGTGGGTCATCATCAGCCCAATCTCCGGCCTCGGAGGGGTGGAGCGGCAGCGATGCCGCCGGTGGGCGGAGGAGCCTGCGATGAACCGTCCCGGTGCCCGTGCATGGACGAGCGATGCATCAGGACGAGGACAGCGCGGGCGCGGGTGCGCGAGTGCACCGAGCGGGATGAGCTTTCCTGCCGTGGCGTTGCTCGATGACGAGAGCTTCCTGAGCATCGACGTCGCAGACGCGCTTGACGCGGAGGTCTATGAAGTGGTGCTGCACGGAGACCTGATCTGCGTGCTCGACGCGGACGGGTCCACCTGGGAGTGGAGCGAGCCGCCCTCGCCGACGGCATATCGGCGGGGCCATTGGGTGCGCAGCGAGGAGTCGGCCCCGATCCTCTGCGCGCGAATGCATGAGAGCGCGAGGAGCTGACGTGAGCGCAGGAGAAAGATCCCGGCCAACGATCGCCATCACTCTCGCCTCGGTGCTCCTCGCGTCACTCGGATGCGCATATGTCGTGGGGGCTCATGTCTACCGCCAGTTCAACCCGTGTTCGCGTAAGGAGGTCTCGTTCGCGAACGAGCTCTCGGCGGACCTGGTGAGGAACACGAACGCGGTCGACGCCGCCGACGTGCTGACGTACGACTGCGACTCGGGCGTGCTGCCGACGATAGACCTCTCGATATCAGATCGCGGTGCGTTTGTCGCCGCCGCCTCGGCCCGCTACTCGTGCGAGAGGTCCGCTCATGACGACGACGTGCTTCAAGACTGCGTCTTCGAGGGGCTCAGCTTCGACATACATTCCGATGCCGTCATACGAACGCCGTGACGCGCCTTGCCGAGGTCAATTTCTGCCGAGTGTTGAGCCCGCCGCTTCTTCGGCGAAGTTCTCGACGTTCCGGGCATACAAGGCGGAGGCTCAGCCGTCACGACCGCCCAGAAGCATCGATCGATGCGTCGTGATCGAACTGAGACCAACCTGGGTTTGGTCTGGAGGTCGTCTGTAGGTCATCATCAGCGCAATCTCCGGTCTCGGAGGGGTGGAGCGGCAGCGTTGCCGCCAGTGGGCGAAGGAGCCTGCGATGGTATTCCCCGTTTCCCGTGACCGGAAGTTCTTCTGGCTCTCCTGGCTGGTCTCTGCGCTGGCAGCTCTCGCGCTGTGCGCGGAGGTGCTGGTGCCGTCGGCGCGAGCGGAGGATCCGCCGGTGGATCCTCCGTCGCCGGTGCAGGCGCCCGCGTCGACAGAGGATGTCGACTTTCCCTCGGCCATGATCCAGGCGAAGGCCACGGGGAAGAAGGTCGAGGTCACGGGGGAGCGGTCGGACTCGTCGACCACGTGGGTCAACCCTGACGGAACGGGAGAATTGTCTACGCCAAGACGTTTCGCGCGACGGTCACGGGGTCGATCAATGTCAGAGGCCATCATCAGTTCAATGCCTGAGCGAGTTTCGCTGGAGAGTGTGGAGGGTAACAATGCCTCAGATTGAAGTGTCGTGGGATTACACGCTTATACTGGAATGGTCTGACGGTGAGGGTGTGCTGTGTGTTGGTCCAGAATTTGAGGATGTCCTCCCGGGGTCGCTGCTCAGGAGGATCTATGCCTGGGTCGATGAGATGAACGAGGTGTATGGGTGGATGGGGGAGGACGAGTCGGTGGAGGTGCCGGAGGTTGTGGCCAGCGGAGATCCAGGCGCTCGGATTTCGTGTGACGCCCCTCGACGAATGGTGGGTCCGTGCTGCTGAAGACGATGATTCGAGTCTTTAGAGCCGCCAGCGAGAGGAGTTGTTCCGTCAGGCCGCACACGACTTCTCCCTGCGGTGCGAGACCCGACGCGATGCTCATGGCAGGAGCACGGTCATGCTGTCCACGTCATCAGAGCACGGTGGCGACGTGGCCACCGTGGCGTTCGGGGAGGGGCTCTTCCGGGTGGACGCACGAGGGTTCTTCTACGCGGATGCCGACGTGTGGAACGACGATCCTCGCGATCCGGCCTCTGACTCCGCCGAGACGATTCGCTGGATGGCCGAGATCGCGGCCACGATGCTCGAGGGGACGTGGCGCGAGGAGCTACGGCGACGGACGTGGTGCTTCTGGCGGTGGGAGCGCGTCGCCTTCGTGGCCCTGAGGGACGGGCGTGTCGTGAGGCTGACCGGTCCGCCGGTGTAGCGGTCGCCTTCGCCTGCGACGGTGACGCTCGCCCCACCCCCAGACCCCCATCAGCCGCCGCCTCGTAGAATGGCCAGGCACACCCCGGACGCCCGCAGCATCGAGTCCCCGCTCGCGCCCGGCCCTGTCCCCTGCCCGCCGACCATCCGGACGGAGAGCGCGTGATCGTCTTCCTCCTCGCCCACCTGGCTGCCGCCCTCCTGGGGCCGGTCCTCGTGCGCGCGATGGGGCGCAACGCGTTCTACCCGCTGGCCCTCGCGCCGGGCGCGACCGCCGTGTGGACAGCGCTCCAGGGGCCCGCCGTCCTCGACGGCCGTCCGTACGAGCAGTCCGTGCCGTGGATCCCCGCCTTCGGGATCGACCTCGCGTTCCGGCTCGACGTCCTCTCGTGGGTGCTGCTGCTCATCGTGAGCGGGGTGGGCGCCCTCGTGCTGGCCTACTGCGCCCGCTACTTCAAGAACACCGAGGTGGGCCTCGGCCGCTTCGCGGGCATCTTCACCGCCTTCGCGGGCGCCATGGCGGGCCTCGTGGTCGCCGACGACGTCATGGTCATGTTCACCTTCTGGGAGCTGACCACGATCTTCTCCTACCTGCTGATCGGCCATTACGCCGACAAGCAGGCCTCGCGCCGTGCCGCCATGAACGCGCTCGTCTCCACGACCGCGGGCGGTCTCGCGATGATGGTGGGGCTGCTGATGCTCGCGCACGCCGCGGGCACGATGCGGCTGAGCGGGATCCTCGCCTCGGGCATGTGGGAGCACGCCGGCCCGTTCCTCGTCACCGCCGTGGTGCTCGTGATCGCGGGCGCCGCGACCAAGTCCGCCCTGGTCCCCACGCATTTCTGGCTCCCCGGGGCGATGGCGGCCCCCACCCCCGTCTCCGCCTACCTGCACGCCGCGGCCATGGTCAAGGCGGGGATCTACCTGATCCTGCGCCTCGGCCCCGGCATCGGCCACCTGCCCTCGATGAGTGTGCTCATCGCCGTGCTCGGTGCCGCGACCATGCTCGTGGGCGGCTGGCGCGCCCTGCGCCAGGTCGACGTGAAGCTCCTGCTCGCCTACGGCACGGTCTCCCAGCTCGGCTTCATGGCCGCGGTCTCCGGCATCGGCACCCAGGCCGCAGGGCTCGCCGCCCTCGCGCTGCTCGTCTCCCACGCCCTGTTCAAGGCCCCGCTGTTCATGGTCGTCGGGATCATCGACAAGAAGTTCGGCACCCGCGACCTGCGGCGCCTGCACGACACCTGGCGCGAGGCGCCCGTCGTCGCCGTGGTCGGGATCGTCTCGGCGGCCTCCATGGCGGCCATCCCGCCGCTGCTCGGCTTCGTGACCAAGGAGGCCGTGTTCACCGCCCTGTGGGAGGGCCCGGCGCCCCAGAAGGTCCTGCTGGTCGCGCTCGTCGCCGGCAGCGTCCTGACCGTCGCCTACTCGTGGCGCTTCGTGCGCGGCGCCTTCGGACCCGGGACCGACGGCCCCTGCGCCACCCACCCCACCATCCCCGTCGGCTTCTGGGCGCCGCCCGCGCTCATCGCATGCCTGTCGATCATCCTTCCCTTCCTCGCCACGCCCCTCGAGCACGCCCTGCACGGCTACTCCGAGACACTCCGCGAGACCGACGCGGGTGCTCACCTCGTGATCATCCCGCACCTCGGGGTGCCGCTCCTGGCGAGCCTCGTGGCGATCGGCCTGGGCATCGTGCTCGCCGTCCTCGCCGCCCCCGTCGAACGCTTTCAGCGCGCGCTCTCGCCGCAGTCCCACGGGGCGGAGATCGAGGAGTGGATCGACGCGGAGAAGACCTTCCGGCGTCTCATGCGCGGGACCGACCGCATCGCGGTCGCCGTCACCGGCCTGTTCCAGCGCGGCTCGCTGCCGTACACCCTCGGCACCATGTTCGTCGTGCTCATCGCGCTCACGGTGCCCGTCGCCCTCCAGCTCGGCGCGCTGCCCACCAACCTCGTGTGGTTCTTCCATCCCGCCGAGGCCCTCGTGCTCGTGATCGCGAGCCTCGGCGCGATCGGCGCGGCCCGCTCGCGCCGTCGCCTGCGCGCCGTGTTCCTGGTGACCGTCACCGGCTTCGTCGTCGCAGTGCTGTTCCTGATGTGGGGCGCCCCCGACATCGCGACCACGCAGGTGCTCGTCGAGACCCTGCTCACGGTCGTGATCGTGCTCGTGCTGCGGCGCCTCCCGCTGTACTTCTCGAGTCGCCCGCTCAAGTCGGACCGGTGGGTGCGCTGGGCCATCGCGATCGGCACCGCCGCAGTCCTGTGCGGGATCGCACTCGTGGCCGCGGGCGCCCGCAACGCCGATCCCCTGGGACGGGGCCTCATCGAGGCGGCCTATCGCATCGGCGGCGGCCACAACGTCGTCAACGTCGCCCTCGTCGACGCCCGCGTGTGGGACACGATGGGCGAGATCTCGGTGCTGCTCGTGGTCGCGACGGGCGTCGCGTCCCTCATCTTCGTCACCCGGCGCGAGCAGCGGATCCCGCGGGTCCGGGACCTCGAGAACACCGATCCGATCTGGCGACGGCGCGACTCCCAACAGCTCCCGGACAACGTCCTCAACTTCGACGCCCGCCCCGACCATGTCGCGGGCAACCGCTGGCGCACCTGGCTGTCGGCCGGCCTCACCCTCGCGCCC
>DAMDHZ010000037.1:0-28572 GCA_032101665.1 Brachybacterium sp. | reverse complement strand
AGCAGCACCGCCACGATCCTCGCGACCCAGTAGGCGGCGGTCGAGTAGACGCGCGTGGCGCTCATGACTCCGATGTTCTCGCCGTACGTGGTGGTCGGCGAGCCGCCGAAGATCGCGGAGACCGACGTGGCCAGGCCGTCGGAGAACAGGGTGCGCCCCACCATGTGGTCGAGGTTGCGTCCGGTCATCAGGCCCACGCTCGTCACGTGGCCGACGTTCTCGGCGAGCAGGACGACGATGACGGGCAGGAACATCGGCAGCAGCGTCAGGTCGAAGCTGGGGTGGGTGAACTCCGGCAGCCCGAGCAGCGGCGCGTCATGGAACGTCGTGAAGTCCACCTCGCCACGCGCGACCGCGACGACGTAGCCCACGACGACGCCCAGCAGCACGGACACCCGGCCCAGGATGCCCTTGAACAGGGCCGTGCACAGGACCACCGCGGCGAGCGTGACGACGGCGGTGACGGGAGACTGCTGGAAGTTCTCATAGGCGGTCGGCGCGAGGTTGAAGCCGATCAGCGCGACGATCGAGCCCATCACCACGGGCGGCATGAGCAGGCCGATCCAGCGCGTGCCGACGGCCTGGACGAGCAGACCGAGCAGCGCCATCAGCACGCCGATCACGAGCACCCCGCCGAGGGCCGCCTGCGGGGAGTCGGCGGCGGTCGCAGCCGTGATGGGTGCGATGAATGCGAAGGACGAGCCGAGGTAGCTCGGGACCCGGTTGCGCGTGATGAGCAGGAACAGGAGCGTGCCTAGCCCTGAGAACAGCAGCGTCGTGGACGGCGGGAACCCGGTCAGCAGCGGCACCAGGAAGGTCGCGCCGAACATGGCCACGACGTGCTGGGCGCCGATGCCGATCGTGAGCGGCCAGGCCAGACGCTCCTCGGGGCGCACGATCGCGCCGGGCTCGACGGTGCGGCCGTTTCCGTGCAGGGTCCAGGGGAGCAGGGACATGGGGATCCTGTCGTTCGAGGGAGGCGGAGGAGGCCGCGCTCAGCGGCGGGGGAAGGACTTCTTGGCGGCGCGCTCGACGGAGGGGTCAGGCATGCCCGTGAGCAGCGAGGGCGCCGTCTCGTCGCGGTGGCGGAAGTCCTCGAACATGCGCGCGAGGTCCGGTGCTCCGTGCTCGTCGCGCACGGGGGCGGGCACCGTGAGCATGAGCGCCACGGCGATGCCGATCACGAGCGCGGCGCCACCCGTCACGAGGCCCGCACCGGCACCCGTGGCCAAGGAGTTCACGATCACGTCGAGGAAGCCGACGACGACCATCACCACGGCGGCGACGACCGCGGTCGCGCGGGCGCTGTCGGGCGAGCGCTCGAGCAGGGCGTGGCGGCCGAAGGAGCTCATGAGGGCGAACAGTGCCGCGAGGACCGCGTCGACGAGGTGCAGCACAGGGCCGCCGCGGCCCGCGCCCCCGGTCGCGGCGAGCGCGGCCAGCACGCTCCACACGACGGCCCCCGCGTGCATGAGCACGCTGAACTCGAGGGCCCGCACCGCGCACGCGAGCCAGTCGGCGCGGCGGAACGACAACGGCATCGAACGCACGAACGAGCGCGAGAGCATGACGGCGAAGGCGGCGAACAGCAGCGGGAGGTACACGTAGCCGGTGGCCATCGAGCGCGGGAGCGCGTACTGCAGGCGTAGCGTGTTGTCGGCCATCGCGCCGAGCACGAGTGCTGCGACCGCCGCGACCGAGAACACGTAGCGGGAGCGTTCGCGGCGCAGCCCGGAGGCGATCACGAGGGAGAGCAGGAGCACCGAGACGATCGTGTCGCCGAGCACGAGCACGGAGCCGGCCCAGCCGGTGGTCAGCGCCCGGCCGATGATCATCACGAGCGCGATCGCCCCGAACACGGTGGCGGCCCCGGCGATGCCGAGCAGCAGGCGCCGGGTCAGCGCCCGCGCCCTCTCCCCGGGGACGAAGCCCTCGTGACCGCGCGGCTCGGCGCCCAGCATGCCGCCGAGCAGCAACAGGGCCACGCCCACGCCCACGCCCACGGGCGGGCCGTCGGGCAGCGGGGCGAGCAGCAGGGGCAGCGAGGTGACGGCGTCGACCACGATGGTGCCGACCGCGACGAGCACCGCCGGGGCCATCCCGAGCGGGCGGATCCGCTGGAGGGCGCCGAGGTGCGGGCGCGCCGGGAGCCACCGCAGCAGGTGCACGGCGATGAGGGTCACGACGGCGACCCCGATCGCGATCCGGGGGGCGAGGATCCAGCCGCCGATGTCGGCCGGGGTGAAGGGCACCGTGTAGGCCGAGCACAGGGTCAGCAGCGCCACCAGGTCGCGCACCGCGTCCCACCACGACAGCGCGGTGAAGCGCGAGGGCAGCGCGATCGCGGCGGGCCGCGGCACGTCCTCGGCGTTGGGGGTCGTGCCAGAGCGGGCGTAGGTCGAGGGGACGGCGGAGCCGTCCGCGTCGGCGACCTCCTCGATCGCATCGGTGTCGGTGTCGCGATCGACGGTGGTCACCTCGCGCACCGGATCGGGCACGGGGACCGCGGGGATCTGCCCGGTCGGCACGAGCGGCGAGGAGTACTTCTCGAACTCGGCACGCCCCGGCAGCTGCTCGGTGGGCAGGGTGCCCGGATCGGCGCCGGCGAAGATCCAGTCGCTGTCGTCACGTCGTCCGTCGCGTTCGGCCATGCCGTTGCCCACTCCTGTGCTCCCCGCTGTCGGTCCCCCTCGATCCTAGGAGCGCGGAGCGCACCAGATCGCGGGGGCGCGCCGCACGCGCACGCGATGCTGCGCACATCGGCCCGTCCCCGCGCCGTGCCGACCAGCGCCGCCACTACCCTGGACGCCATGACCGCCCCCGAGCTCGCGCTGACCGAGCGCTTCCAGTCCGCCTTCGCCGCCGCCTTCGGGCCCGAGTTCGCGACCGCGGATCCGATCATCCGCCCCTCGCAGTTCGCGGACTTCCAGTGCAACGCCGCGATGGGGCTCGCCAAGCGCCTGGGGCGGCCGCCGCGCGAGATCGCCGCCGAGATCGTCGCCCACGTCGCGCTCGACGACGTGGCCGAGCCGCTCGAGGTCGCGGGCCCCGGCTTCCTCAACATCCGCCTGCGCACCGACTGGGTCGCGGCGCAGACCGCGCAGATGTCCGCGGCCGAGGACCTCGCGCTGCCCGCGATCACGCCGCAGCGCGTCGTGATCGACTACTCGGCGCCGAACGTCGCCAAGGAGATGCACGTCGGCCACCTGCGCACGACCGTGGTCGGCGACGCCCTGGCCCGGACCCTCGAGCACCTGGGCCACACCGTGATCCGCCAGAACCACATCGGGGACTGGGGCACGCCCTTCGGGATGCTCATCGAGCACCTGCTGGATGTCGGCGAGACCTCTGAGGAGGCGCAGCTGCTCGTGACCGACCCCAACGCGTTCTACCAGGCGGCGCGGCAGAAGTTCGACGCGGACCCCGCCTTCGCGGCCCGCGCCCGGCGCCGCGTCGCGACCCTCCAGGGCGGCGACGAGCAGACCCTCGCGATCTGGCAGCGCCTCGTGGAGATGTCCACGACCTACTTCCACCGGATCTACGACATGCTCGGCGTGACCCTCACCGACGACGACCTCGCCGGGGAGTCGACCTACAACCACGCCCTCGCGGGGGTGTGCGCCGAGCTCGAGGCGACCGGACAGGCGCGTCTGTCCGACGGCGCCCTGTGCGTGTTCCCTTCCGGCTTCACGGGTCGCGACGAGCAGCCGCTCCCTCTCATCGTCCGCAAGTCCGACGGCGGCTACGGCTACGCGACGACCGACCTCGCGGCGATCCGCCGCCGCGTGGACGACCTGGGAGCCGACCGCATCGCCTACGTCGTCGGCACGAGCCAGGAGCTGCACTTCCAGATGGTCTTCAGCGCCGCCCGCGAGGCGGGCTGGCTGCCCGAGGACGTCGAGGCGGTGCACGTCAAGATCGGCTCCGTGCTGGGCGAGGACGGCAAGATCCTGCGCACCCGTTCCGGCTCCTCGCTGCGCCTGATGGCGCTGCTCGAGGATGCCGTCGCCCAGGCGCGCGAGGTGATCGACTCGCTGCGCGCCGACCTCCCCGAGGACGAGCGGGCCGAGATCGCCCGCATGATCGGCATCGGCTCGGTGAAGTACGCGGACCTCTCGACGGCTCACGACAGCGACTACGTCTTCGACCTCGACCGGATGCTCGCGCTCACGGGCAACACAGCGCCGTACCTGCAATACGCGGTCGCGCGGATCCGCTCGATCGAGCGGCGCGCGGTCGAGCAGGGCGTCGAGGCCGTCGCCGCCCCGCGCGTGGTGGATCCCGCCGAGCGGGCGCTGGCCCTCCAGCTCCTCGAGTTCGGGCCCACCGTGGCCCAGGTCGGGGAGACCCTCGAGCCGCACCGCCTGGCGGCCTACCTGTTCGCGACGGCGCAGGCTTTCACGGGCTTCTACGAGGCGTGCCCGATCCTCAAGGAGGCCGACGGGGACGTGCGCGCCGGGCGGCTCGCGCTCGCCGCGCTCACCCGGGCGGTGCTCGTGCAGGGCCTCGCGCTGCTGGGCGTGGAGGCACCTCAGCAGATGTGAGGGCGGCGGCCGCGATCCTCGGTGACCGGCCGGTACGGATCGTGACCGAACCGTGCCCTCGCGATCCCCGTCGCGCCCTGTCGGGGCGTCGGGGGTGGATCGTAGCCTTGCCCCATGGGCGCGCGGGCACAGGTCAGGCGCGCGGCGTGGGCCGCGTTCGGGACCTTCGCCGTGCTCGACCTGGTGTGCCTGTTCACGGACCAGCACACCGTCGCGGCGATCGCCCAGCCGCTCGCCGCGACGAGCCTGCTCGCCGCGTTCGTCGCGAGCGTCCGGGGGTGGACGCCGACGTTCGCGCTCACCGCGATCGGGCTGGCCATCGCCTGGCTCGCCGACACCGTGCCGCCCCTGCTGCCGATCGAGGCGCGCCTGGCCACGGCGAGCCTGTTCATGGTCACGATGATCGCCTACGCCGCCGCGCTCGCCCCCAGCTGGGCGCGCTCGCGCGACAGCCTGCGGATCCTGCTCGCGGTGCCCTACGCGGGCGTCGTGATCGCCCTGTTCGTGGCATGCGCGGACAACGCGGGACCCCTCATGCCCGTGGTGCTGCTGTACGCGGTCGCACTCGCGGCCATGTCGTTCCTCGCGGCGGGCGTGAACTCCCTGACCTGGGTGGGTGGCACGCTCCTGCTCGCCTCGAGCTCCGTGCTGGGGATGACCTGGTTCCTGACCGGCGCCTGGGTGCCCCACGCCGAGTTCTGGGTCATGCTCTGCTACTTCGCGGGACACGCGTTCCTGGTGCTGGGGATCCTGCGTCTGGCGCCCGCGACCGCGCGGGCGGGAAGCGACCTGGGGGGCGCGACCCTGGTCATCCTCGAGAGCTGAACGCCCCCGTGATCATGCCGGCCTGCTCGTGCAGGAGCCGGGCCACGTCCTCGCCGCGGCGCAGCCGCACGAGGGTGCCCAGGCGCCCGTTGATCTCGCGGTAGCGGACCTCGACACCGATCTCCTCGAGCTGGACCCGCGCGATGCGTGCGTCGGTCACGAAGATGTCCCTGGTGCCGACGGACAGGTGCAGCGGCGGAAGCGTCGAGAGGTCGGCGTTGATGGGCGAGAGGTCGGGGTCGTCCAGCGGCGTGCGCCCCGCGTAGCTGCGCGCCGCGGCCTGCAGCATGCGGCGCTCGTGGACGGGATCGTGCTGGTCGGTCTCGGTGATCCTCGTGTTCTCGAGACCGAGGTCGAGCCAGGGCGCCATCGCGAGCACCACGGCGGGGGCCGGGTCGACGCGCCGCGCGACGGCGAGGGCCAGACCGCCGCCCGCGTTCTGGCCGGCCAGAGCCCACGGGTGGGCCATGAGCGGGCCGTCGGCGAGGGAGCGCAGCACCGCCTCGGCGTCCTCGAGCGCGACGGGATGGGTGTGGTCGGGCGCGAAGCGGTAGTCGACCATGAGCCCCGCACAGCCCGCGGCCTCGGCCTGCGCCGACAGCCACTCCCAGTCGCCCGCGAAGGGCCCCGACACGTACGCGCCGCCATGGAGATGCACGATCACGCCCTGCTCGGCGCGATGGCGGTCGAGCCACACGCACCGGGTGCGGCCGATCATCTCGACGTCGACGGCGTGCCGCTTGAGGACCGCCCCGGGCGGCGTCGCGCGCCGCGCCTCGCGCAGGGCGCGGGTGTAGATCGACGAGGGCACCGGTGCGCGGTACACCGCACGCGCCCCCACGGTCACCGCGTCGCGGATCGTGCCCATGGCTGCTCCTGTCGTGTCGCCGGCGGTCGCGCTCCAGCCTAGCGCGGACAGGTCGATCCTCCCTGGGCCTCCCTGAGCGCGCCGATACGCTGGGCTCATGCCCGCAGATCTCCTGATCCTCGCCGCGATGCCCGTGGAGGCCGCCCCGCTCGAGGCGCGACTGACCGACGCCCGGTCTCTCCCCTCGCCCTTCGTGGGCGCCTCCCGCCCCGTGACGGCCGTGGCGGGGCGACTCGGCGAGACCGAGGCGCGCGTGGTGACGTGCGGGATCGGTGTCGCCGCGGCGAGCGCGGTCGTGACCTGGGCGATCCTCGCCGAGCGTCCCCGTGCCGTGGTGAGCGCGGGCTCGGCCGGCGGTCTCGCCGCCGACATCGAGGTCGGGGCCCTCGTCGTCGGCGAGGAGTTCCGCTACTTCCTCGCCGATGCGACCGCCTTCGGGTACGCACCCGGCCAGGTCCCCGGCCAGCCGGAGTCCTTCACCGCCGATCCCGTCCTGGTCGACGCGGCCGAGGCCGCCGCGCGCACCGAGGGGGGCGCCGTGCGCCGCGGCCCCATGCTCTCGGGGGACGCCTTCGTGACCGCGCCGCTCGCCGACCCGATGCGGGAGCGCTTTCCCGGTGCCCTGTCGGCCGACATGGAGACGACCGCGATCGCCCAGACGTGTGCCACGCTCGGCGTCCCGTTCGTCGCGCTGCGCGCGATCTCCGACCTGTGCGGTCCCGCCGCGGGCCAGCAGTTCCACCTCGAGCTGGATCTCGTGGCGGAGACGTCGGCCGCCGCGGTCGCGCGTCTGGCCGGACGGATCTGACTCCCGCGCCCCTGGCGGAACGACGACGGGCCTCCTCCCAGCGGGGAGAAGGCCCGTCGTGCACTCCGGTGTCACCGCGGGACGGTCCAGCAGGGACGGCGCGTCACCGGCTCTCGTCGGCTCCCGCGTCGTGTGCGGCGCCGCCCGTCGGGACGTCGGCGCGGTGGGTGGCACGATGCTCCTCGCCCGCCGGGCGGGCAGAGGTCTCGTCGTCGACCTCCTCGAGCACGGCCGTGTCGTCCGACTCGGTGTGGAGGCGGAAGACCTCACCGTCGTGGATCCCCACGGCACCGGCGACGGACTCGACGAGCACGTGCCGGGCCAGGCGTCCCCGCAGCACCATCGGGTCGCGCGAGAGGTCCTTCCACAGCGAGATGCACAGCAGGAGCATCACGATCACGAACGGCAGGGACGACACGATCGTGATGTTCTTGAGCCCGTTGAGCGCCTCGCTCGGGTCGTTGCCGCCCGCGAGCAGCATCACCGCCGCGACGGCGCCCGTGGCCACGCCCCAGAAGACCACGAGGTACCTCTTGGGATCCTCGGCGCCGTTCTCCGAGAGGCCGCCCATGACGATCGAGGCGGAGTCCGCGCCGGTCACGAAGAAGATCGCGACGAGCACGACCGCGAGCACCATGAGCACGAGGTGCACCCACGAGGGCACGGGCAGCTCACGCAGGAGGTCGAAGAGGACCAGGTCGAAGTCGATGTCGTCGGCCTTCTCGGCGAGCATCCGGGCGCTGTCACCGGCGGCCTCGGCCCGCTGCTGCAGGCCGATGGCGCCGCCGCCGAAGATCGCGAACCAGAGCACGGAGATCGCCGAGGGCACCAGCAGCACGCCGGTCACGAACTGGCGGATGGTGCGGCCGCGCGAGATGCGCGCGATGAACAGACCCACGAAGGGGCTCCAGCTGACCCACCAGGCCCAGTAGAAGATCGTCCAGGTGCCCAGCCAGTCGGACACCGACTGGTCGCCGTTGGCGGCGGTCCGCGACGCCATGTGGGGCAGCTCCTGGATGAAGTCGCCGATGGTGGACGGGATGACGTTCAGGATGAACAGGGTCGGTCCGCCGATGAAGACGATCACCGCCAGCAGCACCGCGAGCACCATGTTGATGTTCGACAGCCACTGGATGCCGCGCTCGATGCCGGACACCGCCGAGGCGACGAAGCACGCGGTCAGCACCGCGATGATGATGACGAGGACGGGGCTGCCGACCTCGTCCATGATCCCGGCGGACTGGATGCCGCCACCGATCTGCAGGGCGCCCAGGCCCAGCGAGCAGGCGGAGCCGAAGAGGGTCGCGAGGATCGCGAGGATGTTGATGATCTTGCCGCCGACGCCGTAGACGACGCGCTCGCCGAACAGGCCCGCGAACAGCGCGGAGAAGAGCTGGGAGCGGCCCAGGCGGAAGGAGCCGTAGGCGATGCCCAACCCGACGATCGCATACATGGCCCAGGGGTAGAGGGTCCAGTGGAAGGCGGTCTGCCCCATGGCGACGGCCGCGGCCCGCGCGGACTCGGGGTCCACCGAGTTGGGCGGCGGGGCCATGTAGAAGAACAGGGGCTCGCCCACGCCGTAGAAGATGAGGCCGATGCCCATACCGGTCGCGAACATCATCGCGATCCACGAGCTCGTCTTGTACTGCGGCCCTTCGTCGTCCTTGCCCAGCGGGATGGCGCCGAAGCGGCTGAAGGCGACGACGATCACGAAGACGGTGAACACGCTCGCGGCCACCACGAACAGCCAGCCGAAGTTCGTGATGGTGCCGTTCAGGAGGGTGTCGGAGGCGGAGCCCAGGCCGGCCGGGGAGATGACGCCCCAGACGACGAACGCGATCGCGATGACCGCGGCGACGAAGAAGACGATGCGGTCGATGCCGGGGCGTCTCTGGTGAGCCCTCGCAGCGGCGGAGTGCGAGGCGTCGAGCTGCTCGAGGAGATCCTTGGTGGTGTCGGTGCTGCTCACAACGGCGGGGATCCTTTCTCGGGGGACAGGGAGGGGCAAACGGGTACGACCATAGCGACCGGTCCCGCCGCCGGCGGCGCCGCGAACTCGCCAGACGGGCGCCGCGGAGGGGCTGCACGAGCCGCGGACGGGGGCGCTGGCCCTGGTCAGAGCGCAAAAACGGCGTGCAACCGCCCCGGCGGCATCCTACTGTGCCCCGGGTCACACCCGGTGATCCATCTCGCGCTCCGGTGCGCTCAGCTCCGATCCCCGGGCTCGCGCCCGAGCGGGAGCGGGAGCTCGGCGTGCAGGTGCCAGAGGTCGCCCTCGGCCCGGCTGACCAGGCGTCCGCCGAGCGCCGTCGCCCGCTCCGTGAGCCCCGCGATGCCCGTGCCGAGCGAGGCTGCGCGGGTCGGCCCGACGGCGTTCAGCTCGTTGGTCACGTCGACGAGCAACGTGTCCCCGTCGCGGTGGACGGCCAGCGCGCACGCGGAGGGGCCGCCGCCGTGCGCGACGATGTTGGCCGTGGCCTCGCCGAGGATGCGATCGACCGTCGCGTCGAGATGCGGCGGCACGTCGACGCTCACGGTCGTCGTGACCCGGTGCCCGAGGCCCTCGAGGCGTTCGACGCATCGTGCGAGCGATTCGCGCACGGGGACCGTGGCGCTCGTGAGCGCGCCGGCGATCACGTCCTCGGTCTCGAGCACGAGCACGAGGCTGTCGAGGCCGTCCTGGGCGCGTCGGGCCGCCTCCTGGATGGCCGCGAGCTGACACTCGCGCTCGGCTCCGTCCGTGGCCTCCCGCAGCAGGTGGGCGTGGGGCTGGACCGCGACGAGCTCGCAGGAGACGACGTCGTGGAGCTCGCGCGCGAGCTGATGGCGCTCGCGGGCTCGCGTCTCGAGGGCCTCCCGCTCGAGCTGCTCGCTGTGCTCGACGGCTTCACGGTGGCGACGGTAGAGGGCGCCGATGAGCCAGAAGACGATCGCTACCACGGTGAAGATGGGGAGGAACATCCACAGGACGAAGGAGAACGGGGTCTCCGTGAAAGCCACGATGCACACGAGCAGGGCGAGCGTCTCGCCGAGCGCGACGATCACGAGGCTCCGGCGACCCCGCAGGAAGCTCGCTGCCAGCGCGATCACCCCGCAGAAGAGCGCCGACGGATAGTAGTGCACCCCGACGCCGAGCGCGATCGTGCCCGCGTAGATGCCGAGCGTCACCCAGGGCCAGCGCAGCGCGACGAGGAGCGCGGCGGCCCAGGCGAGATGGAGGACCGTCTCGGCGATCTGGCGATCGAGAGATCGGTCGGACAGCCAGGTCAGACGCACGTCGTCGAGGGCGCCCAGAACCGCCCACCCGGCGGCGAGGGCGACCAGGATGCGCCCCCATCGCCCGAAGAGCGAGATCAGACGGCTGTCTCTGCGGCGCGGAGGCGGATCGGAGTGGGAGGACATCGTCATGCCGGAGTCGCCGGTCAGCACAGTCGGGGGAAGAGCGTGCAGGCGGGATTCCCGGGGCCATCGGCGGGGTCGGCCGTCACGGCGATCGTGGGCGCCGCGAGAGAGACGACGAGGGTGAGCATCGCGATGACGTGCGCCATGGGACTTCCGTTCTCCGTCGATGGCAGGGGAGCCCCCACGTCTCGATCGAGGAGCCGGGGCCAGTATCCCGCCCACGAGGTGTCCGAAAGAGGCGGATAGGCCCCGTGTGCCGCCGGGACGAGGTGCTCCGAGGACGATGCCGACCGATTGGTCGGCCAGAAGCTGTCCGAAAGTTGCGTCTACGGCCTCTCGCCACGCTCACGAGGAGCGCGGCCCCGCTACGAGGAGCGGTGACGCTCCTATGCTGAGGCCCCATCGACCCGCAAAGGCGCAGATCTCATGGAGCCCTTCCGGACGCTGCTCGTCGAGGACGAGCCGATCATCCGCTATTACGTCTCCGGCATCCTCGAGGATTCCGGCCGTTACACCGTCGTGGGGACAGCCGGAGATGCTCCCGGAGCGGTCTCCGCCGCGGCCGAGCTCCACCCGGACGTGGTCCTCATGGACGTCCGTCTCCCGCGCGGCGACGGCGCCGAGGCGACGGCGGCGATCCGCGAGGAGCGTCCGGAGACCGTCGTGGTCGCCATGAGCAGCCTGACCAGCCCCATCGCGATCGTCGGGATGCTCAGGGCCGGAGCGGTGGGCTACCTCAGCAAGAACGCGCGACCGGAGGAGATCCTTCGCGCGCTGGACGCCGCGATGGACGGCACCTTCAGCTTCTCCCCCGAGGTGGGCGCGGCCGTGGTCGGCGCGATGGCGGCGACGATCCCCGCCCCATCGCCGACGCCCCAGCCCGTCCCCACGCTCAGCCCGCGCGAGCACGCGGCGCTCCGGCTGCTCGTCCGCGGGCTCAGCAACGCGCAGATCGCCGAGCGGCTGGGGGTCAGCGAGTCCGCCGTCAAGGCGCGCGTGCACCGGCTCATGCGTCGACTCGGCGCGAGCACCCGCACGGGCGTCGCGGTCGCGGCGGTGCGCCTCGGGCTCGTGCCCGAGGACGACGACTGAGGTCACCGGTCAACGGCGCCGGCCGCCGGCTCAGACCCGGTGGTCGACCTCCCCGTCGCCGCCGAGGGCGCGCAGGTTGTGCACGATGCGCTCGTCGGCCCCGACCGGGCGTCCGCCGGCGCCGTGCGGGGTCAGCAGCAGGCGCGGGGCGTCCCACAAGGGGTCGTCGGCGGGCAGCGGCTCCGGATCGGTCACATCCAATCCGGCGCCCGCGATCGTCCCCTCGACGAGGGCGGCGCACAGGGCCGCCTGGTCGACGGTCGTGCCGCGTCCGACGTTGACGACCAGGGCGCGGTCGGGCAGCGCGGCGAGCACGCCGGCATCGATGATCCCGGCGGTCGCGTCGGTGGCCGGGAGGATGTCCACGAGGATGTCGGTCTCACCGAGCAGCTCGCGCACCGCGCCCTCCTCGACGACCTCGAAGCCCGCGCGCCGTCCGGCGCTCCGGGCGACCCCGCGCACGTGCGCTCCCATCGAGGTCAGGAGCGGGGCGAGGGCCTGCCCGATGTCACCGAAGCCCCAGATCAGCACGTTCGCGTCGAGCAGCGTGGTGATCCGGTCCGCGGGGTGCAGCGGCTGGAGGCCGCCGATCTCGCTCGACCACTCGTGGCGGGCCTGCGCCGCGAGCGCCTCGGGCAGACGGCGCACGAGCGCGAGGATGAGGGCGAGCGCGTGCTCGCTCACGGTGCGCGAATGCAGGCCGATGCCGCTCGCGATCACGACGTCGTCACCGAAGCCCGCGGCGAGGATGCCCTCGACCCCGGCGGCGAGGGACTGCACGAACCGCAGACGGGGCAGGTCGTGTGCGGCGGAGACCAGGTGACGGCGCGAGGAGCCCCAGACCACGAGGGCGTCGGCGTCGCGATGCTCGGCGGGGATCTCCGCCCGGGCGTCGACGACGGCGCTCTCCCAGCCGGCGGGCAGCGCGGAGGACAGCTCGATGGTGTCGGGCAGCAGAATCTTCATGTGCCGAGGCTAGCCCGGTAGCGTGGCCGCATGCCGCACGCACCGGATTCCCTGGGCATCGCCCTGCTGGCCCTGCTCGCCGAGGCCCCGGCCACGCCCGAGGAGCTGCGCGAGTCCCTCACCTCACGCCGCCACGACCGGATCATCGCGTGGGACGACGCCTCGCTCGCGGCCGCGGTCACCGCTCTCGAGGACGAGGCGCTCGCGGGCCGTCGCGACGGCTCCCTCGTGCTGCTGCCAGCAGGGCGCGAGGCGCTCGTCGCCTGGACGCAGCGGTCGCTCGCGACCATGGAGACGGTGCGTCCGCAGTTCGATCTCGCCCTGCTGACCGCGCACGCCGTGCCCGTCGACGTGGCACGCGCGGCGCTCACCCGGCGCCTGGCCGAGCTCGACGACGTGACGGGCCAGCTCACGACCCGTATCCGCACCTCGGCGCGGCGAGGCCTGTCCGAGGCGTACTGGATGCAGGCCGACTACCGACGCTCGCTCCTGGTCGCCGAGTTCACGTGGCTCTCGCGCCTGCTCGAGCGCATCGAGACGGGCGAGCTCACGTGGACGGTGGGCGATGTGCCGCCGTCGCACCCCGAGTCGGTCTGAGCCGACCGAGGGCTCAGGGCGTGGGGCCGGTCGCCACGGGGCGCTCCGGGTCACTGCTCCACTGGGACCACGAGCCGGGCAGCAGGCGCGCCCCGCGCAGCCCGGCCCGCTCGAGCGCGAGCAGGTCGTGGGTCGCGGTGATGCCCGAGCCGCAGTAGACGATCAGACCGGCGCCCGGCTCGTCCGCGTCGGGAGCGACCGCGACAGCGCCTGCTTCGGCGAAGCGCGCGCGCAGCGCCTCGCGGGCCAGGAAGCGGCCCTGGTCGTCGACGTTGCCGGTGTACGGCACGTTGACGGCGCCCGGGATGTGCCCGGCCCGCGGGTCGATCGGCTCGGTCTCCCCGCGATAGCGCTCGGGGGCGCGCGCGTCGATCACCGTGAAGCGCCCGGATGCGGCCTCGTCGGGCGTCGCGATCGCGCGCTCGCCCCACGGCCGGGGCGTGAAGGTCCCCGGCTCGGGCACGACGTCGTCGGTCGCGATCGCGCCGCCGTTCTCGCGCCAGGTCGTGAGGCCGCCGTCGAGGACCGCCGCCTCGACGCCGAGCGCTCGCAGCATCCACACCAGGCGCGAGGCCTGCGAGCCGTCGACGTCGTCGTACACGACGACCGTGGCGTCGTCGGAGACGCCGGCGCGCGCCATGGCGGCGGCGAAGTCCTCGGGGTCGGGCAGCGGGTGGCGTCCCCGCTCGGGGCTCGCAGGGGCGGCGAGCTCGGTGCCGAGGTCGACGTAGACCGCGCCGGGAAGGTGCCCGGCCCGGTACGTGCTCTTGTCCTTGGAGCCGTCGAGCGCCCAACGGATGTCGATCAGGCGGGCGCCGTCGGGCACGGTGTCGATGACGGGGTCGATGCGGGCCATGTCCCACACCCTAGGTCGGTGGCAGAGTGGGCGGCATGAAGATCGCATTCCTGGGCACCGGCAGGATGGGCACCGAGCTCGCGCTCCATCTCATCGAGGACAACGACGTGACGGCATGGAACCGCACACATGAGCGGACCGCGCGCGTGCACGAGGCGGGTGCCGCGGTCGCCGACTCGTCCCGTGAGGCGGTCGAGGGAGCGGACATGGTGGTCACGAGCCTGTTCGGGCCCGATGCGGTCCGCGAGACCGTGATCGAGCCGCACCTGATCCCCGAGGGCGTGACGTGGGTGGACACGACGACCGTCTCCCCCGCCGACGCCGACGAGTTCGCGCACGCCGTCGCGACCTATGTGGCCGTGCCCGTGGTGGGGACGCTCGGCCCGGCGCGGGCAGGGACCCTCGGCGTCTACGTGGGCACGCCGGACGAGGAGCGTCGCCGTCGCGTGCTCGAGCTCGTCGCCCCGTGGGCCGACCCGGACCGCTTGCGGGGGGTGGACTCGGCCGCGAAGGCGGCGACGGGCAAGCTGCTCGCGAACCTCGCGCTCGCCGTGAGCGCACAGGGCCTGCGCGAGGCGCTCGATCTGGGCGAGGCGTGCGGGGTCGCGCCGTCGGAGACGCTCGACATGCTCGGCGCGACCGGGCTCGCCTTCATCGCCGGCATGAAGGCGCCGTTCGTGCGCGGCGAGCGGGACACCGCCGACGGCGACTTCACGGTCGATGCGATCGCCAAGGACGCGCGGCTCATGCTCTCCACGGCCCCCGAGGACCTGCCCGCGGTGCGCGCCGCGCTCGGCTCCCTCGAGGCCGAGCAGGACGCCGGCCGCGGGAACGACGACTTCTCCTCGATCCTGACGCATCGCGGCTGAGGGCGGCGTCAGCGCAGGTCCGCGACCACTCCCCGACCCGCCTCGCGGCCCGAGAACAGGCAGCCGCCGAGGAAGCCGCCCTCGAGCGCGCTCACGCCATGCATCCCACCGCCTCCGAAGCCGCTCGCCTCCCCCGCGGCGTACAGGCCCGGCAGGGGGCCGCCCTCGGGCCGCTGGACGCGCCCGGCCAGGTCGGTCTCGAGCCCGCCCAGGGTCTTGCGCAAGAGCGTGCGCAGCCGCACGGCGATGAGCGGCCCCGTCGCCGGGTCGTCGAAGCGGTGCGGCCGGGCCGTGCGCACGAGGCGGTCGCCCAGGAATCGCCGGGCTGCCCGGATGGCGGTGATCTGCCCGTCCTTGGCGTAGGGGTTGGCGAGCTGGGCGTCGCGCGCACGGATCAGCGCGGCGAGGGCGTCGGCATCGACGAGCTCCTCCCCCACGAGCGCGTTCATCCGCGCGACGAGACCGGGTACGTCGTCGGCCTGCACCATGTCCTCGCCCCGGTCCAGGAGAGCCTGGAGCGGGGCGGGGATGCGCGGGCCGAGCCGCCGCGCGACCTGCCGGAGGTCGCGATCCGTGAGGTCGGGGTTCTGCTCGGACCCGGACAGCGGGAACTCCTTGGCGGCGATCACCCGGGTGAGCACGAACCAGGAGTGGTCGCCGCCGCGCCGCCTCAGCTCGGCGAGGGTGGACAGGGTGTCGAAGCCGGGGTAGCACGGAGCGGGAAGGCGCTCCCCGTGCGCGTCGAGCCACAGCGAGGACGGGCCCGGCAGGATGCGGATCCCGTGGGCCTCCCAGACCGGGTCGGCGCTGCTCAGGCCCTCGGTGTAGTGCCACATGCGGTCCCGGTTGATCCAGCGTCCGCCCGCGCGTTCGGCCGCGAGCAGCCCGCTCCCGTCGACGCTCGCGGGCACGCCGTGGAGCACGTCGCGTGGCATCGTGCCCAGGCGCTCGGGCCACACGGAGCGCACGAGCTCCTCGTTGCCGCCGATGCCTCCGGTCGCGATCATGACGGCCTCGGCCCGCAGCGTGAACTCTCCGATCGCGGCGCGTGTCGAGGCGACGCCGCGAACGGTGCCGTCGGCGGCGAGCAGGGACCCGCGCACCCCGCTGACGCGTCCGTCCTCGACGAGGAGGTCCTCGACCGCATGACGGGCCAGGAGGCGGATGCGGCCCGCCTCCTGGTGGACTCGCAGGCGCTGCCCGAAGGGCTCGAGCACGCCGGGGCCCGTGCCCCACGTGACGTGGAAGCGCGGTACGGAGTTGCCGTGACCTTCGGCGCGCCCGTCGCCCCGCTCGGCCCAGCCGACGACCGGGAAGAAGCGGTGGCCCATCGCGTGCAGCCAGGCGCGCTCCTCGTGCGCGGCGAAGTCGAGGAAGGCCTCGGCCCAGCGGCGGGGCCAGTAGTCCTCGGGCCGGTCGAAGCGGGCGCTGCCCAGCCAGTCCTCACGGGCGAGCTCGAGGGAGTCGTGCACGCCGAGGCGCCGCTGCTCCGGGGTGTCGATCAGGAACAGGCCGCCGAAGCTCCACCATGCCTGACCGCCGAGGTCCTGCGGTCCCTCGCGCTCGACGAGGACGACCGTGCGACCCGCGTCGGCGATCTCCGTCGCGGCCACGATGCCCGCGAGGCCGGCCCCGACCACGATCGCGTCGCCGTCATGGACTGCATCGCTCGCGTCGTGCATCTCCATGTCGACCGCCTCCCCGTCCCGGCGCCGCCTCGCGCCGACCTCGTGGCCGCACTCTGGCATACCGGCGGGTCGGGCGGCGGTGATTCGCAGAAAGCGGCGGCACCCGGGGGCTGCACCCTCAGCCGGTGATGTCGAACCTCGCGAGCGCCTTCCTGGAGCCGGCGTCCTGCAGCGCGAGCAGCTGGGCGTAGATGCCGCCCGAGGCCGCGAGCTCCGCCGGCGTGCCGATCTCGTCGATACGGCCGTCCTCGAGCGTGACGATGCGGTCCACGCCCGCGATGGTCGACAGCCGGTGGGCGATGATGAGCGAGGTCCGGCCGGTCATGAGCTCGTCGAGCCCGGCCTGGACATTGCGCTCGGCCTTGGTGTCCAGGGCGCTCGTGGCCTCGTCGAGCACGAGGATCGGGGCGTCCTTGAGGATCGCGCGGGCCACGGCGATGCGTTGGCGCTGCCCGCCGGACAGCCGCAGGCCGCGCTCTCCGATGATCGTGCCGTATCCGGCGGGGAAGCGCTCGATGAAGGCGCTCGCGTTGGCACGGCGCGCGGCGGCCCGGATCTGCTCGGGCGTCGCGCCGGGGCGGCCATAGGCGATGTTCTCCTCGATCGTGCCGGAGAACAGGGAGGCGTCCTGGAAGACGACGCCGATCGAGCGCCGGAGCTGCTCGAGCGGGAGGTCCGCGATCTCGTGGCCGGCCACGGAGATGGTGCCCTCGCCCGTCGGGAAGAGCCCCAGCAGCAGGTTCACGACGGTCGACTTGCCGCCGCCGGACTCGCCGACGAGCGCGACCTTCTCGCCGGGGGCCACGTCGAAGGAGACGCCGTGCAGGACGTCCTCGCCCCTCTCATAGGCGAAGGTGACGTCGCGGAACGCGATCGCGCGAGCACCGGGCACGGGATCGAGAGCGCGGCGTGCGGCATCGGCGTCGGCGGGGAGGTCGCTGTCGACGATCTCGCCGGTCGCCGCCTCGCGCTCGACGACGTCACCGGTGGCGGTGTCGACCGACACGGTGCGGCGGGCATCGACGGGGGTGTCCATGACGCGGAAGTAGTCGCGAGACCCGGCGATCGCGTGCTGGGCGGAGTCGATCACCCAGCTCATGTTCTGCACGGGCTGACGCGCCATCGACATGAGCTGGATCAGCAGCACCATGTCGCCGAGCGTGAAGTCGCCGCGGACGGTGCGGATGAAGATGATCAGGTAGATCCCGAAGAAGATGAGATTGAGCGCGCCGCGACGCAGCATGTCCATGACGTGCCAGTGCGTGGACTGCTCGGCGGTGAGGGAGTCGGTGGCGCGGAAGCGGTGGGCGAACTGGGCCAGCTCGCTGCGCTCGCGGACGAAGGACTTGACGACGCGGATCTGGCCGATGACCTCGGCGAAGCGACCGCCGGCGAGGTCGACCTCGGCGTTCTTCTCCCCCTCGAGACGCTGCCACTTTCGTGAGGTGAGCGCGGTCAGCCAGATGTAGATCGGGAAGATCACGAGCAGCAGCGCGGCGAGCGGCCACGCGTACCAGGCGGAGATGACGAGCACCGCGACGGTCGTGATGAGCATGCTCGCGAACGAGTTCGAGAACGTCTTGGCGAAGGTCGTGACCTCGGTGATCGAGCGGTTCAGGCGCGAGACGATGGTGCCGGTGAGCTCGACGTCGAACCAGCGCTGCGGCAGGTTCAGGAGCTTCTCGAAGTAGCGGACCGAGAGGATGGTGCGCATCCGGTTGGCCATGATGTCGCCGTAGCGGCCGCCGAGGTTCGACACGACGGTGGAGACCAGCTCGGCGGCCAGCAGCGCGACGGCGAGCACGACGACGGTGGTGGTGGCCGCGCCGACCGTGGTGCGGCCACCGACGGCGTCCGTCACGGCGTCGGTCGCACGCCCGATGATGAAGGGGACGGCGAGGCCGGCGGCCGAGGTCACGACCGAGCAGATGATGATCGCGGCGTAGAGGGGGGTCAGGGAACGGGTGAAGCGGACGATGTGGAGCAGGGACGACACCGGTCAAGCGTAGGGGGCCGGGCGTCCGCGGCCTGCACGGATGTCCGCGGGTTCACCTCCGGCCGGCTCTCGGAGCGGACCGGGATCTCGTGGAACAGTGCCTCCGGGAGCGACCCCAGCGTGTCGCGATGGTCGAGACGTAGGACGTGGGGAGGGGGCGGACGTGAATGAGGTTTCGACCAGGTCGCCCTCACCACCCCACAGACCATCCGGTCGACCGCCCCCGGGGCCCTGCCATCTGACCTATGGTCGGAGCACAGCCCGCACGGCCCCCATACGAGGAGGAGAACGATGAGCCGCGCGCCCTTCGACAGCACGATCCCGTTCCTGCGGGAGGGATATCCCTTCATCTCCGCCCGATGCGACGCCCTGGGCACCGACCTCTTCACGAGCCGTGTCGCGCTGCGCCCCGTCACGTTCATCCGCGGCGAGGAGGCGGCGGGCATCTTCTACGACGACGACCGCTTCAGCCGAGCCGGGGCGATGCCGCCGTCGATCCTGCATCTCCTGCAGGACTCGGGGTCCGTGCAGTCACTCGACGGGGACGAGCACCGGGTGCGCAAGCATGCGTTCCTGTCGCTCATGAGTCCCGAGGCCATGACGCGCCTGGGCGACATCGTCGAGGAGGAGTGGCGCGCCGCGATCGACCATGTGCGCGGAGAGCGCCGGGTGGTGCTGCACGACGTGGCCCGCGTCGTGCTCACCCGCGCCGCGGTGCGCTGGGCGGGGATCCCGCTCGCCGAGACCGACATGCCGCGCCTGACCGTCGATCTGAACCTGATGATCGAGAACGTCGCGCACCTCGGACCGACGAACTGGTACGCCCGGTGGCGACGACGTGGCACCGAGACGTGGGCTGCCGATCTCGTCCGCGCGGTCCGCGACGGGCGACTGGCCGCGGAGCCCGGCACCACCCTGGAGGTGTTCTCCTTCCACCGTGACCTCGCCGGGAACCTGCTGACCCCGGAGATCGCGGCCGTCGAGATCATCAACATCCTGCGGCCGACGTTCGCGATCGCCCGCTTCGTCGTCTTCGCGGCGCAGGCGCTCGAGCAGCACCCACGGTGGCGCGAGGCGTTCGCCGCGGGCGACGAGAGCGACCTCGAGCCGTTCGTCCAGGAGGTGCGCCGCTACTACCCGTTCTTCCCGGCCGTCCCGGGCACCGTGCGGACGCCGTTCTCCTGGCGCGGCCATCGTTTCCGCACGGGCGACTGGGTGATCCTGGACCTGTACAGCACGTGCCACGACCGTGCGATCTGGGAGGACCCCGAGGCCTTCCGACCCGAGCGCTTCCGCGGCTTCAGCTGGGACGAGAGTCCCAACACGCTCGTCGCGCAGGGTGCAGGACGACATGCGGACAACCACCGCTGTCCCGGCGAATGGAGCACCGTGGAGGTGCTCACCCGAGTGGTGCGACTGCTCGCGACCGAGCGTCTCGAGGTGCCCCGACAGGACCTGTCGATCCCCCTCACGCGCTTTCCGACCCTCCCGCGCAGCCAGTTCCTCGTCTCGGCGCCGACCGCATAAGACCCCGGGACACCGCCCTACGACCACCGGTTGTCGATGGCCTTACAGCCACCCGTTGTCGGTGGCCTCACGCACGGCTTCCGCGCGATTGGTGACGCCGAGCTTCCCGATCGCGTTCGAGATGTGGTTGCGCACCGTGCCCTCGGACAGGAACACCCGGGCCGCGATCTGGGCGGTCGAGCCGCCGTGCGCGGCGGCGCGCAGCACCTCGGCCTCCTTGGCGGTCAGGGGGTTGGGACCGGTCGCGAGCGACTGCGCGGCCAGTTCCGGGTCGACCACGCGCAGACCCTGGTGCACGCGCCGGATCGCGTCGACCAGCTGCTCGACGGGTGCGTCCTTGACCATGAAGCCGCTGGCCCCGGTCTCGAGGGTGCGGCGCAGATAGCCCGCGCGTCCGAAGGTCGTGAGCACGATGATCCGTGTGCTGCCGCCGCGCAGACGCCCGGCGACCTCGAGGCCGTCGGCCGGCGCCCCGGGGCCCCCGCCGCTCGGCATCTGCACGTCGAGCAGGAGCACGTCGGGTCGCTCCCGCTCGACCATGACGAGAGTGTCCGCGCACGTGGCGGCCTCGCCGACCACCTCCAGGCCGCTCTCGAGGCGCAGCAGGGCGGCGAGGCCGCTGCGCAGGATCGCCTGGTCGTCGGCGAGTGCCACGCGGATCGGCGGGATCGGGCTCATCACACTGCTCCTTCGACGTGAGGCTCTGCCGCCCCGTCCACGGCGTCGAGCTCGGCCCGCACGAGCGTGCCGCCGCCCGGCGGGGTCTCGACAGTGAGCGTGCCGCCGGCGTCCTCCACTCGTCGCTCGAGCCCCGCGAGACCGGTGCGGGGGCGCCCGGCGGGGATGCCCACGCCGTCGTCGGCGACGCTCGCGGAGCGCGGGTCAAGACGGATGGTGCAGCGCGTGGCGCGGGAGTGGCGCACGACGTTGGTCACGCCCTCGCGGATCACGTATCCCAGCAGCTCGGCGCGATCGTCGGGCAGCGGCGGGAGCGAGGGAGGCGTGTCGGCTTCGATGCCGGCGGCCGCGAGTACGCTGCGCGCCGAGGCGATCTCGGTGGCCGCGCGCACCTGCTGCATGCCGCTCGCGGTCGCCCGGACATCGGCGAGGGACTGTCGGGAGATGCGCTCGATCTCGGCGAGCTGGATGCGCGCCGCCTCGGGGTCGGCGTCGAGGAGCCGGCGCGCGAGCTGGGCGGAGACGGTGATCGTGGTCAGGGAGTGGCCGAGGATGTCGTGCAGGTCCCGGCCGATGCGCTCGCGCTCGGCCGCGACGGCGAGCACGGCGTTGCGCTGCTCGGCCCGCGAGAGCCGTTCGGACAGGATCTCCTGCTGGATCCCGTAGCCGACCCCGAGGGCGATCATCACCCCCACCACCGCGAGGATGATCGCGGTGGGCTCGTCGAGGACCACGGCGAGGACGCACGTGACCAGGGCGATCGGGCCCACGACCACCCGGGCGACGCGCCACGGCAGTGCGATCGTGTGGACGATCAGCACGAACATGACCATGTAGAGCACGTTCGCGCCGATCACCAACGCGAGCAGGACGATCACGAGCCAGGTGATCGCGAGGTAGACGTCCGCGACGCGGCGGTCGTAGGCCTTGACCCCGGGCAGGTAGAGGAACAGGGCGCTGAAGACGAGGGCGAGCCCGATGATCACGGCACCGCGCACGGGATTGCGCTCGTCGAAGGCCGGGATGATCACGAACAGCATGAACAGCAGCGACGGAGCGGTGTACCACATCGCCCCCGAGGCCACGGCCGCGCGATGCAGGCCGCGCAGGGTGCGCGGGAACCGCTCGTCGCAGCGGTCGTCCCGGTCCGACGACACGGGGACCGGTCGGCGACGACGCATGTCCATGGTCCGATCCTCTCAGAGCCGGCGGTTCAGGGTCGGCGCTCCGGCGCCGAGGCCTCAGCGGCGCGAGGACGAGCGAGCGGCCCGGCCCAGCAGCAGCGCGGCCAGGACGGCGAGGGCCAGGGTCCACGCCGCAAGGGTGATCGCGCCGCGCGCGGGGAAGTCCTCGCCGATGATGCCCCAGGTCCCGAGCTCGCCGAGCCAGTAGGTGGGGGTCAGGCGCGAGATCGTCTGCAGCCAGGTCGGGAACATCTCGTAGGGGAACCAGAGCCCGCCCGCGACCGCGAGCAGCATCATGCCGATCGTGGTCGCGGCGCCCACGGCACTCGGTCGCAGGGCCAGGCCCACCACGAGTCCCAGCAGCACGAGCGGCAGCATCCCGATCCACAGGGCCAGCAGCGAGCGCACCGTCTCCGCGAGGCTCAGGTGGATGCCGGCGAACAGCAGCCCGGAGCAGAACACGCCCAGCAGCGCGGGCAGCACCACGGCCATGGCCGCGACCATCTTGCCGATGACGAAGCTGCGCGGGGTCAGACCCGCGACCATGAGCTGACGCAGCCAGCCGCCCGTGCGCTCGAGCTGGATGATCGCTCCCGCGTTGACGGCGGCGCCCAGACCGCCGTAGGCGGCCATGCGGACCATGATGAAGGTGCCGACGGTCTCCCCGCCCTCGATCTGCGTGCCGTAGATCTGGTTGAACATGAGGAACATGAGCACGGGCAGGGCGACCGTGAAGAACAGGAACATGCCCTTGCGCAGGGTGACCGTGGTGGAGGCGACCGCGAACCGCACGGTGCGGGAGGCCTGGCTCGCGGGGGCGCCGCGGTCGGAGAGCGCGGAGGCGGCGGTGGCGGCGCGGACGGCAGGGACGGGTGCGGTGGTCATCGGTGCTCCTCAGGGGACGGATCGCGCCAGGTCAGTGGCGGATGAGCTCGAGGAACGCGTCCTCGAGGGTGGGCGTGGTGACGTCGACGTCATGCACGAGTCCGATCGTGCCGGGGCCGTCGGCGCCGAACAGATCCCGCAGGGTCGCATCGGAGTCGGAGGTCGCCAGGCGCAGCCGGCCGTCCTCGAGCAGATCGACGGCGGTGACGCCCGCGAGGGCGGCCAGACGGTCGGCACGCGCAGGACGCGCGACGGTGAGCGTGATCGCGCGTCCGCCGATGCGCGACTTGATGTCGCTGCCGGTGCCGTCGGCGACGATGCGGCCGCGGTCCATGACCACGACGCGTCCGGCCTGCTGGTCGGCCTCCTCGAGGTAGTGGGTCGCGAAGACGATGGTGCGACCGTCGGCGGCGACGTGTCGCATGCGCTCCCAGAAGCGCTGGCGGGTCTCGACGTCCATCGCGACGGTCGGCTCGTCGAGCAGGATCACGTCGGGGTCGGGCAGCAGGGCGAGGGCGAAGCGGACGCGCTGGGCCTCACCGCCGGAGAGCTTCGAGGTGCTGCGGCGCAGGAGGGCGGAGATGTCGGCCCGCTCGATCACGTCGTCGAGGGGCAGGGGGTGGGCGCACACGCCGGCGACGAGGCCCAGCATCGTGCGCACGGGCGTCTCCTCGAGCAGGGCGCCGTTCTGGAGCATCGCCCCGACCAGGCCGCGCTGGGCGGCGTCGGTGGGCGTCGTGCCGCACACCCGCACCGTGCCCGCACCGGGCGTGGTCAGGCCGAGGATCATCTCGGTGGTCGTGGACTTGCCGGCGCCGTTGGGGCCGAGCAGGGCGAGCATCTGGCCGCGCGGGACGGTGAGGTCGACGGCGTCGACCGCCCGCACGTCGGCGTAGCGCTTGGTGAGGCCGGTGAGCTCGATCGCGGGAGCGGGGTTCGTGGACATGGCTCCACCCTCCGCCGGCCGCGTGGGCGCGCACAGAGCGGGGCGTCACGTCGCGGTCATGACAGCTGTCATGACCGCGGCCCGGATACCCTTCCAGGGTGCTCCTCCGCGACGTGCGCCTGAGGCGGGCCGACGCCCTCGCCGACGTGGTCGACATGCGCCTGGCCGCGGGGCGCATCGCCGCGATCGCCCCGCGCCTGACGGCCCTGCCCGGCGAGGAGGTCCACGACGCCGGCGGCGCGATCGCCATCCCCGGGCTGTGGGACCAGCACGTGCATGTCGGCCAGGTCGCGCAGGGTTACTCGCGGCTCGACACCTCCGGCGCGCGCGGGGCAGGAGACCTCCTGCTCACCGTGTCCGCGGCCCTCGCGGGCCGCCCCCCGAGTGCGGGCGCGCTCGTCGGCTTCGGCCACCGCCTCGTGGACTTCGCCGCGGCACCCACGGTGACCGCTCTCGACGCGGTCGCGGGCCAGGTCCCCGTGGTCCTGATCGGCGGGGACGCCCATCACGCCTGGATGAGCAGCGCCGCGCTGCGGGGACTCGGCCTGCCGCCGCGCGACGGCATCGTCGGTGAGGACGAGTGGTTCGACGCCGTCGCGCATCTCGACGACCTGCCGGGCGTCGCCGCGGGCCTCGAGGCGGGGGTGCGGATGCTGCAGCGCGATGCGCTCGCGCGCGGCGTGGTCGGGCTCGTCGACATGGAGTGGGCCGAGAACTGGCGGCTGTGGACGTGCCGCGAGGCGCGTCTGCGGGTGCGGACCGCGACGTATCCGTCGGGGCTCGACGACGTGCCGGGCCCCTCGGGCACCGTGCTGTCGGTCGACGGGCTGGTCGAGATGGGCCCCCTCAAGGTGATCGCCGACGGCGCTCTCGGCTCCGGCTCCGCGCTGTGCCGTCACGCCTACGGCACCCCCGCGGGCGGCGGTCACGGGGTGCTGAGCGTCGAGCCCGCGGCGCTCGCGGAGCTGCTGCGGCGCGGGCGGACGCTGGGTCTGGAGACCGCCGTGCACGCGATCGGGGACGCCGCGGTGGGGATCGTGCTCGACGCGTACGCGGCCACGGGCACGACGGGGCGCATCGAGCACGCGCAGATGCTGACCGACGAGGACGTCGCGCGCCTCGCGGCCCTCGGCGTCGTCGCGTCCGTCCAGCCCGCGCACCTGCTGGACGACCGGGACGCGACGACCGAGCTGTGGGGGCCGTGGGCGCACCAGGCCTATCGCTTCCGCGACCTGCTCGCGGCGCATGTGAGGCTCGTCCTCGGCTCCGACGCGCCCGTCGCGCCCGTGGATCCGTGGCTCGCGATGGCGGCCGCGGTGCACCGCAGCGCCGACGAGCGCGCGGCGTGGTTCCCCGCCCAGCAGCTGCAGCCGCATGAGGCCCTCGCCGCCTCGACCGACGGCGTCGACGCGCTGCGCGTCGGCGGGGTGGCCGACGTCGTGCTGCTCGACGACGATCCCTTCGGCGACGTCCCGACCGGGGCGGGCGGCCTCATGGTCGAGTCCGCGGCGCGTGAGGCGGCCACGTGGCTGCGAGCCGTGCGGCCGTTCGCGACCGTGGTCGCGGGACGCCTCGCCGCCGCCCGCTGACGGGGAGCCCTGCTCGGGTCACTCGTCCTCGTCGCGGGCGATGTCGAAGGGGTCGGTGTGTCCGAGCCCGTCCGTCTCGGAGAGCGGCTCGGTGTGCTGCACGTAGGTCCAGAACGCGCCGAGCGGCGCAGAGGCCCCGTCGACCTCGAGCTCGGGGAAGGTCGGGGACTCCAGGAGCACCGCCGCGGCCTGCAGCGGGTCGGTCACGTTGGCCTCGGCGAGCGTGGGGTCCGACAGGGAGTGCAGACGCACGTAGGCGGCCCGACCGGCCTCGACGAATGCCTGCTCGTCGAGGATCTCGAGATCCCAGCGGCCCACGAGGCTCACGATCTCGCCCGCTCCCTCGAGATCGCCGTCCAGCTCGTCGAGCTCGTCGAGGGAGTCGGGGTCCTCGTCGGCGTCGAGGTCGACGAACGGGAGCGACGAGGTGCCGATCCAGTCGTCCTCGGCGGCCGCCGCCCGGCCGAGCGCCCGGTCGAGCAGATCCTGGGAGGTCAGGAAGGTGCGCCGGGTGTCGGGATCGTGATGGAAATGCTCCTCGTCGAGACCCGCGACCAACCGCGCGTGCCGACGCAGCTCCTCGACGAGACCGTCGATCCCCGCGAGGTACCGGGCACGGCTCTGCTCGCTCCACTGCGGGTCGAAGTCGTCGAAGGCGGAGGCGGAGTGGTCATCGGGGGTGGTCATGTCCGGAATCTAGCAAGCCCGGCCTGAGCGCGGCGCGCGGCGGGACCTCATCCGTTGACCAGGTCGCCGTCCCAGCTCAGGTCGTCGTCGGGGCCGATCTCGTAGGTCCACCCGCCATCCGGTAAGCGTCGCGACCAGGGATGTCAGCCCGTCCTCTGCTCCTGACCCTACGGTGGTCCTCATCCCGTCACCGCCCGAAGGAAGTCCCGTGCTCGCAGACCGCGCCGCCCTCACCGTGCTCGTGATCGCCGATCCCGGCGTCCCCACGCGCCGAGCCGAGTCCGTCCGCGAGGACTTCGCGCGCCGCCTCGGCGAGGAGACCGGCCGTTCGTGCGAGGTGACGGTGGACACCCGCCTGATCCCCTTGCAGGCCGACAAGGCGCTCGCGCTCGAAGCGATCGATGAGATGCGGGAAGGGGCCGACGATCCGGATCTGGTGCTGTTGCTGACCGAGATGCCGCGCCATGATCACTGGCCGATCATCGCGGAGATCTTCGCCGAACGGCCCGTGGCGGTGGTCTCCTGGCCGACCGTGGGCATCGTCCGCAGTCGCCGCCGGCTCGAGACGGTCCTCCTCGCATGCGCGCTGCGGATGCTCGACACGAAGCCCGCGCATCTGCATGCCCAGTGGTGGAACAGCTGGAGCCGGGACGAAGGGACGGGAAACCTGCGCCTCCACTCCGGGCGGGCGATCGGCGGCCTTCGCACCGTGCTCGGCATGGTGGTCACCAACGAGCCGTGGCGCACCATCCCGCGGCTGTCGCGAGCCCTCGCCGCGGCCGCCGCGACCGGGGCATTCGGCATCTTCTACAACTCGATCTGGCAGATGTCAGCCGCGCTCCCGCCCGTGCGCCTGGGATTCATCGGCCTGCTCGCGATCGGCCTGATGACGGCATGGTTGATCGTCAGCAACGGGCTCTGGGACCGCCCCGTCCACGAGAGCCGGGTGACGGTCGAGGTCCTGTACAACCTCTCGACCGTCGCCACCATGCTCGTGTGCGTGCTCGCGCTGTACCTCGCGCTCGTCGTGCTGATCCTCCTCGGCGGACTCGTGGTGATCGACCCCGACTTCATGTCATCGATCCTGGGCCGCCGCGCGGAGTTCACCAACTACGTGGACATCGCCTGGCTGAGCGCAGCCCTGGGGGTGATCGCCGGAGCGCTCGGCTCGAGCTTCGACTCCTCGACCGATCTGCGCCGCCTCACCCACGGGCGTCGGGAGAGCGGGCGGGTGCTCGACGACGCATGACGGGCTCGTCCGGCCATGCCGGTCGAGGCTGGCTCCGCACGGCCGCCGAGACGGTGCGGATGAACAGCAGCAGCCAGACCAGAACGGTGGTCGCGGCGCCCATCTCGAACGCCGTCGTGTTGAGGCAGTGCACGCCCTTGTACAGGACGAGGCACAGCACGAGCAGGGCGACGACGGTGACGGTCACGGCCCGGAAGCTGCCCGGCAGCCGGCCGAACAGGACGGGGAAGGCGACGAGGGCGGCCGCGAAGACGACCACGATGGACTGGGCGGCGGCGTCGTGCCAGGCCTTCTGGGTCGTCACGGGGATCAGCACCACGGCCGCCAGCAGCACGCCGATCATGCCCAGAGAGGTGCGGACGACGGTGACCTTCCAGCGCGGCTCGCCCACGGCGTCGGCCCAGGTCGCGAGGTCGTGGGCGAGGAAGTCCCCGACGGTCACGAGCGCGAGGCCCGCGAGCAGGAGCGTGATGGTGAACGTGAAGCCCGAGTCGTCGGGGACCCCGCCCAGGGCCGAGAAGTGGTGCTGCCACCAGTGCGGATCGGAGGCGCTCAGGGCGCTCGCGAGCGCCCCGGTCGGGACGAACGCGGCGAGCAGCACCGACAGGGACTGGGTGGTCAGCGCCATCGCGCTCGCCGCGCTCATGTAGGCGGCCACCCCGCACGACGCCGCGACCCAGAAGGTCCCCGCCCAGTGGTCGAGGGCGACGCCGCGGAACGCGTCCGCGAACACCGCGAACAGGGCCAGGACCAGGAGGAAGGCGAAGACCGCGTGCAACAGCGAGAGCCCCGCGAGGTTCAACAGGCGGCGCGGCCGGCCCATCCGACGCAGCCACGGGTTCAGCCGCGGCGTGACGGTCACCATGGTCGCCGCGAAGGCGAGGCCCGCGGTGCCCATCGCCGCATAGGCGGCCACCTCGCCGATCGAGCCGCGGCCGAACAGAGGGCGCGTCGAGTGCAGCGTGAGCAGTCCGATGGCGGTGCCGATCACGATCGCGACGCCCGCGAGGATGAGCGCGAGGCTCTCGTCACGCGAGGCCTTCGGGTCCACGGCAGGCACGGTGCCCGGCTCGCTGCGGCGAGCGGCCACCGAGTCGGGATGGTCGGTCGTCATGCCCTCAGCCTGTCAGACGGTCGTCCGTGGTCCGACGGCAGGACGGGCGTCCGTTCTCACCAGGCGACGCTCAGATCGCGAGCAGTACGGCGGCGGCGGTCTGCCCGAGGCCCGCGGCGAGGATACCGGGGAAGCACGTGCCGAGGCATGCCCGGAGGGCGCCGAGCATCCATGCCACGACGAACTCGGCGATCACGAACGG
>DAMDHZ010000036.1:16154-28643 GCA_032101665.1 Brachybacterium sp. | reverse complement strand
CTTCGGCCCGCAGCTGCTCGATCACGGCGACCTTGCCGGTGGGCAGCACCCCGGCTCGGATCTGGTCGATGCCGAGGGAGCCCGCGATGCGCTCGGCCGCGGCAGCAGAGTCGCCCGTGAGCAGCACCGTCTCCAGGCCGAGACCGTGCAGCGCGGTGATGGCCTCGCGCGCGTCGGGCTTGACGACGTCTGCGAGCGTGATCGCGCCGAGGGCGACCTCGTGGCGCGCCACGAGCACGGTGGACATCCCGTCGGCGGCAGCCGCGGTCACGGCCGCGGCGAGCGACGCGGGGATCTCGACGCCCAGCTCGACCATGAACTCCGGGCTGCCGACGGCCACCCGGTCCCGGTCGAGGCGAGCGCTCACCCCGCGACCGGGGACGACCTCGTGCTCGCTCGGCGCGGCCAGGTCCGCGACGAGGGTCGCGGCGTGGTCGCGGATCGCCTGCGCGACGGCGTGCTCGGACGCCGACTCGACGCCGGCGGCCAGGCGCATGAGCTCTGCCTCCGAGACGTCGACAGCCGTGAGCGCGACCACCCGGGGAGCCCCGACCGTGAGCGTCCCCGTCTTGTCAAGGACCACCGTGGTCACCCGTCCGCTGGCCTCGAGGGCGTCCTGCCCCTTGACGAGGATCCCGAGCAGGGCGCCACGGCCCACGCCCACCATGAGGGCGGTCGGTGTCGCGAGGCCCAGTGCGCACGGGCACGCGATGATCAGCACGCTGATGCCGTTGGTGACGGCGGTCGAGGCGTCCGCGCGCGCCAGCAGCCAGCCCACGGCGACGAGCACCGCGAGCGACAGCACGACGGGTACGAAGACCCGGACCACCGCGTCGACCACGTGCTGGACCTGGGCCTTGCGGATCTGGGCCTGCTCGGCGATCGCCGCCATCTGGGCGAGCTGGGTGTGTGCACCCACCGAGGTCGCGCGGATCGCGAGCACCCCGTCCGAGGAGATCGAGCCCCCGATCACGTCGTCGCCGACCGTGACGGTCCGGAACAGGGATTCGCCCGTCATCACGCCGGTGTCGAGCGAGGCGGTCCCTTCGACCACGATGCCGTCGACGGCGATCGTCTCTCCGGGCCGCACGGTGACCACGTCGCCCGTGCGGAGCTCGTCGACCGGCACCACGTGCTCGACACCGTCCTCGCGGCGACGCGCCTCGCGCGCACCGAGCGCCGAGAGGGCCCCGAGCACGTCGCCCGCACGGCGCCGGCTGCGCGTCTCGAAGTAGCGCCCGGCGAGCTGGAACGTCGTGAGCCCGGAGGCGACGTCGAGGTACAGCGCGTTGGCGCCGGCGGGCACGTGGCCGAAGCCGAGCCAGACGCCGCCGCGGGCCTCGAGCCCGACCAGCATCGAGACAAGCGCCCAGCCGAAGGAGACCAGGATCCCGATCGACACCAAGGTGTCCATGCTGACCGCGCGGTTCTGCAGGTTCCTCCAGGTGGCGCGGTGGAAGGGCCACGCGGCCCAGGTGACGACCGGGACGGCGAGGGCGACGCACAGCGCTTCCCACCCGGGGAAGCGCCAGGTGGGGACGAGGGCGAGCACGATCGAGACGTCCATGAGGGGGACGGTCAGCAGGGCGGCGACGAACAGGCGCCGTCGCAGCGAGGCGATCCGGCTCTCTCCCGCGCGGCGCGACCACTCGTCGTCGAGATCGTCGTGCACGACCGCGTCGTACCCGGCACCGCGGATGACGGTGATCGCCTCGTCGGGATCGGCGACCCCCGTGACCATCGCGCGCTCGGTCGCATAGTTGACGGTCGCGCGAACGCCGTCGAGCTTGTTGAGCTTGCGCTCGATGCGGCTCGCGCAGGCCGCACACGACATGCCGGACACATCGAAGGTGAGCCGCTCCTCCGGCAGGGTGGTCGCGGGCCGCTGCCTGGTCTCCGTGTCGGTCACCGGGCGTCCTTCCTCTCGGAGAGCTTCTTGAGCATGTCGTTGTAGGCGTCGAACTCGTGATCGAGCCCACGATCGAAGTGACGGTCGCGCCGTCGCGCCTCCTTGTCGTCCTGGCGCGACCACTGGATGCACAGCGCGATGATCGCGATGAGCAGCGGCACCTCGCCGCCTCCCCACGCGACTGTGCCCGCGACCTGCTGGGAGTGCCACAGATCGGCCCATGGGAGGTCGAGGTACTCGTAGTAGGTCTGGGCCAGGATCCGCTGGCTCGTGATGATCGCGACCCCGAAGAAAGCGTGGAACGGCATGGCCGCGAGCGTGTACCCGAGACGGCCGATGTGCGGGAGCGGCCGCGGCGGCCGGTCCACCCCGATGATCAGGCTGTAGTACGCATATCCCGTCACGAGGAAGTGCAGGTTCATCAGCTGGTGGGCCCAGTGGAAGCGCATCATCTCGCCGAACAGCGGCGTGAAGTACAGGACGTAGTACGAGCCGATGAAGACCACGAACACGACGGCGGGGTGATAGAGGCGTCCCAGCAGCTTCCCGCGCAGGATCTGCGTGACCCATACGTGCACGCCCGCCTCCGCGCGGTCGGCACGAGCCGCGCGCAGGATCAAGGTGACCACGCCGCCCTGGACCAGCAGGATCGGGGCGAGCATCGCCAGGCTCATGTGCACGACCATGTGCATCCCGAAGTCCGGCGCCGAGTATCGGCCCACCCCGGTGTTGGTCACGGCGAGCACGACGATCCATCCGGCGCACCACATCAGGATGCGCCCGACCGGCCAGCGCAGACCGCGGTGACGCAGCACGCCCACCATCGCGAGATAGCCGGCCAGCCCTGCGACGCTCAGGGTCGCGAACAGCAGGTTCAGCCGGGCGGCGTGCAGGACCGAGTCGACGGTGGGCGGGTCCGGCACCTCGAACCCCATGAAGACCTGCGAGATCGAGGTCGGCACGAAGTACTGCGGCGGAGGGATCCGGGTCATCGCCGCGCCTGCGCCGATCCAGAGCACCACGAGCGCACCCGGGACCAGGCGCGGGATCCTCAGCCCACGACGCGCGAGGAGCAGGACGACGAGGAGCAGGATCAGCAGACCGCTCCTGGTGATGCCGAGCAGGCCGGTCGGTGACGCCCACGGGCTGCTCCCGGCGAGCTCGAACCACATCACCACGAGCTCGGTGAGCAGCACGACGACGGTCCCGATCAGGCCGAGCACGGCCAGGCGCCGAGCGTCGGTCCGGAGCCGGTCGGTCTCCTGCCCCAGCACGGCCGGCGCGGCGGAGTAGACCAGGACCGGTCCGAGCAGGAGCCCTGCGGCGAGCGTCTGGGTCGCCCCCGCGTCACTGCCGATGTCGTGGTCGGGGCCCACCAGGATCTGTCCGACCACGACCGGGGCGAGGATCCCGATGCACCCCGCCCACAGACCCGGCAGCAGCGAGGTCCAGCGCGTGGCGCGGTGGGCGCACAGCCAGAGCACGGCAGCTCCGATCGCGGTCACGGTCCAGGCGCGGGGCATGTAGCCGAAGGTGTAGAGGGTGCCGAGGGCGCCCTGCTCGAGCAGACGCGACATCTCGATGCCGTTGGCATCGGTGGCCGAGACCACGATGTTCGCGCATGCCAGGATCGTCCATGCCGCCGAGGCCCAGGTGAGCAGCGTGAGATCCGGCCCGAAGCGCAGACGGTCCGCCTCCCGGCGTGCACGTCGGTGGACGACCAGGACGCCGACCGCGGCGCCGAGGGAGAGGACGGCGGCGAGATCTGCGGCGCCGCGCAGGAAGGCGGCGGTCAGCGCGGTGCCCGATCCGGGGAAGCCACGATGGACCTCGGTGTACAGCGATGCACCGCCCAGGGCGCTCGCGGTCATCGCCGGGACCGCCGCGCCGACCAGAGCGAGAAGCGCGAGGCCGGCTGCTCTCTCCTTCACCCCGTCAACTCTACAAGGTGTCGAGACTCCTGGTGGCACCGGCAGGCACGACCTGGCCTCCGCGGGACGCGATCGCGTCCAGGCGCCTCGCCCGCACCACGAGCTCCGAGGAGGGGGCCAGGGTATGGACAGCGTCCAGCGCGGCCCGGAGATGAGGCGCGCCGACGCGCGCGACGGCGCCGTCGTCGGCCGCGAGCTCGGTCAGCAAGCGCACCCGCGTCACGAGGCAGCGCCGGAGGGCCGATCGCTTGGGAAGGCACGCGGCGTGCCACGCGCCGAGACGGCGCACCGCCCCGTGGTGACCGCTCAGGTGCGCTCGCTCGTGGGCGACGATCGCCTCGAGGTGAAGGGGGCGCAGCGCGCGCCGCACGCGGCGCGCGACGAAGACCGTCGGTTCACTGCCGCCCATCGCGCACGCGACCAGGGCGGCATCGTCGACCTCGACCACGAGGACGGCCCCGTCGTACCAGGAGTCCGTCCGGCGGCTCAAGAGCGCACGGGCTGCGTGTCCGCGGCGGTCGGCGACCTGGTCGGCTTCCCCCTCCTCGGCGTCATCCGCGCCGGCGGAGATCGCGAAGGACGCCGCGATGCCGAGCGCGCCGAGTCCCATCCAGGCCAGCAGGGTGAGCACAAGGGCATGGACGATGGACTCACCGGGCGAACGGATGATCGACTGGCTCGCCGCCAGCAGCACCGCTCCTGTGGCGGCCGCCAGACCGAAGGCGCCGAGCGCCAGCCAGAGTGCGAGGGCCCGGCGCGGGTGCCAGATCTGCCAGCTGCCGTGCGCGAGGAACACTGCCGAGAGCGGCGCGCAGGCCAGCCCCAGGGCCAGCAGGACGATCGTGAGCCCCACGTGCATGGTGGTCAGCGCGGCCGGCGGGCGGCGATGGCGTCCATCACGAGGTCGATGTCCTCGTCGGAGAGGTTGTCGGCGAAGGCGAGCAGGGCGTCCTGACGATCCGGGGCGCCGTCGAGCGCCTCGACCATGTCGGCCGCGTGCGCCTGGCCGCTCGAGACGGCTGCGGTGAAGCGCACGCGTCGTGGGGAGAGGGCGGTCCTGGTGACCATGCCCTTGACCTCGAGGCGTGCGAGCACGGTCAGCACGGTCGTCTGGGCCGGCGCCGGGTCCTCGAAGGTCGCCTGGATCACACTGGCGCTCATCGGGGCATCCGTGCTCCAGAGCGCGCGCATGACGAGGGCCTCGAGCACCCCTGCCGAGCGGGATCTCACGCCTGCCATCTCGTCTCTGCCTCCCTCGATCTGGACGCTCCTGGACAGGGCCACGATACTGCCCGAGGACAGCGCCCCCGCAGCATGTCGCCAGGATTAATTCGACATATTGTAGAGTTCAAGCGTGTTCACGCTTCCCTGGTCCCCCGCGCTGTCCGCGGTCTTCGTCGTGACCGGCGTGGTCTGCGTGCTCCACCTCGCGCAGAGCCTCCGCGCCGTCGCGGGAGTCCACGTCCATCACGACCATGACGTCCCCGTCGGAACAGCCGTCCATGTCGATCATCTCGTGATGAGCCTCGCGATGCTGCTCATGATCTGGCGTCCGGTCGGCACCGCCGGCACCTGGGTGCAGAGCGTGGTCTTCACCGCGTTCGCCGCGCTCATGCTGGTCTCGGTGTCCCGCGCACACGATGCGGTGCAGCGCGTGGACCTCCTCGGCCACGTCGTGCTGAACGCGGCCATGGTGTGGATGCTCGCCGCGATGCCCCTGCTCATGGGGCAGCCGATGTCGACCCCATCCGATCCCCACGCGGCCCACCACGGCGGATCGATGGACACCATGGCGATGCAGCTGACTCCGACGCCCGCCTGGGCGGCCGTCGCCAACGGTGTCGTCATTGCGATCAGCGTCCTGGTGGCCCTGTGGTGGCTCGTGCGGCTCGCTCGCGATCGCGGGCACAGGCTGCATGCCGGGTGCCATCTGCTGATGGGCGCGGGCATGGCGTCCATGTTGGCTCTCATGTGACCTTCGCCGTGTGCTGTGTCCGCTTCCTCCGAAAGGCTGCTCGATGACCACCCAGGCCTCTTCCCGCCCCACGGGAGAACCGACCTCCCGGCCGCGACGCATCCGCAGCGAGCTGCGAGAGCTGCTGCTCCGGCTCCACGTCGTCGTGGGCATCGTCGTCGCCCCCTTCCTGCTGGTCGCAGCGGTGACGGGCATCCTCTACGCCTTCACCCCTCAGATCGAGCAGGTGGTCTACGACACGGAGCTGCATGCGAGCGCCTCCGCGGGGGCCGCCTCCGTGCCGCTCGCCGAGCAGATCGAGGCCGCCCAGGAGTCGGTGCCGGACGGGACCATCGCGGAGATCCGGCCGCCGAAGGATGCCGGGGCGACCACCCGGGTCACCTTCGACTCCTCCTCGGCCGAGGCGAACCGGCAGCTGACCGCCTTCGTCGATCCGTCCACGGGCGAGGTCATGGGCGTGCTGAACACGTCGGGCGAGTGGCTGCCGCTGCGCGCCTGGTTCGACGACCTGCATCGCAACCTGCACCTGGGCGACGTGGGGCGCGTGTACAGCGAGCTCGCGGCCAGCTGGCTCTGGGTGCTCGCCCTCAGCGGCATCATGGTGTGGGTGAGCCGGCGCGTGCGCCGGCGCACGGCCCGCGCGTATCTCCTGCCCACGCGCAAGGGCCCGCGGAGGCAGCGATCCCTGAGCCTGCATGCGACGATCGGCATCTGGGCCGCGATCGGCCTGTTCTTCCTCTCCGCCACAGGTCTCACCTGGTCCCAGTTCGCCGGCGGGAACGTGAGCGCGCTGCGCCAGAGCCTGGACTGGTCCACGCCGTCCGTGTCCACCGCCACCGTCTCGTCCACTCCCGTCACGTCGCAGGACGTGCCCGCCACGGCCGAGACGGTTCTCGCCACCGCGCGGACCGCGGGCCTGTCCGATCCGGTCGCCATCTCGCCGAACACGGAGGGGGGAGCGTGGGTCGTCTCCCAGGCCCAACGCTCATGGCCGCTCAAGCAGGACTCGGTGGCGATCGATCCCTCCTCGGACACCGTGGTCGAGACCATCCGCTTCGCGGACTGGCCTCTCGCGGGCAAGCTCGCCGAGGCCGGCATCTCGCTGCACATGGGCATCCTGTTCGGCCCCGTGAACCAGCTGCTCCTGATCCTCGTCGCGGCAGCCGTCATCGCGCTCATCGTGATCGGTTACCGCATGTGGTGGCGTCGGCGCCCGCGCGCCCCGCGCGGTCTGCCCACCCCGCTCGGGCGCCCGGTCGACAGCGCCGCGGCCTACGGGATCGTGATCGCGATCGCCGTCGTGGTCGGCCTCATGCTGCCCGTGCTGGGGGCCTCGCTCGTCGTGTTCGTGCTGATCGACCTCGCTCGACGGATCATCGGGCACCCCTCGCCTCACGGACGATGAGAGGGACACGTGGCCGATGACGAAGACCTCGGTCACCCGTGCACCCCATGCAGAAGGACCCGCCGGAGATCCCCGGCGGGTCCTTCTCACGAGTCACTGTCTCACGGTTTCTCGAGTGGACCTCCGTAGAGAGTTTGAGAACCCCTGCCCACACCTGAAAACCCTGTCTTTGCGCAGGTCACGGGGCTTCTACGACCACGACCATCGCTCCTCGGAGCCTACCGTTTCCGACTCCAGGGGTCGAGTGGTGCGATCACTTGGGATGGCTCAAACCCTGCTACGGCCCGAGCAGGTCGACAATCTGGTGGCGCAGTACCGCGAGGGCGCGACGCTCGTGGAGTTGGCATCCGTGTTCGGAGTGAACCGCCGCACGGTCGCCACCCACCTCACCCGTCGGGAGGTCACCATCCGCCGCGGTCGGTTCGATCCGTCCCGCATCCACGAAGCAGCCGACCTCTACCTCAGCGGGTTGACGCTGGTAGAGGTCGGCATGAAGGTCGGGGCGGGGCCTCAGGCGGTCCGGCAAGCGCTCGCATCGCACGGTGTCGTGATCCGACCTGGTGGCCGCCGTTCTCGGATCAAAGCAGCCGCTGCCGTGGGCAGTTGAGCCTAGACACGAAGATCTGGCTCATGCGTGCTTGCCTCGGCGAGCGAGTCGTGGCGCTGGCGACGACGGATCGCAGCCTCGCGCAGGCGCGCGCGGATGAGCAGAACGACGCTCACGGGTCCCATGATGATGAACTTCAGTGCGTTCCAGCAGGCCCACAGCACGATGAGGTGGAGCCAACCGGGGCCACCGTCGGCTGCCGAGCCAGAGCAGACGCTGGCGATCAGGATGTACGGAAGCGCGACCAGCATCGCGGGCATCCCCCACTTGAGTCCGCGACGGGTGCGGACAGCAGCGAGCAGCCGGTTGCTCGGCATGTAGCGGTGCAGATAGTCGCGAGTGCGAACGCTGAGCGTCCAGATAAGGCGGAACATGACGGCCTCTTGTCACACGTGTTACTCCGTCGAGGAGGCAGAACGTGTGTGAGTGCCCGAAGGCCGTCCCGGAGGACCCGCAATATGAGGAGAACCTGCCTCACCATCCACTGTACGCCGGGGTGGGCGTTCACGGAACCCTTCGACTTGACTCGCGTAAAAGGTCCGGGAGCGGCAGCGTGTGCCTCACGTAAGAAGGTCCGCGTAGCGATTCGTGTTCCCTGGCGATGTGAGCAGGGAGTTGTCGATGGCTTCGCGCCGTGAGATTACGAAGAGGTTCGCCCGCGAGTATGCGAAGGCCGGGCGGGCGGAGAAGGGTCGGTTGCTGGACGCGCTGGTGGAGACCACGGGCTGGCATCGCGACTACGCCCGTCGCGCGATCCGCAACGCGCTCGCACGCAAGGGCGCGGCCCGTGACCAGCAGCGCAAGCCGCGACCGAGGAAGTACTCGTACGACGCGCTGGTGGTGTTGCAGGAGGTGTGGGCGCTGTCGGGGCAGCCGTCGGGGAAGTACCTGGCCGCGGTCATGGATGACACTCTGGAACGGCTGGTGCGGTTCAACGAGCTCGTCCGAGTCGCCGCCCGCGTGACCGACGTGGTGCTGGATGAGCTGCGGTCGATGAGCGCGGCGACGATCGACCGGTATCTGAAGCCGCACCGGGATGCCCGTTACCCGGGAGCCCTGTCGACGACGAAGCCGTCGCATATCCTGCGCTCGTCGATCCCGGTGCGCACCGCGATGGACGGGCTGCCGCCGGGGCTGGGGTTCTACGAGCTGGACACCGTCGCGCACTGCGGGCACACCACCAAGGGCGAGTACCTGCGCACGCTCACCGCGACGGAGCCGGTGATCGGATGGACGCTGCTCCGCGCGATCCGCAACAACGCGCACGTCAACATCAAGGCCGGGATGGACTGGCTGCGGCGGGCCTCCCCGGTGCCGATCGCGGGGATGGACTTCGACAACGGGTCCGAGTTCCTGAACTGGTCGGTGATCGCCTGGTGCGACGAGCGGGAGATCCCCGTCACGAGGGGCCGCCCCTACCAGCACAACGACAACGCCCACGTCGAGCAGCGCAACGGCGACTGGGTGAGACGGCACGCGTTTCGCTACCGATACGAGACCGAACACGAGCTGCGCCTGCTCAACGAGCTGCACTCCCTGGTGATGAAGCGGAAGAACCACCTGCTGCCCTGCGTGAAGGCCACCGGCTGGACCCACACCACCTCGGGGCGTAAGAAGCGCGTCTACGACAAGCCCAGAACCCCGTATCAGCGGCTCCTCGACGCCGGCGTGCTCGACCAGCGCACCGCCGAGCGACTGGCCGAGGAGCATGCGAAGCTGAACCCGGCAGCGATCACCCGTCGCATCACCCGCATCCAGCAGCAACTCATCGACCTCGCCGCCGCCCGCACCCAAGGCACCCGCCCCGCCGCCTGAGCTACGCGGACCTTTTGCGTGAGGCAAGCGTCACCCGCTCCCGGACCTATTGACATGAGGCAAGACGCCCTTGGGCTCCCGCGTCGCCGCGCGCACCTCTCTGTAGGAGTGAGGGGACCCGACGATGACGAACCTGAGCCACGTAGTCCAGGACGAGCGCACAGCACGGATGCTGCTGTCGATGACCGTCGAACCAGACGACGCCGTGACAGGCCGTCTCCTGGGCGAGCTGGGGGCGTTTGAGCTGCTTCGGCTTGCTGAGCGTGATGACGCGGTGCCGGGCCTCAGTGCTGTTGACGCTCAGGTGTGGCGCGCCCAGTTCGAGCGCTCAGACGCTCGGACACTTGGGCAGCGCATCGTCGACGCCGAGCGCGCTGGCATCGGCGGTCAAGCCCCTGGAAGTGGTGTAGCGATCCTTCGCTGAGTGTCAGGCGGTGAGGGCGGGCAGGGAAGTAGTGGTCACCTCCTGGGAACTGGTGTCGGGGACGACGCTGAGGCGGCAGCGGGTGAGGACGTCGAGGCCGAGGTATCGGCGTCCTTCGGTCCACTCGTCGGTCTGTTCGGCCAGGACTGCGCCGACCAGGCGGACGATCGCCTCGCGGGTCGGGAAGATCCCCACGGAGTCGGTGCGGCGCCTGATCTCCTTGTTCAGCCGTTCGGTGGGGTTGTTGGACCAGATCTGGACCCAGACGTCCTTGGGGAACGCGGTGAACGCGAGCAGTTCCGCGCGGGCGGCGTCGAGGTGGTCGGCCACGGCGGGGAGCTTCTCGCTCACGTAGTCCAGCAATCGATCGAACTGCGCGTCGACTGCGGCGGCGTCGGGCTGGTCGTAGACGCTGTGCAGCATCGCCTTCACGGCCGGCCACATGCTCTTGGGGCAGATGCTCATCAGATTCGCGGCGTAGTGGGTGCGGCAGCGCTGCCAGGACGCGCCCGGCAGATGTGCAGCGATCGCCTCGACCAGCCCAGCATGCGCGTCGCTGGTGACCAGGCGAACCCCGCCGAGGCCGCGGGCGACGAGATCGGCGAAGAAGCCGTTCCACGCCGCGCCTGTCTCGGAGGTCGCGACCCGCATGCCGAGCACCTCACGGTGCCCGTCCCCATTCACGCCGGTCGCGAGCAGCACGACCGCGTTGACCACCCGCCCGCCCTCGCGGACCTTCATCGTCAGCGCGTCGGCGGAGACGAACGTGAACGGCCCGGCCTCGTCCAGGGGCCGGTGGCGGAACTGCTCGACGTGGTCGTCCAGCGACTCCGCCATCCGGGAGACCTGCGACTTCGAGAGCGAGTTGATACCCAGGGTCTTGGCCAGCTTGTCCATGCGGCGGGTGGAGACGCCGGCGAGGTAGCAGTCCGCGACGACCGTGATCAGGGCAGTCTCGGCGCGTTTACGGCGTTCGAGCAGCCAGTCGGGGAAGTACGTGCCGGTGCGGTACTTGGGGATCGCGACGTCGATCGTGCCGACGCGGGTGTCGAGGTCGCGGTGGCGGTAGCCGTTGCGCTGCGTCACCCGGTCCGGGGACGCCTTGCCCCACTCCGCGCCGGCAACGGCGTCCGCATCCGCGGAGAGCAGGGTGTTGATCACGTTCTGGAGCAGGCTGCGCATCAGATCCGGGGACGCTTCGGCCAGGGCTTCACCGAGCAGGCCGTGAGGGTCGACAATGTGGGGTGCGGTCATCGTGATGACTCCGTTCGAGAGTGCTGTGGAAGGTTCACTCGAAGGATCACACGGTGGCCGCGTCCACGTCCGGGACGATCACGGCGGCCACCGCGCTACACCACTATCGGGGACTCAACTGCATCGGCACCCTGATCCCCGGCGACGGGGAGTGGCCATCCGCACTCGACGATCTTGGCGACCGGCGGCCATACGTCCTGTGGACTCGTGGCACGACATCTTTCCTCGCGCGACCACTCGATGATCTCGTCACGATCACCGGGGCGAGGGCCGCGACTTCATACGGCGAGCATGTCGCCGCGGAACTGGCCTCCGATCTCGCCAACGCGGAGCGGATAGTCGTGGCCGGCGGCGCGTACGGCATCGACGGGGCTGCCCATCGAGCGGCGCTGGCATCCGACGGCGACACGATTGCAGTCGTGGCGAACGGCGTTGATCGCCCCTACCCAATCGGTCACCGTGAACTTCTTGAGCGGGTGGCTGACCTCGGCCTCCTGGTCAGCGAGGTTCCACCAGGCGCGGTTCCGACGCGCCACCGCTTCATTGCACGGGCGCGGTTGATGGCCGCGCTCTCCACAGCGACTGTCGTTGTCGAGGCCGGAGCTCGCTCAGGATCAATGAAGGTGGCAGAGCGCGCCCAAGAGTTGGGGCGGATTGTTGGCGCGGTACCCGGTCCGGTGACCAGCGCAACAAGCGCAGGGCCGCACCGCCTGCTGCGCGACAAGGACTGCGCCGTCATCACCGATGCTGCTGACCTCTACCGCGCGTTGGAGACCCGCGACGTCGAGCGCGGGAGTTCTGCATCTCTGTTGATGCCTGAACGCACAGTCAGCAGCGCTCGGGAAGTGCGGCAGCTGTAGGCCGCTGTCTCAGATCGCGCTACGAGCGGATGCGATCACGGGCACGCTCGCGCGCGCGGAGTCGCAGTCTGTCGCGAACTTCATCGTGGATCGTGTTTGATGTCTGTTCGGCAGTCTCTGCTGACACGACCAGCGCATATCGGATGGTGTTACCGGCACGGAGTCGTTGGGCATCGTCCATGCACTCGACGTGGATCGGGAAGGCATCGCTATCTACGAAAGACATCGAGCGGGTGCCCTGCACGATCTCGTGTTGAAGGCTGCCTCGCCGCACGGCGTTGTGCTCTGCATCGGTTCGGTCTCCACCAG
>DAMDHZ010000036.1:0-16144 GCA_032101665.1 Brachybacterium sp. | reverse complement strand
GCGTGCTGAAGTAGACCTTGGCGCTGCGGTACCGAGTGAGCTGGCCGACCGTTGGAGCCATGAATGCCAGCGTGATGGTGAAGCGGTGCCATTCCGCTTTCGCTCGGAGTGAGGGAGGCAGTGGGAAGCCGTAAGTATGGCGCTCGTTCCGTGCGATTTGACCGCCGGCAACGAGGACCGCTCGGTTGGATGCGGCTTCGCCGAGTCTGCTGAGGTCGAGGCGACCGTAACCGAGCAGAGCCGTCAGCTGCCGCCGAGCGTCCTGGCCATTGAGACCAAGACCGTTGCGCAGGCTGTTCTCCCAGGCGCCCCAGCTGCTTGCATGGGCAAGGAGGGCACGCACGAGCAGCGGGTGGTACTGCGGATCAGGAAGGGGTGCGTCTTCGGGGTCGCGGTTGTCGGACTCAAGGAGGTCAAACAGCCTGCTGGCTTCACGGGTGACGAGCGCGGTCGCGTTACTGGTGCCGTTCGTGAACACCGTGCTGTTGGTAGCACCGCCTCGTCCCGGAGCGGCCACCTGCAAGCCGGGTCCCGTCGCGGCGGTATGAGCCAGGCCGACGGCAACGTCAGTCTGACCGGGCAGGACGATGGGGCGCGTGTAGAGGGCGCGACCTCCGGAGTGATGAAGGTCCGGCTTGACCGACCGATCGACGCCGGGCCCAACAGACCCATAGTGTGCGGGAGCGTCCGGGTGGGTGATGTCCCATACCGTGTCCGGAACCTCGATCTCACCGAGGCCGTCTGAGTGCGTGGCGCCGACGGTGAGGGCGTTCAGGGCGTCGCCAGGCGGAAGGATGCCGCGCAGCAGCGCCGTCTCGAAGCCGTCCCGCATTGCAGCCAGGCGAGCGGCCTCGGTGTCGTGCGCGGCATCGGCGGGGATCGTGAACTCGTCGGTGTGGTTGCCCGCGCTGACGACGAACAGCAGATTGTACGAGTGGGCGAGCCAGTCCAGCAGGCGCCCGACGGGGCTCATTCGGCGCGTGAGTGCTCGCGTCTGCGCGCCAATGGACAGGTTCACAACCCGGACGCTCGGCGCTGCGGCAGGTTGGTTCCCCTCGCCTTTCACAATCCGTCTGATTGCGCGGTGAAGGACGTCGGTGAGCAGACGATTTGGGACTACCTGCTCGTGTCCAGGCATGAACTCGTGGGGCTGCAGGATCGGTCGTACGTAGAGCGGACGATCAAGCGGTGGACCGCCATCAGTGAGGTCGCCGTGAATGATGAGTGACGCCATGGCGGTTCCGTGGTGGCGAGCCGCGACGGGGTAGTTCTCACCGATCTCATCAGGGTCATCGATCGAGAGCCGACCTTGGAGCGCGTCGTGGTTGGTGAACGGCAGCCCGTCGAGCAGCGCGATCCGAGGCTTGCCTTCGATTCTGTCGCTGCGAGCAAGTTGGGTTTGAGCAACTGGCTCAAGAGTCCCTGGCGCAACGCTCATCGGGGTGAAGGGGCTGACGAACATGACATCATCAGTCGTGAGGAGCCGAATGGCCGAAGCTCCGTTGGTCAACACGGACTGGACCTGCTGGATCGGGAGTTCAGCCAGGAGCGCGTGGTACTCGATCTCTCCGATCTGCGAGCGATCCAAGACTCGCCCGGCGCTGGAAGTGATGACTTCCTCGACGTGCGCCTCGGCAGCCGCACGCTGGGCGGCATCACGCCTGTGCCAGAGCTCGACTTCGACGAGGACGGTGCTTACTGACTGACCGACCATGCTGAGAGTCTCTTCCCAGCGCTCTCGTAGACCAGTCTCACGGATGCGGTCCTCAGCGCCCCACCGACGTATCGCTGTCAGTTGCTGGAAGGCCGTCTTGAACTTGCCGAGCCCGTGCTCGAACGACGCGGACGGGTCGGCCTGCCATTGAGCGAAGAGCCGGAGTAGTTCGTCGATCGCTTTGGTGTTGGACATGACCAGGTACAGCGAGTGCGTGACGCGCTTGTCGGTCCGTCCAGCTTCACGCTCCCTCATGTGGAAATCGTCGTCGGGGTCAGATTGATCCCCGAGAAGCTCAGACAGAAACTCCAGGCCATCGATCCGGTTGATCGCGTTGCGGAAGTCCTTGACGCTTCCCGCCAGATCAAACACGACCACGAGTGCGGGGTCGATCTCCTCTGGGGTGTCTGCGCTCAGACGGGCACGTTCGGCTTCGAAAGCCGCGGCCAAGTCCTTGAACTGAGGAGTCAGGCGTTCACCTTGTCGCCCAGCGCCCGGCCTTGACAGACGTGGAAGATCACGCGGGGTCTGAGTTGGCCGCGCTACAACCTCCGCCGGCCCGAACGCAAGGAGCGGTCTACGCTCAACTGTCACCCTGCCGCCTGACCTCGGCGGTGTTCAAGCCGTTCTTGCACGATCCGGCGGATGTTGTCATCCGGAAGTTCCAGTACCGCACGGCGGCGCACATCAAGTGCGAACTCTTCCAACTCGGCGAAGCTCGCGCCGGCCAACTTGTCAGCGAGGGTCCGAGGAGCGAAACCGAGGTCGCCTCCGAGGCGCTCAGCGAGACGTTCGAGGAATCTCGTCGCCTGTGCGCGGCTAGGCGCTCCCAACTCCGTCCGAATCTGGAACCGTCTCCATGCCGCCCGATCCAGCAGCTCGCCGTGGTTCGTTGCGCCAACGAGGATCACGTGGGGTGGCAGTCTGTCGATTTGGAGCAGCAGCGTCGACACCACTCGCTTGATCTCGCCGGTCTCATGCTCGTCCGCTCGCTCTTTGGCGATGGTGTCCAGTTCGTCGAAGAACAGCACGCAACGGCGAGTCCGCGCGAACTCAAAGGCGTTGTCAAGCCGTGCGGCCGTTTCGCCGAGGAAACTCGACATCACACCTTCGTAGCGGATCACGTAGAAGGGAAGCATCAGTTCTGCCGCGATCGCTTCGGCCACACTCGTCTTCCCGTTTCCAGGCGGGCCGGACAGCAGAAGGCGGTTGCGCGGCTCAATACCGTAACTACGCAGAAGTTCCGCGCGCTTCTGCTCCTCGATCAGTTCGGTAACGACTCGCTGCGGGACCGGTGCAAGTTCGAGTTCATGTAGCCGACGGTTCGGTACGACCTCATGCACGAGATCGCGGATCGCCGCTGCTCGGTCGTCACGGACGGGTCCCTGCCCCGTCGTCGTGATGAGTTGCGAGAGCCGATCAGCGAGAAGATGATGCTGGTTGGCGCGCTCTTCGGCGATGACCGACTCAACCAGCACCTTGAAGCGTTCCCGATCACCGCGGCGTTCGGCCTCGACGAGGTCTAGGAGTAGATCAGCGCGCGCCATCGTCCCGCCTCCTTCAGCCGTGTCGTCATGTGGGTTCAAGTCTACTGGCGTGTGGCTCCGAGGCTACTTGGCCGCGCCGACATTCGACCGTCCGCACCCTGGAGCCGCCACTGGCCCTACAGCGCCCGCGACGGACCGCCTCTTGACGGGCTCCGAACCACATGAGCATCATCCAGGGCTTCAGCGGCCACTCGCGCTTGGTCGAGCGCGGCGCGCGCCCTTGCGGCGTCGATCTTCTGTGCGGCCGACTCGGGCGGGGCTCCGAGCGGTGCGTCGTCGGTGATGCGGTAGCGGTCTCGGTAGGCGGCGACTACGCGGGCGGCCTTGCGCCAGGTCGCCGCTCGTCGTCGGTCGTTCGGCTGCGCTCCAAGGGCCTTCGTCCACGGCACGCTCTCGGTCAGCGCGCCGTCGAGTACGGCGTCGGCGCGTGCCTCGATCAGCTCCTCTCGCTCGTCGAGCGCTGCTCGCATCTCGACGTCGATGACTCCATGCGCCTGTGCAAGGAGGCCTGCGATGAGTCGCGGTGGCTTGCGAGTCCTGCCGGAGCCTGCGGGACGCGCTGTCGCACGCTCCACCCGGTAATGAAGGACGGCGGCGATGTCGTCGGCGTCGCTGAACCCGCGCGCGGCGACGAGGCGGGGCAGGAGCGTATCGACGTTGTGGTGGTTGGCTTCGGCGCGGCGCAGTTCGGCCGTAAGCGGGCCAAACGCCTCGGACTCGATGGCGCTCTCGGCCTGGTCCTCGGTGAGCCCGGAGCCCCGGACGATGGTGGCCCAGCGGTCGTGTTGAGCTGCGGCGGCGATGGTCTCGTACTCGGCGGCGAGTTGAGCGATGGAGCCCCACTGTTCCTGTTCGGCCACGATGGTCTCGTGCGCCGAGAGTTCGGCCCCGCTGTGCTGCAGAACGCCGTACAACACGCTTCGCGCCGTAGCATGCGGATCGTCGCCGGGGTGCGGCTGCGCATGGTCGTCTGCGCGGTCGAGAGCCACGTAGGCGTGGTTCGAGTGCCGTCCTCGGGTCATCGCGACGTAGAAGGTCTCTCTGGTCGAGGTCGGTTCGACCAGTACGTGCGCAGTGTCGGTCGTGACGCCTTGGGCGCGGTAGGCGGTGACTGCGTAGCCGAGGTCGAGGTGCTGGGCGACGTAGTCGGCGGGGAGCGATCGACTCGCCACGGCCTGGGCCGGCGGGGCGCACGGTCACTGATCCGTCGGGGCGCACTTTCGTGATCGTCCACCTGTTCCCGTTCTGCACCCACGAGAACCGGGTGCGCAGCTTCCGCTCGTTCTTCCGCGTGATCACCGTGTCACCCACAGCCGCTTGCACGCCGCCGTTCAGCGTGACTTCGCCTCGGAGCGGGTTCACGACATCGGCGAGGATGAGCTCGGTACGGGCGCGCAGGTTCAGCGCTGCAACCGCTTCGCCGGAGTCCGAGACCAGGATCGACTCGATCCCGGCTTCACGGTCCGCCCTCCACGCCTCGTAGGCGCGGGCGGTCATGTCGTCGGTGGTGCCGCCGATGATCCGGTCGGCGTCCTGGTAGACATCGATCACGTCGGGTTCTCCGAGGCGGAGGCGTAGCGATGCGGTCTTCTCCCATTCGTGCGTGAAGCGGTGGATCGTGGAAAGCTCCGGGGTGTCAGGGCGGTCGCCGGCGAGGAGCCCGAACGCACCTGCCGCTGCCGGGGATTGGAGCTGCCCGTAGTCGCCGACGAGCAGAATCTTCGCGCCGGCTTTCGCCGCAGCCCCGGTGATGCGGTCGAGTGCGAGGGTGCCGGCGAGGCTCGCCTCGTCCACGATCACGAGCTGACCCGTCTGGAAGGTGCTGCCGGTCATGATGTGTAGCGTCCACCACCGTGCAGTGTTCTCGGTCTTGATCCCGAGATCTCCGGCGAGCACTTCCGCAGCGACCGCTGACGGGGCGAGTCCGACCACGGAGCCGGTGCCGTGCTGCTGTTCCCAGGCGGTGCGGAGCGCGAGCATCGCGGTCGTCTTCCCGGTGCCGGCCGGGCCGACGAGGAGATCGAGCTGACGGCCTGAGACCGCGATCCGTGTGAGCGCGTCGGCCTGGTCAGAGCCGAGCATCCGCCCCTCCCTGTCCGGGCGTCTCGTGACCTTCTCGATGAGGGCGAGCGGGAGCTCGGGGCCGGTCAGGGTTCGGGAGCGTTCGAGGAGCCGCTTCTCCGCATCGAGCAGCGCCTCGGAGGAATACAGGATGCCGTGGCGGGGGCGGAACGCGCTCGACCCATCCGGACGCTGGAACCGGGCCGGCGTCGACGCGAGTTCCGGCGGAGTCAGTCGCAGCGAGGCGTGTTCGGCGGCATCGACGACCATCCCGCTGACGGCCTCGCGATCCCGTGTTGTCGCGAAGCGGTACTCCATCGTCTGCCGTGCGGCCTCGGCGGTCAGGTTCCAGCGGTGCCAGGTCGACCGCTTCTCACCAACGGCCTCCATCACGGCGCGGCCGATCTTCTCGATCTCATCCAAGGGAAGGTCGTCGGCGCGCAGCACCCGTGCGGGTGCTGCCGGGATCGCCTCTCGCACCCATTCCGACGCGTCCCGCCCCAGCAGTGCTGTGGCGCGCTTGCGCCACTCGGTCGTGAGGTCGGCAAGGGATCGCACCTGCTTCTCGGGCCTGGTGGACAGCGTGGCTTGAGCACGGAGCTTGATGATCGCCGCGGCCGAGGGCTGCCGCCCATGCTTCTCGACGTATTCCGCGATGAGGTGGTCTTTCTCGGCGTCGATCTGGCGGGCGCGGGTGGAGAACTCGAGCACGAGCTCTTCCGGCACCGTCGAGATCGCCCAGGCGGGGTTGCGGTCGCGGCCGCGATCCCGCGCCTCCCACTCCACTCCGAGCAGTCGGGTGAGGTGGTCGGCGATGATCGCCTCGTGCAGTTCGGAGAGCGCGACGGTCGCGGCGTGCATCGGCCGCCCATCCAAAGACCGCCACCGCCCGTCCAGCGTGGTCTTCACTTTGTTCGACACGACGACGTGCGTGTGAAGGTGAGGGTCGGAACTACGGGAGTCGTAGTGGTCATAGGCGGTCGCGGCGAGACCGAAGGTATCGACCTGCGCGACCGCTCCACCGTCGGCGCCGGTCATGCCAACACGGGTCGCGGCGACTTCTCGTTCCATGAAGTCGATCACCTCGGCGATCGCCGCGTGATGCGCTTCGGCGATGAGCGCCTGGGTTCCGGCGTCAGCGACCGCCCACAGCACCGACGCCGACTTCGGCAGCGAGAACGTGTAATCGTATCCCGCGACGGCCTTCCTCGTTCCGCGTCCGTGTTCTTCGGCCTCGATCTCGGCGATCGCTTCCGCACGCGAGGCCGGGCCGAGATCCGCGTCAAGAGCCTCGACACGCTCGGCGATGCGCTCGGCCGGGGTCTTGTACACCGGGTAGGCGCGGCCGAGCGGGTCGCCTGTCACCGGGTCGCAGCCCATCCCGATGAGGAGCTGGAGCTGCTGCTCCGATACCTCCTCGCCGGGAGTGATGCGACCTTCGCCGAGCTGGGCGAGGCCAGAGCCGAGCCAGCTGCCGGGAGGATTCCCGACCTCGGCATAGTAGCGAGTCAGCGGCGTCGAAAGGCTCCGGTCGCCGTCGCCTGCAACGACGGAGCGCAGCAGATACTTGTAGCCGTCACCGGCGCTCATCACGCGCATCGAAACCGTCACATCCGATAGGTAGGAATCCGAGGCTTGGCTCAAGCCCTGAGCTCCAGACGGCTTCCATCTTGTTGCCGAGAGCACTGGAGGGGAACGGGGTAGATCCGGGAGCAAGGAGGCAAATGCGTTTCGGAGTCATGCGAACCAATATGAACGTTAGGTGTCAGCTGGCGAGTTGCTTTCCAGAGCGCGGGCTCAACGGCAGACTTGGTGGGATGGGACTCCCTGATTCAGTTGCGTCTCGCCCATTCCCGGGTTCATCGGGACGGGTCTTCCTCGTGTTCCTGCGGCTCGGGTTGACGTCGTTTGGCGGGCCGGTCGCTCACCTCGGCTATTTCCGCACCGAGTTCGTCGAGCGGCGAGGATGGCTCAGTGACCGCGCGTACGCGGATCTCGTCGCGCTGTGCCAGTTCCTGCCCGGGCCGGCGTCGAGTCAGGTCGGCATGGCGATCGGCCTGCAGCGCGCCGGTATCCTCGGCATGCTCGCCGCCTGGGCCGGCTTCACGCTCCCCTCAGCCATGCTGCTTTTCGCTTTCGCGCTCGGTATCGGCGCGAGCGGGGATCTCTCGCAGGCGGGCTGGGTACTCGGTTTGAAGGCGGCTGCGGTCGCGGTAGTCGCCCACGCTGTGCTCGCCATGGCAAGATCGCTCACCCCCGATGCTCGTCGCGCGACGATCGCGGTCGCGGTCATGGTGCTCGTGCTGCTCGTGCCGGGCCCGCTCGCGATGCTTGGTGCCATGATCGCCGCGGGCATCGCCGGGTTGCTGTTCCTTGCGCGCACCGCGCACACCGGGGCACCCGCCAGGACTGAGGATCGATTTCCGGTGCGCCTGCACCGGGGCGTCTCGATCGGCTGCCTGATCGCGTTCGCCCTGCTGCTGGTGACCCTCCCGATCCTCGCAACAGCGACAGGAGATGCGGCACTCAGTCTGTTCGACCTCTTCTACCGTGCGGGCTCGTTCGTGTTCGGGGGCGGCCATGTCGTGCTGCCGCTCCTGCAGGCGGAGACGGTGCAGACAGGGCTCGTAGAGCCCGGCGCGTTCCTGGCCGGGTACGGAGCCGCGCAGGCGGTGCCTGGTCCGTTGTTCACGTTCTCCGCTTTCCTTGGCGCGGTCACGACGAGCGGCCCCTCGGGGGCGCTCGGAGCATCGATCGCCCTCGTCGCGATCTTCCTCCCCTCGGCCCTCCTCATCATCGGCGTACTGCCGCTCTGGAATCGGCTGCGCCGAGCCCCGAGGGTGCAGCGAGCGCTGAAGGGCGTGAATGCGGGAGTCGTCGGCCTGCTCGCGGCGGCCCTGTACGATCCGGTGTTCACCGAGGGCGTCACCGGACCGCACTCTCTCGTAATCGTCGCAGTGGCATTCGTCGCACTGACCGCGTGGAAGGCTCCCGCCTGGGCGGTGGTGCTGGGAGCTGCTGGGCTGGGGGCGCTGCTGCTCTGAACCACGCCCTCGGCCGAGACCGAAGCATGCTGAGGCAAGGCCCGCCTGCGATGCGCCGACGCCCGCGATCTGGGAAGCTTGCAGCGTGAGACGAGTTTCTGCCGCAGCCAAGGCGTATCCGCTGGTGTTCGCGACCCTGCTGATCGCGATGGTCGGCCTGATCCTGCTCACCACCCCTGCCCGAGAAACCGCCCCGTGGCTCGTCGGCGCGTATGCGCTGGCGATCGCAGCGTGGGAGGCGGTCGGCATGATCCGCCAGCTCCTCAAAGGCCACGCCGGGCTCGACATCCTCGCGGTCACCGCGATCACTGCGGCTGTGCTCGTCGGTGAGCCGTGGGCCGCGCTCGTGGTCGTGCTCATGCTCACCGGCGGCGCGGCCCTCGAAGACTACGCTGAGAACCGCTCCAAGCGCGAGCTCACCGCGCTGCTGCGCAAAGCCCCGCAGCAGGCCACCAGGCTGCTGCGCGACGAGGCCGCCCCGGCGGGCCGCTCAACCCTCGAGGCGGTCGCCGAGGACGTGCCGGTCGAAGCCGTCGAGGTCGGCGATCTGCTGCTTGTACGGCCCGGCGCGCTCGTACCGGTCGACGCGGTGCTCGTGTCAGAGCATGCTGTGCTCGATGAATCCTCGCTCACGGGTGAGAGCCTGCCGGTCGAGCGCGTGGCGGGCGAGCGCGTCTCCAGCGGAGTGGTGAACGGTGCGAGTGCGGTCACGATGCGGGCTGTCGCGCTCGCCTCAGACAGCGAGTACCAGCAGATCGTGCGTCTGGTCGAGCAGGCCGCGGGCAGCAAGGCGAAAGTGGTGCGGCTCGCCGATCGCTATGCGGTGCCGTTCACGGTACTCTCGCTCGTCATCGCGGGCGTTGCATGGGTGGCCAGCGGGGAGGCGGTCAGATTCGCCGAGGTGCTGGTGGTCGCAACGCCGTGCCCCCTGCTGATCGCCGCACCGGTCGCGTTCCTCGGCGGCATGAGCCGGGCTGCGCGCTTCGGGCTTATCGTGAAGGGCGGCGGCACTCTCGAACAGCTCTCGCGGGTACGCTCCGCGGCGTTCGACAAGACCGGCACCATCACGACCGGGCGGCCCGTGCTCGAACGCATCCTTGCTGAGCCCGGCTTCGACGAGAGGAGCGTGCTCCGGTTCGCCGCATCGGCCGAGGTGTACTCGTCCCACGTGCTCGCAGAATCGGTCGTCGCGGCGGCCAAGCAGCACGGATATCCGCTGCTGGAAGTGCTCGGAGCCGAGGAGATCGCCACCAACGGCGTCGCCGCGCAGTTCGCGTCCGACAGCACAAACGGTGCGGTGGCGACGGTACGGGTAGGCAAGCCCTCCTGGCTCCGCGAGTTCGCCCCGACCCTCGCGCTCGCCCCGCTGGAGCCCGGGGAGCTCGCGATCTACGTCGCCGTCGACGACCGCTTCGCGGGCGCGATCGTGATGCGCGACCAGACGCGGGACGAGGCTGCGCAGGCGCTCCACGAGCTGCACGGGCTCGGGATCGAACGCACGCTCATGGTCACCGGCGACGTGGCGACCACTGCCGAGCCGATCGCCGCGAGCCTCGGCATCGACGAGGTGCACGCCGAGTGCCGGCCCTCCGACAAAGTACGCATCGTGAGCACGGTGCAGCCCAGGCCGCTCATCATGGTCGGCGACGGCCTCAACGACGCCCCGGTGCTCGCCGCTGCCGATATCGGTTTCGCGATGGGGGCTCGGGGCGCGACCGCCGCGAGCGAGTCCGCCGACATTGTGAACCGGTACGACACCCTCGCTTCCCTCCCCCTGGCGGTACGCGTGGGAAAGGACACGGTGCGGATCGCTCTCCAGAGCATCTGGCTCGGCATCATCATCAGCGTGGGTCTCATGCTCGTCGCAGCGTTCGGGTTCCTTCCCGCGTTGATCGGGGCCTGGCTCCAAGAAGTCGTCGACCTCGTCGCGATCCTGGGCGCGCTGCGCGCCGTCGGCCCGCGCGCCGAGCGCAAACTCAAGGCGTCGCGAGCCAACGCAGACGGCGCACAGCGCACACCGCTGACAGGCCGAGAGAGCCAGCGAACCCACTGAGAATCACTATGGAGGCACCGAGCCATGGCTAGAAAAACAGCACCCCAAGCCCATCCCGGCGAACCTCACGACCGGGGCACCGGCCAGCGACTCAACTGGCTGCGCGCCGGGGTACTGGGAGCGAACGACGGCATCGTCTCGACCGCTGGCGTCGTGATCGGTGTCGCAGCGGCGACCCCGAACAACGTTCTCGCGATCGCCACGGCAGGAATCGCCGCAGTGGTCGCTGGCGCATTCTCGATGGCCGGAGGCGAGTACGTTTCGGTGAGCACCCAGCGCGATACCGAGAAGGCGCTGATCGCCAAGGAGAAATGGGAACTCGAGACCATACCTCAGGAAGAACTCGAAGAACTCGCCGGCTTCTACCGTCAGCGTGGGCTCTCGGACGACCTCGCGCATCAGGTCGCGGTCGAGCTCACCGCGAAGGACGCCCTCGCAGCCCATGCAGAGGTTGAACTTGGAATCGACCCCGAAGAGTTCACCAGCCCCTGGGCGGCGGCTGTCTCGTCATTCGTCTCGTTCGCGCTGGGAGCGCTCATCCCGCTCGTAATGATCCTTTTGCCATTCGGCGAGAATCGCGTCTGGATCGCCGCGGTTGCAGTGGTGATCGGCTTGTTCCTCACCGGCTGGATCAGCGCCGCCCTCGGCGGGGCCCCGCGCGGCCGGGCCATCCTCCGGAACGTGGTGATGGGCTCAGCGACGATGATTGCGACTTACCTCATCGGCCTGCTCTTCGGCGTCGCTGTTGGCTGAGCGGAGACGACCGCTGAACCCAGCTGACCGTGAAGGTGGCGTTCACCCATGACTTATGTAATCGCCCAGCCCTGTATAGACGTCAAGGACAAGGCCTGCGTTGAAGAGTGCCCGGTGGACTGCATCTATGAAGGCGAGCGGTCGCTCTACATTCACCCGGACGAGTGTGTGGACTGCGGGGCCTGCGAGCCCGTCTGTCCGGTTGAAGCCATCTATTACGAGGATGACACCCCCGATCAATGGGCGGAGTACTACAGAGTGAATGTCGAGTTCTTTGACGAACTGGGTTCACCGGGTGGCGCCGTCAAACTCGGCAACACCGGCAGGGATCATCCATTGGTTGCGGCATTGCCCCCGCAAAATAAAGACGCCAGCCTCTAACTGGCGAATCGACATGGAACTGTTCGGACAGGCGCTCGGACTGGGCACGATCGGCCTGGTGGCAGGTGTCCTGGGGGCGGTGATCGCGGCTCTCGCGACGCGTGGCCAGACCTCCACACTCACCAGTTATGTACAACACTTCGCCGCAGGCTTGATCATCGCCGCGGCAACACTGGATCTGCTCCCGGAGGCGCTCCACCTGGGTGGCGGCTGGCCGCTGATCATCGGCTTCGTGCTAGGCACTGCGTTCATGCTGGCGCTGCGCGCGCTCCTCACCCGGTTCGGCCACGGCCATTCCCACGGCGACGAGCACGGGCACGGGCACGGGCACGGGCACGGTGATAGTCAGACCAAGGCGGTCACGGGTGTGAATCTCCGCCTCGTCGTCGCCCTCGCGGTCGTTGTCTTGATCGACGGCGCCATCATCGGCATCGCCTTGTCCGCCGGCGGGGCGGCAGCCCTCTTGATCGCGATCGCGCTGTCGATCGAGCTTCTGTTCGTCGCCGCCTCCACAGCGGGATCCGCGCGCGCGGGCGGCGGCTCCCTCGGCACCGCGATCGGTGTCGGCGCCTTCGTTGCGGTCATGATGCCTATCGGCGCGGTGCTCGGCGCTGTCGTCTTCGCCGGTGTCTCAGCCCCCGTGCTGATCGCAGGCCTCGGCTTTGGTGCCGCCGCCCTGCTTTTCACCGCCGTCGCAGAGCTGTTGGTCGAAGCCTACGAAATCAAAGAGAGCACCGGCACCATCGCGATGGCAGCCGGCGGCTTCCTGCTATTTCTCATCCTCATGATGCTGATGTGACCATGCTTACGCACCCGAGGACGGGGCAAGCCGCATACGGGCCCGGTCGCACGCCACCTTTAGCCAAGCCATGGCGATACCGGTCTATCGAGGTGTGGCTACGCGTTCGAGCCCATCAATGTCGAGAATCGTGACATCACGACGCCCGTGGAGTTCGATGACACCGGAGGCGGAGAGCGCGGCAAGGCGTCGGCTCAGAGTTTCTGGCGTGGTGCCCAGATAGGAGGCGATTTCGTACTTCGCCAACGGCAGCCACACTGTGGGCACGCCGTCTCGGATGCTGCCGGGCAGATCCAGCAAGTAGGCCGCGATGCGGGCACTGACATCGCTGGAGGTGATGGCGGCCAGCAATCGCTCGACGGAGGCGAGCCTGTCGGACAGAGTCCGCAGCATCCGCAGACCGACATCAGGGTAGTCGCGCAGCAGGGCCGAGAGGTCGGTGTGGTCGAAGACGCACATCCGGCTGTCTTCCAGCGCGACGACGAGGTCATTGGGCAGGTGGCCGGTCAGGAAGGCCCGTTCGCCCACGACATCACCGTCGGTCACCGTGCGCAGGATTTGTTCCTGGCCATTGGCCGCCGCATGGCTGACCTTGAGCTGTCCGCTGTGCATCACCAACAGACGCGACACCGACTGTCCTGGCGAATAGACCGTCTCTCCCTTGGCAACATGCACCGGGCGGACGAACTCCGCGACCCGCAACTGCTCCTCGCGGGTGAGTCCTTGGAAGATCGGCACGCGGCTGACGCACAAATCATCCACAGGCATGTGGCAAGTCTACCGGAGTCGGCATCGGCGCCGCGGGACCGGACAGCGGCAGCGGCAGCGGCAGCGACGCCTCGGTAGCAGGCGCGCACCGAACATGATCTATGTCAAGGAGTTCCGGGCGCCGCAAACCTATCGTGAAGGTACCAATAAGGAACACATCACGAAAGGGGTCCACAATGGCCACCTCCACCTCCACCCCCACCACCACTCACACCGTCCTGAGAGCGGAGGGATTCTCCTGCCCGTCGTGCGTGGCGAAGATCGAGAAGCAGGTCGGGCGACTCAAGGGTGTCGAGAACGTGAAGGTCCACTTCGCCTCCGCCCGCATCGAGGTCGACCATGACGCCGAGCGCATCTCCGTGGATGACCTCGTCGCCGCTAGCGCCAAAGCCGGCTACAGGGCCGCACCGTCTGCCTTCTGAGGCCAACGGCCCCCGCGGGCCGCCTGCGGACATCCTTCCGACATTCCACTCTGCCGGTCTGCTGGCACGAGACCCAGAAAGGTCGTACCCGAAAGTGAACAGGCTCCAAAAATGGGTCTATGGGAACTGGTCAGTCCCCGTCGTGTCCGGCGTGCTCATCATCATCTCCTTCGCCATCCAGTGGCTGGCCGGGGGTGTCGCCAACCTCACCGTCAGCCCCCAGTGGTGGCTCGACGCCGGGGCCCACGCCACTCACGCCAGCGCGGCTTTCACCCTCGGGGATGTCTTCATGATCGCCGCGGCCGTGGTTGCCGGCTACGGGATCGTGGTGAAGGCGGTGCGCGCGCTGATCGCCAAGGTCGTCGGCATCGACCTGCTCGTGTCGGTTGCGGCTATCGGCGCGGTCATCATCGGCAACTTCTGGGAGGCCGCGGCGGTCACGTTCCTGTTCGCGATCGGCCACGCGCTGGAAGCTGCGACCCTGAACAAGACCCGCTCGGCACTGGCCGAACTCGTCGCCGTCGCCCCGGATTCCGCGATCGTTGTGCGCGATGGCGAGCAACAGGAGATCCCTGCCGGGCAAGTGAGAATGGGCGAGATCGTCCTGGTCAAGAACGGTGCGAAGGTCCCCGTGGACGGCCAGGTCGTCTCCGGCACCGGTGCCATCGACGAGGCCTCCATCACCGGCGAGTCCATCCCGGTGGAGAAAACTAAAGGCGGGCAGGTCTTCGCCGGCACCGTCTCCCGCGGCGGCTTCCTACAGGTCCTGGCCACTGGCATCGGCGCAGATACCACCTTGGCCCGCATCATCCACCGTGTGGAAGAGGCTCAGGACGCCAAGGCCAAGACCCAGGCCTTCATCGACCGGTTCTCCACGTGGTACACCCCCGCCGTCATGGTCCTGGCCCTGGTGGCCGGACTTATCAGCGGAGACGTGGTGCTGGCCCTGACCCTGTTGGTCATCGGCTGCCCGGGCGCCCTCGTGATCTCCATCCCGGTCGCCATCGTGGCGGGCATCGGCCGCGCCGCGCGCAACGGCATCCTCATCAAGGGCGGCGAGTTCCTGGAGACCTCCGCGAAGATCACGGCGGTCGCCGTGGACAAGACCGGCACCCTCACCGAGGGCAAACCGCAGCTGACCGACGTCATCATCCTGGATTCCACGCTCGACCGTACGGAGGTGTTGCGCTGGGCCGCGGCAGCTGAGGCCGGCTCCGAACACCCATTGGCCCGCCCCATCCTGGAGACCGCCCGCGAGGAGGGCGTTGCCCCGCAGGGCATCCCCGGCGCCGTCACCCCGGTCCCCGGCAAGGGCATCGTGGCGAACGTCAATGGCCGCCAGGTGCTGATCGGCAACCCGCCGCTACTGGAGCAGTACGGCATTGCCTCGGGCATCGCCGAGGCTGCGCAGGCCGCCCAGGACCTGGCCGCCGCCGGGAAAACACCTATGATCGTCGCTGTTGACGGGAGGGTGATCGGCGTCGTCGCCGTCGCGGACCAGATCCGCCAGGACGCACCGGAGATGGTCGCGCGACTGCACCGGGCCGGCGTCGAGAAGGTCGTCATGCTCACCGGTGACACCCGACTGGTGGCCGAGGCCGTCGGCAAAGCCACCGGGATCGACGAGATCCACGCCTCCCTGCTCCCTGAGGACAAGCTGGACGCTGTCACCGAGCTACAGCGCCAGGGCCACACGATCGCGATGGTCGGTGACGGCGTCAATGACGCTCCGGCTCTCGCCACCGCGAACATCGGCGTGGCGATGGGTGCGGCAGGCTCGGCCGTGGCCGTGGAGACCGCGGACATCGCCCTGATGGGCGACAACCTGCTCAAGCTGCCCGAGGCCATCGGCCTGGCCAAGCGAACCGTGAACGTGATGAAGCAGAACATCGCGATCGCCCTGATCACCGTGGTGCTGCTACTGGCCGGAGTCTTCGCCGGCGGAGTGACCATGTCGATCGGCATGCTCGTCCACGAAGCCTCCGTGCTCGTGGTGATCGCCAACGCGATGCGGCTGCTGCGAAACACCCGAGACTCCACGACGATGCCAAAGAGTGAACGCACCATCGGGACAGCTGCGGAGCAGGTGGCCGCCTGACGCCCATCCCGGGGCAATGGACCCACCCCGGACACCGGGCACCTCCAAGACTCAAAACAACGACGCGAACACCAAAATCAACACACGAAACAGAGGAGACCGACCATGAGCGAAAAGAACTTCACCCTTGGCGACAACGTCGAGCATTTCACCATCGAGGACGTGGCCAGGGATAATCCTGACTTCCGGAAGGTGCTGTGGACCGGAGAACACACCCAGATCGTGGTGATGACCATTCCGCCCGGTGGCGAGATCGGAGACGAGGTCCACGAACACACCGATCAGATCCTGACCTTCGTCTCCGGAACCGGCGAAGCCGACCTCAATGGCCACACCCACCCCATCGATGCCGGTGACCAGTGCGCGGTACCCGCCGGTGCCCAGCACAACTTCCGCAACACCGGCGACGAGCCGCTGGTGCTGTACACCATCTACAGCCCACCCGAGCACGCTACCGGCGCCGTATTCGCCACCCGGGAAGAGGCTGACGCCGCCGAAGCCGCC
>DAMDHZ010000035.1:0-28714 GCA_032101665.1 Brachybacterium sp. | reverse complement strand
ACGTCTCAGGGCGCCGCGGACTCCGGCGATGGGCCGCCAGCCGTACCCGACGCCGGAGACGAGCCCGGCCCAGAGCCCACCCCATCGACCGACCCGTAGAGCCTCCGCGCGTCAGCGCCTCGTCTTCGGCGTGCCCAGACCGTTCCAGGGGCCCACATCGCATCGTCCGTCGCCGGTGCTTCCCGCGCTCACGACCGTTCCGCCGACGCGCAGCCCCAGCGTATGAGCGGAACCAGCGGCGACGCCGCCAAAGCCTGCACCACCCCACCGACAGCCTTCACCCCCGAGCCCCTAGGCACCCACGAAGTCCCAGGAGTCCTCTGGCTCTTGTCATCGAGCCGCGGGAGACCAGCCGGGTTTCGGTGGCGGCCAGGGCCGTGGACCGATGCGCTAGATCGATGCGACGTGGTGGACGTAACGTGGAACGACGTCCCGCTTCCAGCGGTGGCATGTCGGAATCCTCTCGCCACGTCGCGTCGGAGTGCTGCCGCCGCACCCTGCCGACGGTGCTCCCCTCAGGCCCACGCCGACGACCCCAGGACGGACGTGACCCGGCGATCAGCCGCGCGATCCGGCGGCCACGCCGCTGGAAATCCGCACGTCCGCCGCCGTCTCGTCCGCGCTCACCGTCGCGCCCTCACGGTCCGACGCGTCATCCTCGCCGCCCGCGGCATCCCCATCGGCGCCGACGGGGCTCACCTCGGACGCCGTGTCGGACCGCCGCGCCTGATGGCGCGCCGTGAAGGTCGTGCCGACGCTCGCGCCGATGACGAGCGCGACGGCGAGCACACCGAGCACGGTGATCGGCTGACCCAGCAGGATCAACCCCGCGAGCGCGGCCACGGCAGGCTCGAGGCTCAGCAGGATCCCGAACACGTGCCGGGGCAGCCGACGCAGCGCGGACAGCTCGAGCACGTACGGGATGACCGAGGCCAGGAGCGCGCAGCCCAGGGCCAGCAGCAGCAGATGCGGCTCGACCACGGCACGCGCGACGCCGCCGACGCCGAGCGGGAGCAGCGCCACCGCACCGATCGCGACGGCCACCGCGAGACCGCCGTGTCCCGGCACGACCTGCCCGACTCGCGCGCTCAAGAGGACGTAGCACGCCCAGAAGGCGCCCGCCGTCAGGGCGAAGGCCACCCCGAGCGGATCGAGCGAGGCGATCCCCACGAACGACTCCACGCCGAACAGGGACACTCCCATGAGCGCGACCCCCACGCACGCGAGGTCGGCGGCGCGCCGCGACAGCACAGCCGAGAGCACGAGCGGCCCGAGGAATTCGATCGCCACCGCAGCCCCCAGAGGGATCCGTTCGATCGCCGAGTAGAACGAGCCGTTCATCGCCCCGAGCGCGAGACCGAACAGCACGACCGCCCTCCACTGCACGGCGTCCCACCGATGGACGGCCGGGCGCACGATCGCGAGCAGCACGATCGCGGCGATGCCGAGCCGCAAGCAGGTCACGCCCCACGAGCCGAGGGAGGGAAACAGCTGCGCGGCGAAGGCGGCGCCGAACTGGAGGGACACGCATGACCCGAGGATCATCGCGACGGGCATGCCGGTGCGGGACGCCGGGGCGGAACTCATGGCATCCAGCATCATCCCGTGCAATGATTCGGTCCAGCGACACTTCGTGACGGGTGATGTGAAGCGCAACTGATGGTTTGCCCCCTGCGGCCACCGCTGAAAGGCTCCTCCCGTGCTCCACCTCCAGCGCCTCCGCATGCTCTCGGAGCTGCACCGTCTGGGGACCCTCGCCGAGGTCGCCCGATCCCTGGCGTACTCGCCCTCCGCCGTCTCCCAGCAGCTGGCGATCCTCGAGAAGGAAGCGGGCGTGACGCTCCTGGAGAAATCCGGCCGACGGGTGCGCCTCACGGACGCGGCGCTCGGCCTCGTCGGTCACGCCGACGCGGTCCTCGAACGGCTCGAGCGCGCCGAGGCCGAGCTCGCCTCCGCGCGCCCGGAGATCGGCGGCGCCCTGCGCGTCGCCTCGTTCCAGACACCGCTGCTGTCGATCGCGCCGCCCGCCCTCACCCTGCTCGCGCGCGAGCATCCCGCCCTGCTGGTGACCATCACCCAGCGCGAGCTCGCAGCCGCCCAGGACGGTCTGCTCGCCCACGACTTCGACGTGATCCTCGGTGAGGAGTTCCCCGGCATCCACGAGCCGCTGCGCCCCGGCGTCGACCGCGAGGAGCTCGTGAACGACCCGCTCCTGCTCGTGCTGCCCCGCACCGGGCCGTGGTCACGTCCCCGATCCCTCGCCGATCTCGCGGACGCACCGTGGGCGCTCGACCCCGCCCAGACGCCCACCGGGCTCTGGGCGCGCTCCGCCCTGCGGGCCGCGGGTTTCGAACCGGACGTCCGCTTCGACTCGCCCGATCCCCTGCTCCAGGCCCACCTGGTGCGCTCGGGCCATGCCGCCGCCCTCATCCCCTCGCTCATCGCCGGTCAGCACCTCGCAGGGACGCACCTGCAGCGCCTCCCGGGAAACCCGCAACGCCAGATCTACACCTCGGTCCGCGCCGGGCGTGCCGAGCATCCCGCGATCCGCGCCTTCCGCACGGCCCTGCAGGCCTCGGCGCGCGCAGAGGCGCCGGTGATCGGCTCTCGCGAGATCCCGCTCGGCACCTGAGCGGCGACGATCCATGATGTACCTTGAGCTCAAGATAAATGAGGGAGAGGGCGCGATGAGCGAGCCACAGCACCACACCTGGGACCCCGAGCGCTACCTCGCCTACGCGAGCGAACGCGGACGACCGTTCCTCGACCTGCTCGCCCGTGTCGGGGCGCGGGCGCCGCGGCACGTCGCTGATCTCGGTGCGGGCCCGGGAAACCTCACGGCCCTGCTGCACGCACGATGGCCCGACGCCGAGGTGACGGCGGTCGACGCGAGCCCGGAGATGGTCGAGCAGGCCCGACGGGTCGAGGGGATCACTCCTGTCCTCGCCGATCTGCGCACGTGGGAGCCCGCCCAGCCGCTCGACGTGATCGTCTCCAACGCCGCGCTGCAGTGGGTGCCGGACCATCTCGTCCTGCTCGACCGCCTCGTGGATCTCCTCGCCGACGGGGGTTGGCTGGCGATGCAGGTGCCCGGCAACTTCGACGAACCCAGCCACACGATCCGCCGTGAGCTCGCGGCGCAGCCGGCGTACGCGCCGCACACGGCCGACGTGGCCGTCCCGAGCTCGCACGATGCCGCGACGTATCTGCGCCACCTCCGGTCCCGCGGGTTCATGGTGGACGCGTGGGAGACGACCTACCTCCACGTGCTGACCGGCCCGGATCCGGTCTTCACCTGGGTCTCGGGAACGGGCGCCCGGCCCACGCTCCAGGCGCTGCCCGCCGAGCTGCGCGCGGACTTCGAGGCCGAGTACCGGGCTCGTCTGCGCGAGGCGTATCCGCCCGACGTCGAGGGACGCGTGGTCCTGCCCTTCCGGCGCGTCTTCGCCGTCGCGCACGCCGCCTAACGGTCACCCGAGGGGCACGCGCGCGAGCACCTCGTGGAGCGGTCCACCCGATCGCCCCTGCCCCGGATGCGAGGCGACGAGCTCGATCTCGCCGGCCGTCCACGCGGGCCCCCGGTAGACCGACACCGCATGCACGGTGCGCCGCAGCATCGCGGCCACCGGGTCGGCGGCCCGCTCCCGACGTGTGCCCCGGCGTCGCCGGGGCTGGGGCGCCCGGGCGGAGACCCGGGCGACCGTGAGGTGCGCGCGATGACGGTCCCGGGCGGGCCTCCTCGATGCTCCCGATCCCTCCGACCCGTCCGGCTCGAGCAGCGGCTCGGACATGAGGCGCTCGAGCGCACCGACCTCACCGCCCACGCCGATCCACAGCGTGCGATTCCCGAACTCGCCCGCCCCTGACAGGCGCAGCTCGAGGGGGTTGTGACCGGCCGCGACACGCGTCAGGTGCTCGACCACCTCCTCGAGGGCGCCCTCGGGCACGGCGGGCGCGAAGGCGAGGGTCAGATGCCACTGGCGGGGATCACCCCAGCGCAGCGTCAAGCCTTCGGTCTGCCGGATCGGCTCGAGGACGCCGTCGAGGTGGACGAGCGCCTCGTGCGAGGGCCGGATCGCCGCGAAGAGTCTCATGCCTCAGATCCTGCCGTTCGTCGGCCCCCGGCGGTAGATTCGCGTCCATCATGCAGAAGCTCTACCGGGACGACGCGATCGTCCTGCGCACCCACCCGCTCGGGGAGGCCGATCGCATCATCACGCTGCTGACCCGCCGCCACGGCAAGGTGCGGGCGGTGGCCAAGGGCGTGCGGCGCACCGGCAGCCGCTTCGGTGCGCGGCTCGAGCCCTTCGGCCTCGTCGACGTGCAGCTGCACGCCGGCAAGAGCCTGCACACCGTCACCCAGGTGGTCACGATCGAGTCGTTCGCCGAGGGCATCAGCGGCGACTACGGCCGTTACACCGCCGCCTCGGCGATGCTCGAGACCACCGACCGCCTCACCGACGACGTCGTCGATCCCAGCGCTCGTCAGTTCCTGCTGCTCGTCGGGGCCCTGCGCACCGCCGCCGCGGGTGGTATCCCCGCGCCGCTCGTGCTCGACGCGTTCCTGCTGCGCACGCTCGCCTACGCCGGGTGGGCGCCCGAGCTGCGCACGTGCGCGACGTGCGGTGCCGACGGCCCCCACCACGCCTTCGACGTGGGGGCGGGCGGGCTGGTCTGCTCGGCATGTCGGCGCCCCGGCGCTGTCGCGGTCCGCCAGGCGGCCGTCGAGCACATGATCTTCCTGCTCGCGGGCGACTGGGACGTCGCCCTCGGCGCGGACGGCACGATCCAGCTCGAGGCGAGCCGGCTCATCGCCGACTCCGTCACCTGGCACCTCGAGCGCTCGGTCCGCTCGCTGCACTACGTCGAACGCTGAGCCGGCGCCCGACCAGGGACCTGCGCCCATCCTCCACGAACCCGTCACCTCCGCCGCCCCTCCCGTCGCCTACCCTGGGGCGGGCGCCCGATCCCCGACGCTCTCCCTCCTCCTCGATGAAGGACCCCGCATGGCGCCTGCCCGCTCGTCGTACTCCGAGCCGTTCGAGCATCCGAGCGGGGCCCGGCCGCCGCAGCTCCCGGCTCCCGTGATACCGCGCCACGTCGCGGTCGTCATGGACGGCAACGGACGCTGGGCCAACCAGCGCGGACTGCCACGCACGGCCGGCCACGAGGCCGGAGAGGCGGCCCTGCTCGACGTCGTCGCGGGGGCCCTCCAGATCGGCGTCACCCACCTCTCGGCCTACGCGTTCTCGACCGAGAACTGGAAACGCTCCCCGGAGGAGGTCCGCTTCCTGATGGGCTTCTCGCGTTCGGTGCTGCGCCGCCAGCGCGACACCCTGCATGCATGGGGGGTGCGCATCGTCTGGATCGGACGCGAGCAGCGGCTGTGGGGCTCGGTCGTCCGTGAGCTGCGCGAGGCCGAGGAGCTCACGCGGCACAACATCCGGATGACCCTGTACATGTGCGTCAACCACGGCGGACGCGCGGAGATCGTCGACGCGGTCCGCGAGATCGCCCAGCAGGCGCGCGACGGAGGGCTCAGCCCCCGCTCGATCACCGAGAAGAGCCTCGGACGGCGCCTCGGCGATCCGGACATGCCCGACGTCGACCTGTTCCTGCGCACGAGCGGGGAGCAGCGCACCTCGAACTTCCTGCTGTGGCACGCCGCCTATGCCGAGCTCGTGTTCGTGCCCGAGCTGTGGCCCGACGTCGACCGGCGGGTGCTGTGGCGCGCGATCACCGAGTACGCGCGCCGCGATCGCCGCTACGGCGGGGCTATCGACGCTCCGGAGCCGGCTTCCGCGCGCTGAGGGCCTCCGTCTCCTCGGTGGCAGCGAGGCGTCGGCGCCGGTGCACGACGACGATCGCCACGATCGCCGCGATGATCACGAGCAGGGCGACGGCCGCCCAGGGGCTGGTCAGGAACAGCTCGAACCACAGGGCGACAGCTGCGAGCCCGATCGTCGCGTAGATGCACGCCCAGGCCAGACCGCCCACGACGAGGGCCGGCAGATAGCGCACGAGCGGCATCCGGGTGAGGCCCGCGGCCGCGTTCGCGGCGGTCTGGAAGCCGACGGTCAGGAAGCTCACGGCCACGACGGGGGCGCCCCAGCGGTGGACGAGTCCGATCGCTCGCCCGACCCGCGGGGCGTCGAGCAGCTCGGCGACCCGACCGCGGTGGGCCAGCCGGTGCGCCGCGCGCCCGAGGGCGTAGGTCCCGCCCGCGCGACACAACACGATCAGCCAGAGCACGCCGATCGACGGCACCAGGGGCAGCTCGCGGATCCAGTCCACGCCGCGCTCACGAGGCCTGACCGGCGTGATCGGGGCACAGTCCGAAGATCTCCATCGTGTGGTGGACGTCGGCGAAGCCGTGCTGGGAGGCGATCCGGCGCGTCCACTCCTCCATCTCGGGGGCCTGGAACTCGACCGTCCGCCCGCACACGCGGCACACCAGGTGGTGGTGGTGCGTGTCGTCCTCGCACTGGCGGTAGATCGACTCGCCCTCGTCGGTGACCAGCACGTCGACCTGGCCGCTCTCGGCGAGGGACTGGAGGTTGCGGTACACGGTCGCCAAACCGACCGACTCACCGGACGCACGCATCTGCTCGTGCAGCTGCTGGGCGCTGCGGAAGTCGCTCTCGTGGCCGAGCGCCGCGAGGATCGCGGTGCGCTGACGCGTCGTGCGCTGCTTGGGGGAGGAGTCCATCCCTCGATTGTCCACGATCCGGCCGCCTCGGCGCTGTGAGCCTCAGCGCGTGCGGGACGGCGTGGGGTCGAGCGGGCCGCGGTGCACCGCCTCACCCGTGTCGTCCATCTCGACCGTCTCTGCACCCTCGTCCGTGGGCGCCTCGGCCGCGACGGCGCGGTCTGAGCCCACGCGGTCGCGGATCGCCCGGACGACGAGCCCGATCGCGTAGATCGCGATCGCCAGGAGCACGATGACGCCGCCCGGCGGGAGATCCACGTAGGCCGTGAGGACGAGGCCGCCGAGACTGCACACGACGCCGATCCCCATCGCAGTGCGCATGGTGCGCGTGAAGCCCACGACCATCGTCTGCGCGGCCGCGACCGGCACGATCATCAGCGCGGAGACCATGAGGGCGCCGATGATGCGCATCGCGAGGGTCACGGTGAGGGCGGCGATGAGCGCGATGAGCACGTTGACGGCACGGACCGGGAGGCCCGAGGCGCGCGCGAACTCATCGTCGCTCGTGACGGCGTACAGCAGGCGCGAGAGCCCGAGCCCGACCGCGAGCACGATGACGGCCAGCACCACGGAGATGACGAGATCGGTGCCGGTCACGGTCGCGAGCGAGCCGAACAGATAGCCCATGAGGCTCGTCGAGGTGCCGCCGGCGAGCTGGATGATCACGACGCCGCCCGCGATGCCGCCGTAGAACAGGATCGCCATCGCGACGTCGCGGCTCGTGTGCCCGACCTCCCGCACGAGCTCGATGAGCAGGGCGCCGATCACCGAGGCGACGAGCGCGCCGGGGACCGCGAGCAGGTCGTTCGGGTCGGTCTGCAGCCACGCCCCCACGAGCCAGCCGATCGCGACGCCCGTGAGCGACACGTGGCCGAGCCCGTCGCCGAGCAGCGAGAGCCGCTTCTGGACCAGGTAGGTGCCGACGATGGGCGCGGTGAGGCCCATCAGCACCGCGATGACGAGCGGGTAGCGCATGATCTCCGAGGTCAGGAGATCCCAGGGGGTGATCACGGCTGCAGCTCCTGTCCCAGGCACTGGTCGACGGCGAAGGCGTGGTCATGGCCGGGGTCGATGAGGGGGCGGTCGGCGGGGTGGCCGTCGTGGACCACGCGTCCGTTCTCGAGCACGATCGCGCGCGTGAGGTGCTCGCTCAGCGCGCCGAGCTCGTGGAGCACGACGAGCACGGTCGTGCCCCGCTGCTGCAGGCGTGAGAGCAGAGTCGCGAGGGTGCGCTGGGTCGCCATGTCGACGCCCGAGAACGGCTCGTCGAGGACGAGCAGCTCGGGGCGGCGCACGAGGGCGCGGGCGATCATGACGCGCTGGCGCTGGCCGCCCGACATCTGGGTCACGGGTCGGTCGGCGAGCGCGGACAGGCCGACGTCGGCCAGCAGGGCGTGGATGCGCGGGTCGCGGCCGCTCGCGAACCAGCGGCGCGCCGTGAGCAGGCCGGTCGCGACCGTCTCGCGCGCGGTCGCCGGGATCGAGCTCGCCTCCGCGGAGAACTGGGGGACGTAGCCGAGCCGGTCGTGCACGGTCCGGTCGGCGACAGGACGCCCGAACAGGGAGACCGAGCCGCGCCGGGTCGGGACGATCCCGATGATCGTGCGCAGCAGGGTCGACTTGCCCGAGCCGTTCGCGCCGAGCAGGCCGACCATCTCGCCCGCATCGATCCGCACGGACACGTCCCGCAGCACCGGGGTGACCCCGAGGGCCACGTCCGCGTCGCGGACCGCGATCACCGGGGTGTCGGGGGCATCGGGACCGGGCGTCACTGCCATGAGGCGATGAGCTTGTCGGCGTCGGCTCGCATCACCTCAGCGTAGTCGGCGTCGGGATCGAGCTGGGTCTCGAGGTTGTCGAGCGCCTCGGAGGCCACGCCCACGCGGTCGGCGAGGGTCTGGGCGACCTTGGGGGAGGCGCTCTCCTCGAAGAACACGGTCGTCACGTGCTTCTCGTCGATCAGGCGCTGGAGCTCGAGGAGGCGCTGCGGCGAGGGCTCGACCTCGGGGTCGATGCCGGTGATCCCGATCTGCTCGAGCCCGTAGCGCTGGGCGAGATAGGCGAAGGCGGCGTGGCCCGTGACGAAGACCTTGGGCCCGGTGACCGCGCCGTAGGTCGTCGTCAGCTCGGCGTCGAGGTCCATGAGGGACGTCGCGGCGGACTCGGCGGCGTCGGCGAAGGCGGTCGAGCCGTCACCGACGGCCGCGTCGAGCCGCGCGCCGAGCTCGCGGGCGAGGGTCGCGAGCATGCTCGGGTCGTTCCAGAAGTGCGGGTCGTACGAGCCGTGGTCGTGCTCGTCGTGCGCATCGTGCGCGCCGCCGCCGTCGGACGCCGCCTCCTCGCCGTCCTCCCCGGTGTCGGTCGCGGGGAGGAGATCCACGACCGTCGAGACGTCGAGCACGGCGCCCGCGAGCGACTTCGAGTCGATCACGTCGTCGAGCACGGGCTGGAAGCCGGGGATCTGGATGATGACGTCGGCCTCCTGGATCTGCGCCGTCTGCGCGACGGAGAGCTCGATGTCGTGCGGCTCCTGCCCCGGCTTGGCGAGGCTGACCACCTCGGCGGCATCGCCGGCGACGAGCTCGGCCATGTACTGCACGCCGTAGCAGCCCACGATCACGGTCGGCTTCCCGGAGCCGCTCGTTCCCGAGGTGCCGCACGCGGCGAGGGCGATCCCGAGGGCGGACAAGCCTCCAGCCCGCAGCAGGGTGCGGCGGCCCACGGAGGTGGGTGCCAGGGCGGGAGAGGGGCGGTCCGGGACGCGATCTGCATGCATGACAATCATTTTCAAGAATTGAGCGGGGGGAGGGCAAATCCCGGCCGTGTGAACCTCGCGACGCCGCGCCGAACCCGCGCGGCTCCCCGCCCTCGCTCCCGGCGCATGAGGCAGGGGGCGCCGATATGCTGGACGTCGCGCCGGGCCTTCGAGGACCGCGCCCCGCCCCCCTCTCGTCGACCTCAGGAGACCTTCGTGGCCAAGCCCGCCCCCTCCGCCCTGGACAACGTCATCGCGCTCGCCAAGAGGCGCGGATTCGTCTTCCCGGCCGGCGAGATCTACGGCGGCACGCGATCGGCCTGGGACTACGGGCCGCTCGGTGTCGAGCTCAAGGAGAACATCCGCCACCAGTGGTGGCGGACCTTCGTGCAGGGCCGCGACGACATGGTGGGCCTCGACTCCTCGATCATCCTGCCCAAGCGGGTGTGGGAGGCCTCGGGGCACGTCGCGACGTTCACGGATCCGCTCGTGGAGTGCAAGAGCTGCCACAGCCGGTTCCGCGAGGACCACCTCATCGAGGCGTTCGAGGAGCGCAAGGGCCGCGCCCCCGAGGGCGGCCTCGCCGAGGTGGCGTGCCCCACGTGCGGCACCCGCGGCGAGTTCACCGAGCCGCAGCAGTTCTCGGGCCTCATGAAGACCTACCTGGGCCCGGTCGACTCCGAGGCCGGCCTGCACTTCCTGCGCCCCGAGACGGCGCAGGGCATCTTCGTGAACTTCCTCAACGTGGTCAACGCCGCGCGACAGAAGCCGCCGTTCGGGATCGGCCAGGTGGGCAAGGCGTTCCGCAACGAGATCACCCCCGGCAACTTCATCTTCCGCACGCGCGAGTTCGAGCAGATGGAGATCGAGTTCTTCAGCCCGCCCGCCGACGCCCCGGCCTGGTTCGACAGCTGGGTCGAGGCGTGCTGGAACTGGTTCGTCGACCTCGGCATCGACCCCGACCACATGCGGCGCTTCGATGTGCCCGAGGACAAGCGCGCCCACTACTCCGACGGCACGATCGACATCGAGTACCGCTTCGGCTTCCAGGGTGCCGAGTGGGGCGAGCTGATGGGCATCGCCAACCGCACCGACTTCGACCTGAACAGCCACACCGAGGCCTCCGGCACCAAGATGCAGTACTTCGACCAGGCCTCGGGCGAGCGCTACACCCCGTACGTGATCGAGCCCTCCTTCGGCCTGACCCGGTCGATGATGGCCTTCCTCGTCGACGCGTACTGCGAGGACGAGGCCCCCAACACCAAGGGCGGCGTCGACAAGCGGACCGTGCTGCGGCTCGATCCGCGCCTGGCGCCCGTCAAGGTCGCAGTGCTGCCGCTGTCCAAGAGCGAGGACCTCGTGCCGCGTGCCCAGGCGCTCGCCGCCGAGCTGCGTCGACAGTGGAACATCGAGGTCGACACCTCCCAGGCGATCGGACGCCGCTACCGCCGCCAGGACGAGATCGGCACGCCGTTCTGCGTCACGGTCGACTTCGAGACCGCCGAGGACCAGGCCGTCACGGTCCGCGAGCGCGACTCCATGACCCAGGAGCGGGTGGCGCTCGATCGCGTCGCCGGCTACCTCGCGGAGCGCCTGCAGGGCGCCTGACTCCTCATACGCCGCGCAGGAGCGGCGCGACGTCCTGGGCGAAGGTCGTCGCGATCCGGCGTACGAGCTCGAGCGGCCGGTCCATCGGCAGGCAGATGATGAGCTCGTCGGCCGCCCGCAGCGCGACGTCCTCGGCCAGGGAGCGGGCGACCTCCTCGGGCGCGTCGGCGTGCACGCGGCCGAACACGGCCGCCCGGCCGCCGATCTCGGTCACCTCGGCGCCCTCGCGGTGCGCCCGCTGGTTCCACGCGTCGTCGGTGATGATCCCGTCGAACGCCTCGAGATCGGCGTCGTCGTGCACGGGCAGCGCGAGGCGTCCCACCGACACCCAGCCGTCGCCGTACCCGGCGTCGCTCGAGGCCTGACGGTAGATGCGGATCAGCTCGGCCTGCAGCTCCTCGAAGGAGCGGCCCGAGCCGTCGTCGGGATGCATCGTGCTCAGCCGCAGGCCGAGGCCGAGCGAGCCGGCGAGCTCGGCGCTGCGCACGGTCGCGGCGCCGTAGGAGAGGCGGTCGCGCAGGCCGGGGACCTGCGGCTGCACGCGCAGCGGGGTGCCCGGCTCGATCGTCTCGATGTGGGTGTCCGCCATCGCGACGGTCTCGCCCTCGAGGAACGACAGCAGATCGTGCAGGGTGCGGTCGACGTGCTCGCGGACCGTGCCGCGCGTCTCGCCGAAGGCCCGCATGTTGACGGCGTCCTGGGCGGAGTACCCCGAGCTCACGCCGATCCGCAGGCGTCCCTGGGTGAGCAGGTCGGTCGTCGCGATCTCCTCGGCCAGACGCCCGGCGTTCTCGAACCGCAGCGGGATCACCTGGGTGCCCAGCAGGAGGCGGCGCACACGCTGCCCAGCGGCGGCAAGGAACGGCAGGGGAGCCGAGAGGAAGGGCTGGAGGTGGCGGCTGCGCACATACCCGGTCCGGTAGCCGAGGTCCTCGATCAGCTCGAACAGCGCGAGGCCGTCCTCGAGACCGCGGGAGGACACGTGCCCTGCGGCGGATGTGATCCCGGTGTGCTCGACGAAGGCGAGGACGCCGAGCGAGAGCTCACGCCCTGCGGGGGGAGGGGAGGCGTTCTCGGTCATCGGTGGCTCCTTCCGTGAGGGGCCGGCGCGGACGTCGGGCCGGCCGTCACGCCAGCGGCGCGAGATGTCCGCATCATCCCATCGGCCGCGCGCCTCCGGCCCGCCCGTTGGTCCCGTGGGCCTCGTCGTTCCGGTCGTCGCCGCGCAGATGCGGTGCCACCGACGTCGCGAGGCGTCGAGGATCCCGTGCACGGTCTCGATCGGCCGGCCGATGCACGTCACCTGTCCCCGCCCTCCCGTGCGTCGGCCGGGGATGGGACAATCGAGGACGATGACCACCGCCCATGCCCCCGCTCGCACGGCCCCCGCCGCGCCCTCGCCCGCCGCCCCGACCCGGCGCGCCCTGACCATCGGCCCGCACACCGTCGACACCCCGGTCGTGCTCGCCCCGATGGCGGGCATCACGAACATGGCCTTCCGGCTGCTGTGCCGCGAGTTCGGCTCCCGCCACAGTGACGACGACGGTGGTCTCTACGTCTCCGAGATGGTCACCACCCGCGCCCTGGTCGAGGGGCACCGGGAGTCGTGGCGGCTCGTGACGATGGGGCCGCGCGAACGCCCCCGCTCGATCCAGCTGTACGGGGTCGATCCCGCGACGGTGCGCCGCGCCGTCGAGATGGTGCTCGAACGGGATCGGGCCGACCACATCGACCTCAACTTCGGCTGCCCCGTCCCCAAGGTCACGCGCCGCGGCGGCGGCGGCATCCTGCCGTGGAAGACCGAGCTGTTCACCCGGATCGTGCGCGGCGCGGTCGAGGCGGCCGGGGACGTGCCCGTGACCGTCAAGACCCGGATCGGGATCGACGCCGACCACGTCACCTACCGCGACGCCGGCCTGATCGCCCAAGAGGTGGGGGCGAGCGCGATCGCCCTGCACGGCCGGACCGTCGACCAGCATTACGCGGGCACCGCGAACTGGGAGGCGATCGCGGACCTCAAGAGCCTCGTCACCGACATCCCGGTGCTCGGCAACGGGGACATCTGGTCCGCCGAGGACGCGATCCGCATGGTCGAGCAGACCGGCTGCGACGGCGTCGTCGTGGGACGCGGCTGCCAGGGGCGGCCGTGGCTGTTCGCCGACCTGGCCGCGGCCTTCGCGGGGCTGCCCGAGCGGGTCCGCCCCACCCTGGGGGACGTGGCTCGCACGGCGCGGCGCCACGCGGAGCTGCTCATCGAGTTCTTCGAGGACGAGGGCCGCGGCGTGCGGGACCTGCGCAAGCACGTCGCCTGGTACTTCAAGGGCTACCCCGTCGGCGGCGAGATGCGCCACCGCCTCGCGACCATGGAGTCCCTCGAGGACCTCGACGCCAAGCTCGCCGAGCTCGACCTCGCGAGCCCCTACCCCGGCGACGCCGTCGAGGGGCCGCGCGGGCGCGCGGGCACCCCCAAGCGTCCCGCCTGTCCCGAGGGCTGGATGGACACGCGCGAGATCACCCCCGACATCGCCGCGCGCCTCCACGAGGCCGAGCTCTCGATCTCGGGGGGCTGAGCGATGACCTCCGCCTCTCTCGCCGCCGCGCCCGTCGTCCCGGACGGGTACCGCGCCGCCGACATCACGCGCTGGGCGAGCGAGCCCCCGAAATCCCAGACCCGCACGCCCTTCCAGCGCGACCGGGCGCGCGTGCTGCACTCCTCGGCGCTGCGCCGGTTGGGCGCCAAGACCCAGGTGCTCGGCGCCGGCTCGGACGACTTCGTGCGCACCCGCCTCACCCACTCCCTCGAGGTGGCCCAGGTCGGGCGCGACATCGGTGCGGAGCTGGGCTGCGACCCGGACGTGGTGGACGCGGCGTGCCTGTCCCACGACATGGGGCACCCGCCGTTCGGGCACAACGGGGAGAAGATCCTCGACCAGCTGGCCGACGGGATCGGCGGCTTCGAGGGCAACGCGCAGACCCTGCGTCTGCTCACGCGGCTCGAGCCCAAGATCGTGGGGGAGGAGCGCCCCTTCGGGCTCAATCTCACGCGCGCCGTGGTCGACGCGGCCATCAAGTACCCGTGGACGCGCGGCGCGGGCCCCGATCCGTCGTCGCCCAAGTTCGGCGTCTACGCGGACGACCTCGACGTGTACACGTGGGCACGCGAGGGCGCGCCGGCGGGGCGCAAGTGCCTTGAGGCGCAGGTGATGGACGCCTCCGACGACATCGCCTACTCGGTCCACGACATCGAGGACGCGATCACGGGCGGCAACCTCGACCTCGCGCGGCTCGCCGACCCGCTCGAACGGGGAGCTGCCCTGTACGTCGTGCAGGACTGGTACACGCCGGCGCACGGGACCGAAGAGCTCGACGAGGCGCTGTCCCGGCTCGAGGCGGAGCCGTGGTGGATGCGCGAGTTCACCGGCTCGATGCGCTCGGCCGCGGCGCTCAAGGACATGACGAGCCAGCTCATCGGCCGCTTCACGGGCTCGGTCGTCTCGGCCACCCGCGCCCGCCGCGGCCACGCCGCGATCGCCCGATTCGGTGGGGACATCGTCGTGCCCGAGCAGACGGCGCTCGAGATCGCCGTGCTCAAGGGGCTCGCCGCCGCCTACGTCATGTCGTCGGCGCAGCAGGCCCCCGTCTACGAGCAGCAGGAGCAGATCATCCGCGACCTGTACGCGGGGCTGTGGAACACCGGTGCGACCCACCTGTCGCCCCTGTTCGCCGAGCTGTGGCACGACGCGCGCGACGACGACGCCCGACGGCGCGTCGTCGTCGACCAGATCGCCTCGTACACCGATGTGACCGCACGGCGCCTCCATCACGCGCTGTTCGTCGACACGTCCACCCACGTCACGGCGGCCGACCTGCCCCTGCCCGGTCTCGGATCGGATCTGTGATGGCGCCCCAGGGACGGATCCGGCGCGAGGACGTGGAGCTCGTGCGCGAGCGCGCCCGCCTCGACGAGGTGGTGGGCGACCACGTCACGCTGCGCACGGCCGGGATCGGCTCGATGAAGGGGCTGTGTCCCTTCCACGACGAGAAGACCCCGAGCTTCCATATCCGGCCCCAGCTGGGGCACTGGCACTGCTTCGGCTGCGGCGAGGGCGGCGACGTCATCTCCTTCGTCCAGAAGATCGACCACCTGACCTTCGTCGAGGCCGTCGAGAGCCTCGCCGGGCGCTACGGCGTGCAGCTGCACTACGAGGAGACCGGACGTGGCGGCGGCGAGCGCACCGACTTCGGCACCCGCCAGCGCCTCCTCGACGCCCACGACGTCGCCGAGCAGTTCTACCGCGAGCAGCTCTCGACACCGGCGGCGGGCGTGGGGCGGCGCTTCCTCGCCGAGCGCGGCTTCGACCGTGCCGCGGCCGAGCGCTTCGGCGTGGGCTTCGCGCCCGAGGGCTGGGACGGCCTGCTCAAGCATCTGCGCGGGCGCGGCTTCACCGAACCCGAGCTGGTCGCCTCCGGGCTCGTCTCTCAGGGGCAGCGGGGCGTCTACGACCGTTTCCGGGGTCGGCTCGTCTGGCCGATCCGCGACATCACCGGCAAGACCATCGGCTTCGGAGCGCGGCGGCTGCTCGAGTCCGATCAGGGACCCAAGTACCTCAACACGCCCGAGACCCCGATCTACCACAAGTCCCAGGTGCTCTACGGCCTCGACCTCGCCCGCAAGAACATCGCCACCCAGCATCGGGTGGTCGTCATGGAGGGCTACACCGACGTGATGGCCGCCCACCTCGCCGGGATCACGACGGCCGTCGCCTCGTGCGGCACCGCCTTCGGCTCCGAGCACGTCAAGATCGTGCGCCGCGTGATGGGCGACATGAACCCCTCGGCCGGGCTGCGCCTGAACTCGGAGTCCCGGGGCCTGAGCGGCGAGGTCGTCTTCACCTTCGACGGCGACGCCGCGGGCCAGAAGGCCGCGCTCAAGGCCTTCGACGAGGACCAGCGCTTCGTCGCCCAGACCTTCGTGGCCGTCGAGCCGGGCGGCATGGACCCGTGCGAGCTGCGGATCGCGCGGGGTGATGAGGCCGTGCGCGAGCTCGTCGAGGGCCGCCGCCCGCTGTTCGAGTTCGCGATCCGGACCGTCCTGGACCAGGTGGACCTCGACACGGTCGAGGGACAGGTGACGGGGCTGCGGATGGCCGCCCCGGTCGTCGCGCGCATCCGCGACCGCGCGATGCGCCCCGAGTACGCGCGGCGCCTGGCCGGCTGGCTCGGCATGGACGAGCGGACCGTGCTGCGGGCCGTGCACGATGCCGCTCGCACCGCCCCCCAGGGCGGCCGCCACGCCGCCGAGGTCGCCCCCGAGTCCCCGGGCGTCAGGGGCGGGCACGACGAGACGGAGACGGGCGCCCTGCCGATCGCCCGCCTCGCCGACGTCGTCAGCCCGCGGGACCCTGTCGGGCAGGTCGAGACCCAGGCTCTCGCCGTCATGCTGCAGTCGCCCCGACTGCTGGATGCCGGGAAGGTCGCCGCGCTGCCCGACGACTCCTTCCACGTCCCCGCGCTGCAGGGGGTGTGGGACGTGATGCTCGCGGCCGGCACCCTCCTCGACGCGGTGTCGGGCGACCTCGCCCCCGCCCGGTACCTCGACCAGGTGCTCGAGATCGCGGGCGAGACGGTGCGCCCCCTCATCGTCGAGCTCGCCAACCTGCAGCTGCCCGCCCGCGACGAGGCGGGGCTCGAGCGCCTGGCCACGTCGCTCCTGGACCGCCTCACCGAGCTGTCGTTCACCCGCGAGTACTCGGTGCTCAAGCAGCGCCTCCAGCGCGCCGACCCCTCGCGCGATCCCGAGGGCTATCAGCGCATCATGACGCAGCTGTCGACCCTGCAGGACAAGAGACGGGCCTTGCGCGCGCTCGCGGAATGACCGCGCGCGAGCCGTCACGACCGAAGGAGATCCCATGGCACCCGCATCCACCACGACCCGCGATCTCGAGGTCGACGTCGTCGTCCTCGGCGGCGGCCCCGTCGGGGAGAACGTCGCCCAGTACGCGACCGAGGACAGCGATCTCACGGCGGCCGTCGTCGAGGGAGAGCTCATGGGCGGTGAGTGCTCGTACTACGCGTGCATGCCGTCCAAGGCGCTCCTGCGGCCCGTCGCGGTCGCCGATGTGACCGGTGATCTCCCCGGCGTCACGCCCACCGGGATCGACCGCGACGCGCTGCTGCGACGGCGCGACGACTGGGTCTCCCACTACGACGACGCGGGCCAGGTGTCGTGGGCCGAGGGGATCGGGATCGACGTGCTCCGCGGCCATGGCCGGCTCACCGGGGAGCGGACGGTCGAGGTGACCGCCCCCGACGACACCCGCCGCCGGCTGCGCGCGCGGCGCGCCGTCGTGATCGCGACGGGCAGCGAGCCGCAGATCGCCGAGCCGCTGCGCGGCCTTGAGGCGTGGGGATCGCGCGACGCCACGGGCGTGCGCGAGGTTCCCGGCTCGCTCCTGGTCGTCGGCGGGGGAGTGGTCGCGTGCGAGGCCGCGACCTGGATGGCCGCGCTCGGCAGCGAGGTCACGATGCTCGTGCGCGGTGACGGACTGCTGTCACGCCTCGAGCCGAGTGCGGGAGCGGCGGTCGCGGACGGCCTCCGCCGCCTCGGCGTGACGGTCGAGACCGGAGCCGACGTGGAGAGTGCCGAGCGGGAGTCGCCGCGGGCCACCGGACTCGGGCGCGTGCACGGCGGCACGGTCCGGGTGCGCACCGATCGCGGCGAGCACACCGCCGACGAGATCCTGGTGGCGACCGGTCGCCGGCCGCGGCTCGACGACCTCGGCCTCGAGGCGATCGGTCTGAGCCCGGACGATGTCACGAGCGGCGCGCTCCCGAGCTGGCTGCACGCGGTCGGCGACGCGAGCGGCGAGGCCCAGCTGACCCATTGGGGCAAGTACCGGGCGCGCGTGATCGGCGCCGCCATCCGGGCCGATGCCCTCGGCGAGGAGCGCGAGCCGGAGGCGCCCGTGGCCGCGGTGCCGCAGGTCGTGTTCACCGAGCCACAGGTCGCGGCCGTCGGGATGACCGCGGCGCAGGCGCAGGAGGCGGGTCATGACCTGGTGACCGCCGAGGTCCCGTTTTCCGGCGCGGCGGGCTCGGCCCTGGTGCGCGATCACGTGCCGGGCACGGCCACCCTCGTGGCCGATCGCACCAGCCGACGTCTGCTCGGGGCGTCCTTCGTGGGGCCCGATGCCGCCGAGCTCGTGCACGCCGCGACCGTCGCGATCGTCGGCCGGGTGCCCCTGCACGTGCTGCGCCACGCGGTGCCGTCCTACCCCACGGCCTCGGAGCTGTGGCTGCGCCTGCTCGAGGAGTTCCCGCGCGAGCTGCGCCGGGCGGGGCGCTGACGATGGACAGGGGGGACCGTGGTAGCCCAGGCGGGGCTTGAACCCGCGACCGACGGATTATGAGTCCGCTGCTCTGACCGGCTGAGCTACTGGGCCGTGCCCGATGAGGCTACCGTGCTCCGCCTCTTGGCCCGTCACCCTCCCGCAGGGCGGAGAGGCGGGAGTGACGGTGGTCACGAGTAGGGTGGAGCGGTTCTCCGCCCCCGTGACAAGGAGTCGCGCGTGCACATCGTCATCGGCCTCGTCGGACTCGTGGTCTTCCTCGGCCTCGCCTTCCTCCCGACCCGCGATGTGGGCATGCTGCGCAAGAAGGCGCCGTTCATCGCCATCATGCTCGTCCTGCAGTTCCTGCTCGCGCTGCTCATGCTCAAGACGGGCGTCGGCCAGGCCGTGATCGGGGTCCTCGCCTCCGTCTTCGAGGCCCTCATCGGCTACGCGACCGAGGGGACGTCCTTCGTGTTCGGCGGTCTCGTGGACGTGAAGTCCGATGACACCGCCCCGTTCGTGTTCACGTCCCTCATGCCGATCATCTTCATCGGCGCGCTGATCGGCATCCTGCAGTACCTGCGCATCCTCCCGCTCGTGATCCGTGGCGTCGGCTTCGTGCTCTCCACGATCTCGGGCGTGGGCAGGCTCGAGTCGTTCAACGCGGTCTCCTCGGCGATCCTCGGGCAGTCCGAGAACCTGATCGCCATCAAGAAGGTGCTGCCGGAGCTGTCCGAGAAGCGTCTGTACATGATCAGCGCCTCGGCCATGTCGACGGTGTCGATGTCGATCGTCGGCGCCTACATGACCATGATCCAGCCCCGCTACGTCGTCGCCGCGATCGTCCTCAACGTGTTCGGCGCCTTCATCGTCGTCAACCTGCTGAGCCCCTACGAGGTCGATCCCGAGGACGACGACCTCGTGATCCCGCACCCCACCGAGGGGCAGTCCTTCTTCGAGATGCTGGGGGAGTACATCCTCGACGCCGGCAAGGTGATCCTCTCGATCGTCGCGATGCTGATCGGGTTCGTCGCGCTCATGGCCCTGCTCAACGGGATCTTCCGGGCGGTGCTCGGAGGCGTCACCTTCCAACAGCTGCTCGGTTACGTGTTCTGGCCCTTCGCGTTCCTCACAGGGGTGCCGGCCGCCGAGTGTGCCCAGGTCGGCCAGCTGATGGCGACCAAGCTCATCTCGAACGAGTTCGTGGCCATGCTGTCGTTCACCGACGCCGCGCCGGGCGGCAGGGTCGAGCTGAGCGAGCGTGCGACCGCGATCGCGCAGACCTTCCTCGTCTCGTTCGCGAACTTCTCCTCGATCGGCATCATCGCGGGCGCCGCCAAGGGGCTCGCTCCCGCCCAGGGCGACACGATCGCGCGGTTCGGCCTCAAGCTCCTGTACGGAGCGACGCTCGTGTCCTTCATCAGCGCGACGATCGTCGGCCTCATCGCCTGAGCGGTCGTCGGCGTGGCATGCGTCATATGCGCCGCCGCACACCCGCGCCGAGTCGCGAGGGGCCGCTCGGCACTGCTATCCTCGATGAGGTTGATCCCGCGTAGCTCAATCGGCAGAGCATTCGACTGTTAATCGAACGGTTACTGGTTCAAGTCCAGTCGCGGGAGCTTGGTTACACGCTGAAGGCCCCGGGGACCCCGGGGCCTTCGTGCTGTCGGCCCTCGCCGGAGCGCCGACATCCCGCCCGTCGCGTGCGACGGCCGACCACCGGAGGTGCCCATGTCCGCAGTCCCCGACTCCCGCTTCCCGATCTCGCCCTCGTTCGCCGAGGGCTCCGTCTGGGTCGACCGTGCAGGGACCCGCCGCCTCGTGGGCCGCAATCGGCGCGGCGTCGAGATCCCGATCGGGGAGGGGGACGGCGAGATCACGCCCGGCGAGCTGCTCAAGCTCGCCCTCATCGGCTGTGCCGGTATGAGCGCGGACTTCACGATCGGACGCCGGCTCGGCGAGGACTTCCCGATGCGCGTCTACGCCCATGGCACCTCGTCGGAGCAGGGCAACCGCTACGAGCGGATCGACGAGGAGGTACAGCTGGACCTCTCCGGTCTGGCCCCCGAGCAGATCGCGCGCGTCGAGCGCGCGATCGAGAAGGCGATCGCCGCGAACTGCACCGTCGAGCGCACCCTGACGGGCGACCCCGAGGTGTGCCATCGGATCGTGGACGCCCCCGCGGCCGAGGCCGATGCCCCCGAGGGACCGAGCGCATGACCGAGCGTCCGATCCGCATCATCGGCGACCCGGTGCTGCGCACGGCATGCGATCCGGTCCGCACGGTCACCGACGGCGTCCGCACCCTGGTCGCCGATTTGCTCGAGACCGTGGACCACGAGGGCCGGGCAGGACTGGCCGCCAACCAGATCGGCGTGAGCCTGCGCGCGTTCTCCTGGCACCTCGATGACGGGGTGGGCTACATGCTCAATCCCCAGATCGTCGAGCTGTCCGAGGACATCCAGGACGACGACGAGGGCTGCCTGTCGCTCCCGGGTCTGTGGTATCCGCGCCGACGGACCCGCTACGCCCGCTGCATCGGCACCGATCTCGAAGGGCGCGCCGTCGAGCTCGAGGGGGAGGGCATCCTCGCCCGGCTCATCCAGCACGAGGTCGGCCACCTCGACGGTCAGCTCTACATCGACGGTCTCGAACGCCCCGTCAGGAAGCGCGCGTTGCGAGACATCCGGGCGAGGTTCTAGGCTGGCGACTTCACTGCACTGCCCGTGAGGTGAACACCCGCCCCGGAGGCACCGATTCGTTGGGGAAGACGCATCGGAACACCGGAAGGGTCGTCATGACACAGGGAGTGCTGTACATCCACTCCGCGCCGCGAGCCCTGGCACCGCACATCGACTGGGCGGCGAGCGGAGTCCTCGGCGTGCCCGCCCGCCTGCAGTGGCGCGAGCAGCCCGTCGGCCCCGGCCTCGTGCGCGCCGACCTCACCTGGCGCGGGCGCGAGGACACCGGTGCACGCCTCGCGAGCGCGATCCGCGGCTGGGACGATGTGCGCTACGAGGTGGTCCAGGACGCGACCGCCCACGCCGACGGCGCCCGCTGGAGCTGCACGCCCGAGCTCGGGATCTTCCACGCCGCGACCGACCGCGCCGGCAACACGGTGCTGTCCGAGGACCATGTGCGCGCGTGCATGGAGCGCGCTGCGTCCTCGCGCAATCCCGAGGCGCTCGCGCGGGAGCTGTCGCTCGCCCTCGGCGAGCCGTGGGACGAGGACCTCGAGATCTACCGCCACGCGGGCGAGGGCGTGAGGATGCGCTGGCTGCAGCGGGTGGTCTGAGCCCCTACTCCTCGACGAGCGCGGACCCGCGCCGCTCCGGGAGCGTCACGGCGGCCACGGCCGCGAGCACGAACGCGAGAGCGAACACCGAGAAGGTGAGCACGGCTCCGCCCGCGCTCATCAGCAGCGGCACCGAGAGCGGGGCGAGGATCGAGGCGATGCGCCCGAAGCCCGCGGCGGCTCCCGTGCCGGTCGCCCGCACGGGCGTCGGATACAGCTCGGGGCCGATCGCGTAGAGGGCGCCCCACGCGCCGAGGTTGAAGAAGGACAGCGCGCACCCGGCGGCGATGATCGCGGTCTCCGAGCCGGCCAGGCCGAAGGCCCCGGCCGCGAGCGCCGAGCCGATCAGGAAGAGCGTCAGCGTCCAGCGGCGACCGATCACCTCGATGAGCCACGCGGCGACCGCGTACCCGGGCAGCTGGGCCAGGGTGATCACGAGGGTGAAGACGAACGAGCGGGTGAGGCCGAAGCCGCGGTCGACCAGGAGCGTCGGGATCCAGATGAACGCCCCGTAATAGGACAGGTTCACGCAGAACCACACGACCCACAGCGCGGCCGTGCGCGCGCGCAGGCGCGGCGACCACAGGGACGGGCGGGGGCCGTCAGGGGCGTCGGCGATCTCGACCGTCCGGGCGGGCGGCTCCACGTGCGCGGCCTCCTCGAAGGCGCGCACGGCGCGTTCGGCCTCCATGTGACGGCCCGCGGACTCGAGGAACCGCACGGACTCCGGCATCCCGAAGCGCACCACGATCGCGTACGCGGCCGGCAGCATGCCGAGCGCGAGGGCCCAGCGCCAGCCGGCGGGACCGGCGGCCACGACCACGGTGCCGATCACCGCGGCGAGGATCCATCCCACGGCCCAGAACGCCTCGAGCCACACGACCACCCGCCCCCGGACCCGGCGGGGCGCGTACTCGCTCACGAGGGTCGACGCGACGGGCAGCTCGGCCCCGAGGCCCAGCCCGACCACGAAGCGGAGGGCCACGAGCATCGCGAGGCCCGTGGCGAGCGCCGAGGCGCCGGTCGCGATGCCGTACACGAGCAGGGTCAGCACGAAGACGCTCCGGCGCCCGACGCGGTCGGCGAGACCCCCGCCCAGGGTCGCGCCGAGCGCCATCCCGAGGAAGCCCGCGGAGGCGAGCAGGGAGCCGTCGCCCTTGCTCAGGCCCCAGTGCACGGTGAGCGCCGCTATCACGAACGAGACGAGGCCGACGTCCATCGCGTCGAGCGCCCAGCCGAGTCCGGAGGCCCCGAGCATGCGCGCGTGGCGCCGGGTGAAGGGAAGCCGGTCGAGCCGCTCGGGGCGGGTCAGCGCGTCACCGAGTCCGGTGCCGCGCGCGGATTCGGCGACAGGCTCGACGGGGCCGCGTCGCGCGGGCGACATGCCTCAGGCGCTCGTGAAGAGCACGGCGACGTCGTGGCCGCCGAAGCCGAACGCGTTGTTCAGCACGGCGATGTCACCGGCGGGCAGCTCGCGCGGGGCACCGGCGGCGACGTCGAGAGGCACCTCGGGGTCGAGCTGCTCGATGTTGATCGTCGGCGGGGACACCCGATGGTGGGCGGCGAGCACCGAGAAGACCGACTCGAGAGCCCCGGCACCGCCGAGCAGGTGACCGGTCATCGACTTCGTCGAGGTCACGACGATCTGGTCGGTGTCCCCGCCGAGCGCCTGCTTGACGGCGTTGAGCTCGCCGATGTCGCCGAGCGGGGTCGAGGTGCCGTGCGCGTTGACGTGGACGACGTCCCGCGAGGCGATGCCGGCGTCGGCGACCGCCTCGGCGATCGCGTTGGCCTGCCCATCGGTCGAGGGCGCGGAGATGTGGTAGGCGTCCGAGGCCATGCCGCGGCCGGAGACGTACCCGTAGATGCGTGCGCCGCGCGCGGTGGCGTGCTCCTCGGACTCGAGGATCAGGATCGCGGCCCCCTCGCCGAGCACGAAGCCGTCGCGGTCGACGTCGTAGGGGCGCGAGGCGTGCTCGGGATCGTCGGTGCGCGTGGACAGCGCGCGGATGTTCGCGAAGCCGGCCAGCGGCAGCGGGTGCACGCACGCTTCGGTGCCACCGGCGATGACGACGTCGGCCCGGCCGGCGCGGATCATGTCGAAGGCGTTCGCGACGGCCTCGGCGCCCGAGGCGCACGCGGACACGGGGGTGTGGGCGCCGGCCTTGGCGCCGAACTCGAGCTCGACGTGGGCGCTCGAGGAGTTGGCCATGAGCATCGGCACCGTGAAAGGGTTGACGCGTCGCGCCCCGCGCTCCTTGACGACGTCCCACTGGTCGAGGATCGTCCAGACGCCGCCGATGCCGGTGCCGACGACCACGCCGAGGCGCTCCCCGGGAACCTCGGGGCTGCCCGCGTCGGACCACGCCTCGCGCGCGGCGATGAGCGTGTACTGGCCCGAGGGGTCGAGCTTCTTGGCCTCGGGGCGGGCGAGCACGTCGAACGGGTCGATGGGGACCTCGCACGCGAAGTTCACCGCGAGTCCGTACCGCTCGGTCCAGTCGTTGTCGAGGGTGTGCGCGGTCGACGTGCCCTTCAGGGCCGCCTCCCACGTCGAGGCGACGTCGCCTCCCAGGGGGTTCACGGTGCCGAGACCGGTCACGGCCACGCGGGTTGGTGCGGACATCTGAGGGACCTCCGGGGTGGGAAAGGGGCGGGGCGGGTGCGAAACGCCCGGAGCGCCGCAGCGGCTCCGGGCGTCCGGGTGGGTCAGGCCTGGGCGCCCGCGATGAAGGTGACGGCGTCGCCGACGGTCGCGAGGTTCTTGACCTCCTCGTCGGGGATGCGCACGTCGAACTTCTCCTCGGCATTGACCACGATCGTCATCATCGAGATGGAGTCGATGTCCAGATCGTCGGTGAAGGACTTGTCCATCTGGACGTCCTCGGTGGCGACGCCGGTCTCCTCGTTGACGATCTCGGCGAGGCCCTCGAGGATCTCGTTCTCGGTGTGTGCCATGGGGTGCTCCTTGGATCTGGCTTTCGTTGGCAGGGCAAGACTACCCGCGGCGGGCCCCGGCGGTGCGGAACACCAGCACCGGGGCGACACGCATCACGGGCGGGGGAATCAGGGGAGGACGACGACCTGTCCGGCGTACACGAGGCCGGCTCCGAAGCCGATCTGCACGCACACGTCGCCGGACTTCGCCTGCCCCTCGGCGAGCAGCCGATGGGTCGCGAGCGGGATCGACGCGGCCGAGGTGTTGCCGGTGTGCGCGATGTCCCGGGCGATGACCACGGAGTCGGGCAGCTTGAGCTGTTTGGCGAGCTCGTCGACGATACGCATGTTGGCCTGGTGCGGCACGAACACGTCGATGTCGTCGACGGTCAGCCCGGCCTCGTCGAGAGCCTTGCGCACGATGTCGGCGGTGTGCCACACGGCCCAGCGGAACACGGTGCGCCCGTCCTGCTCCATCGTCGGCCACGCCGCGGTGCCGTCGCGGAAGCCGAGGAGCGAGCCCGTCATCCGGATGGTGTCCCAGTTCTCTCCGTTGGACCCCCAGATGGTGGGGCCGACCAGCGGCGTCTCGGACGCGGTGACGATCGCGGCCCCCGCCCCGTCGCCGAGCAGGAAGGAGATCGAGCGGTCGGTGGGGGAGATGAAGTCGGAGAGCTTCTCGGCACCGACGACGAGCACCGTGGTGGCGGTGCCCGAGCGGATGAGGGCGTCGGCCTGGCCGATCCCGTAGCAGAAACCCGCGCACGCGGCGCCGATGTCGTAGGCGACGACGTCGGGGTTGCCGAGCTGCGCGCCGAGCCACGTCGCGAGCGACGGGGTGGCGTAGGGGAAGGAGACCGTCGAGACGATCACGATGTCGATGTCCGTGCCGGCGAGGCCTGCGGTCTCGAGCGCCTCGCGCGACGCCTCGAGGGCGAGGTCGCCGACGGAGCGGTCGGCGCTCGCGCGGGTGCGGGAGATGATCCCGGTCCGCTGACGGATCCACTCGTCCGAGGAGTCGATGGGTCCGACCAGGTCGTCGTTGGGGACGTCGAGATCACCGCGGGCGGCACCGTAGGACACGATCCGCGATCCGGGAACGGTGGGGCGGGGGCGCAGGGTCACGCTCATGGTCTCAGTTCTCCTGTCCGGTGAGCAGGGCCCGGGCGGCGTCGAGGTCGGCGGGCGTGTTGAGGTTGACGAGGCCGATGCCCTTGAGCTCGCGCTTGGCGAGGCCCGTGAGGGTGCCGGCGGGGGTGAGCTCGATCATCCCGGTGATGCCGCGATCGCGGAAGGTCTCCATGCACGCGGCCCAGTCCACGGGAGATGAGACCTGGGCGACGAGCAGGTCCAGGTACTCACGTCCGGAGGTGACGACCCGGCCGCCCGCGTTCGAGACGAGCGGGACCACGGGGTCCGCGGGCGTGAGCTGCGGCACGAACTCCTGGAGCCGGGTGCGGGCGGAGGCCATGTACGCGGTGTGGAAGGCACCGGCCACCTGGAGCGGGATCACACGGGCTCGCGCCGGGGCGTCCTCGGCGAGGGCGGCGACGGCAGGGGCCGCGCCGGCGGCGACCACCTGGGCGGGGCTGTTGAGATTCGCGGGCGCGAGACCGTGGCGCTCGATCGCGGCGAGGACCTCGGCGCGGTCACCGCCGACCACGGCGGCCATCGAGGTGGGCTCGGCCGCGGCGGCCTCGGCCATGGCGTTCGCGCGCACGGCCACGAGGCGCATCGCGTCCTCGGCGCCCAGCACGCCGGCCAGGGCGGCCGTCGTGACCTCGCCGACGCTGTGCCCCGCCATCGCATCGGCGATGTCGCTGCGGCCGTCGGCGAGCGCCTCGCCCGCGACGATGCCCGCGGCCACCAGCAGGGGCTGCGCGATCGCGGTGTCCCGGATGGTGTCGGCGTCGGACTCGGTGCCGTGGCTGATCAGATCGACCTGGGCGGCCTCGGACAGGGCACCCAGCCGGTCGGCGACGCCGGGCAGGTCGAGCCAGGGGGCGAGGAATCCCGGCTTCTGGGCCCCTTGACCGGGGCTGACGAGGACGATCACGGGCGGGCCTCCAAGATGATGCGGGTGGGGATGGGCGAGAGGGTCAGGAGTGCGAGGCGTCGAGTGCGGCGACGACGACCCGCTGAGCGCGGTCGCGGTCCACGCCCAGCTGGACGGCGAGTTCGGCGAAGTCGCGGGCCGCCTTCTCGAGGCGCCCGGAGACGCCGTCGAGTGGGGCGACGACGGTGCCGGCACGACCGCGGGTGATGACGATCCGCGCCTCCTCGAGACGGCGGAAGGCCTTGGCGACGGTGTTGACGGCGACGTCGAGGTCCGCGGCGAGCGCGCGCACGGTGGGCAGGCGGGTCCCCGGGGGGAGCGTCCCGTCCTGGACCGCGCGCGCGATCGCGTCGCAGATCTGGCGTACCGGCGGCTCGACGGCGTGTCGGTCGATCCGGCAGATGCCCGTGAGGGCGTGCCCGGCCGGGACGGGCCGCTCGGTCGTCACGGTCGCCTCAGCGGTCAGGACTCACCGCCCGAGGAGCCGGACTCGCCCGCGTTGACGTTGAGCAGCTCGTACCGCTCGGCGGCCTCGCGCGGCGCCGAGGAGTCGATCCTGCCCTCGGTGGCGAGCATCTGCAGGGCCTTGACGACCATCGAGTGGGCGTCGATGTGCAGGAAGCGGCGCGCGGCCGGACGGGTGTCCGAGAAGCCCCAACCCTCGGCCCCCAGAACGCCGTAGGCGCCCGGGACCCACTGGCGGATCATGTCGGGCAGCAGGCCCTCATAGTCGCTCGTGGCGACGAACGGGCCCTCGACGCCGGACAGGCGCTCGGAGATCCACGGGGTGCGCGGGTCCTCCTCGGGGTGCAGGAAATTGTGCTTCTCGGCCGCGAGGGCGTCCTTGCGCATCTCCGCCCAGCTCGTCACCGACCACACGGCGGCGCGCACACCCCAATCCTGCTCGAGGATCTCGCGCGCGTGGCGGGCCCACGGGACGCCGACGCCGGACGCCATGAGCTGGACGAGCGGGCCATCACCCTCGGGAGCGGGATCGAGCTCGTACATGCCCTTGAGCAGGCCGTCGACGTCGAGGCCCTCGGGCTCGGCGGGATGCACGATCGGCTCGTTGTAGACCGTCAGATAGTAGAAGACGTTCTGGTCGCGCTCGTCCTCGCCGTACATGCGCTGCAGGCCGTCGCGGATGATGTGGCCGATCTCGTAGCCGTACGCGGGGTCGTAGATGACGGCGGCGGGGTTGGTCGCGGCGAGGATCGGGGAATGGCCGTCCATGTGCTGAAGGCCCTCACCGGCGAGCGTCGTCTTGCCGGCGGTCGCGCCGATCACGAATCCGCGGGCCATCTGGTCGCCGGCGGCCCAGAAGTAGTCGCCCGTGCGCTGGAACCCGAACATCGAGTAGAAGATGTAGAACGGGATCATCGGCTGGTTGTGGGTCGCGTACGAGGTGCCCGCCGCGGTGAAGGCCGAGGTCGCGCCGATCTCGTTGATGCCCATGTGCTTGATCTGGCCCTGCGTGGACTCCTTGTAGGCCAGCAGCAGGTCGCGGTCGACCGACACGTAGTTCTGGCCGTCCGGGTTGTAGATCTTCGCGGTCGGGAACATCGAGTCCATGCCGAAGGTGCGAGCCTCGTCGGGGATGATCGGGACCCACAGCTTGCCGGTCTGCTTGTCCCGCATGAGGTCCTTGACCAGCCGGACGAGCGCCATCGTGGTGGCGATCTCCTGCTTGCCGGAGCCGCGCTTGGCGACCTCGTAGGCCTTGTCGCCGGGGAGGTCGAGGACGACATTCTCGTGATCGCGGCTGGGGACGCCGCCGCCGAGCACCCCGCGACGCTCGCGGAAGTACTTCATGGCGGGGGAGTCCTCGGGCGGCAGGTAGTACGGGGCGTCGTAGACGCTGCCCGACTCGAGCTGCTCGTCGCTGATCGGGATGTTGAGGGTGTCGCGGAGCGCCTTGAGGTCCTCGAGCGTGAACTTCTTCATCTGGTGCGTCGCGTTGCGGCCCGCGAAGCTCTTGCCGAGGCGGTAGCCCTTGATCGTGTGGGCGAGGATCACGGTGGGC